>DATLTP010000291.1:0-21218 GCA_035533535.1 Bacillota bacterium | reverse complement strand
AACCTCGGCCGCGTTCAGGCCGAGGCCGTGCAGGCCCACGGGCGCCCGTGGTCGGCGGCCTTCACCCTGCCGCCGCTCGGTATGGGCCTGTTCATCCCAGAGAAGGAGGCTACGTCATGATCGCCGCGCTGCAGGTGGGTTACGGCACTATTGAGGAGGCCTTTCAGGTCCGCGAGGTGCCCACGCCGGTGCCCGGGCCGGGCGAGGTCCTGGTGCGGGTCCGCTTCACAACCCTGAACCGCAAGGACGTCTTCGCCCTCCGGGGCATGAGCGGACCGGGCATCCGGCCGCGTCCGCCCCTGCCGCACATCAACGGCGGCGAGTTCATGGGCGAGGTGGCCGCCCTGGGGCCCGGTGTGCGGGGCTGGGCGCCCGGCGACCGCGTCACGGGCTTCGGCGCCCTCTACTGCGGCGAGTGCGAGTACTGCGTAGGGGGCGAGCAGACGGCCTGCGTGCACTACGGGCTGCTGGGCGAGCAGATCTGGGGCGCCCACGCGGAGTACACCGTGGTGGAGAGTAAGACCTTGGAGCGCGTGCCGGACGGAGTCGACGGAGCCCTGGTCGCCTGCGCCGGCAGCGGGTACAACACGGCCTGGCGGATGCTGATCACGGCCGCCCGCGCGCAGCCGGGGGAGACGGTCCTCATCCTGGGCGCCTCGGGCGGCGTGGGCAGCGCCGCCATCCAGATCGCCCGGCTCGCCGGCTGCCGGGTCATCGCCGTCGTCGGCGGGGAGTGGAAGTGCCAGCGGGCCCTGGAGGTCGGGGCGGACCACGCCGTCGACCACACCCGCGAAGATTTCCTGGAGGCCGCGCGCCGGATCACGGGCGGGCGCGGCGTCGACGTGGTGCTGGACCCCATCGGCGCGGAGACGTGGCGGCGCAGCATCAACGCCCTGCGCATGTTCGGCCGCATGGCCATCTGCGGGGCGACGTCCGGCGACAACCCGGACATCTCCATCCGCGAGATCTATCAGAGCCACCGCCAGATCTTGGGCGCGCCCAAGGGCAACCGCACGGACTTCGTGAGCGTCCTGCGCTGCATTTGTGACGGGCGCTTAGCGCCCGTCATCCACGCGCGTCTGCCCCTTGCGGAAATCCACAAGGGACTGCACATGATGCAGGACAGGGACTTCTTCGGAAAGATCGTGCTGACGGTGTGATTGCCCTCGTGGCCGGCGCCACCCGCGGCGCGGGACGCGCCATCGCCGTCAGCCTGGGCGAGCTCGGGGCGACGGTCTACTGCACGGGGCGCAGCGTGCGGGGTCGGCCGGCCACCCAGGGCCGCCCCGAGACCATCGCGGAGACGGCGGAGATGGTGACGGCATGCGGCGGCCGGGGCATTGCCCTGCGGGTGGACCACACGGTGGAGGCCGAGGTCGCGGCCCTGTTCGCCGGGCTCCCGCCGCTGGATGTGCTGGTGAACGACGTTTGGGGCGGGGACGAGTTGTCTCAGTGGTTCAAGCCGTTCTGGACCATGGACCTAACGCCGGGTCTGCAGATGCAGCAGCGGGCCGTTCACTCGCACATCATCACGTCGCGCTACGGTGTACCGCCGATGGTGGCGCGGAGGTCCGGGCTGGTGATCGAGATCACGGATGGGGTGGGCTACGGCTACCGGGGCGAGCTCTTCTACAGCCTGGCCAAGATCTCGACCATTCATCTGGCGGTGGCCATGGCCGGCGACCTTGCAGGTACCGGCGTCACCGCCCTGGCCCTCACGCCGGGGTTCCTGCGCTCGGAGGCCATGCTGGAGGATTTCGGGGTCACCGAGGCCAATTGGCGCGACGCCATTGCCCAGCACCCCGACTTCGCCGCGTCGGAGACGCCTTACTTCATCGGGCGCACGGTGGCCGCCCTGGCGGCCGACCCGCAGGTCGGCCGCCACGCGGGAAAATCGCTCTCCACGTGGGATCTGGCGCAGGAGTACGGCACCGTCGACACGGACGGCCGCCAGCCCAATTGGGGCCGCTTCTTCACCGTCTGGCGGGCCGCGCTGGCCGAGGTGCGGCGCCTGCACGGCGTCAGCGAGGGCGAGGCGTACGACCGCATCTTCCAGGGCGAACGCTCGCCAGAGCTGCTCGCGGCCGTGGCAGAAGCCCAGGCCCGGGGGTGAGCCCTCACCACTTCAACGGGAACCGCACGGGCTCACCCGTCGCCTGCGCAGCCAGCGCCTTCATGGTGACGAACTCCACGCCCTCGGCCTTGAAGCGGTTCACCAGCCCGCGCAGGGCGATCACCCGCCCGGCCCGGCCGCTGATCTGCGGGTGGCACGTGAGCACCGGCTGGCCGCCGTACTCCAGGATGCCGGTGGCCTCCTCGTACCACAGCTGCATCAGGACGCTGGGCGCCACGGGACCCGTCGTGCGGCCCGAACCCGGGATGAACCCGTAGTACGGCCAGTCGTCCAGGCTCCAGTGCACCGGGACCTCCGGCAGCGTGCGCCCGTTCGGGGTCTGCACGAGGTAGGTCGTGTCCTTCTGCATCAGGGAGGAGTCGTACGCCACGCCGAGGTCGATCAGGATGTCGAGGCTGCGGTCGTTCAGCGCCCAGGCCGGTGAGCGGAAGCCGTAGGGGGCGGGCGCGATCTTGCTCATCGAGGCGACGGAGCGGCGCATCACATCGACTTCTTCCTCGGCCGACAGCTCGCCCCAGCGCTCATGGTCGTAGCCGTGCAGGGCGATCTCGTGGCCCGCGGCCACGATCCGCCGGCAGTTGTCCGGGTACTTGTCCACGATGCGCCCCGGCACGTAGACGGTGAGCGGGATGTCAACCTGCTTGGCCATGTCCAGGATGCGGTCCATGCCCACCAGCGGCCCGAACTGGCGCAGCCCCGTGTCCAGGGCCGGGGCCTGGTTGTCGAAGTCCTTCCGCCGGTAATAGACGGTGGACTCGCCGTCGAAGTCGAAGGTCAGCGCGATCTGCCTGGCCATGCTCTCAACCCCCCGGTGGCCGCGTTCCGCATCCGCGGGCGGGCTCCTGCCGGCCCCTGCAGCAGGCCGTGGCCACTGCGCCGCCAGGCCTGACCGAATGGGCGTGGGCGCGGGCTGCCCGCCGTGCTTGACTTGAGTTGCCGATGCGCAGCGGCTGAAGGCCGCTGCAGCCCGACGGGTGGTCTGAGCCGTGACCAGGACGGCACCGTTTCAAGCGCACGCGGCCCGCTACGAGGCCTGGTTCGACCGCCACCGCCTCGCCTACGCCTCGGAGGTGGAGGCGGTGCGCAGCCTGCTGCCCCCGGGCCGGGCCCTGGAGGTCGGGGTCGGCACGGGGCGCTTCGCCGCGCCCCTGAGCATCGGGCTGGGCGTGGAGCCCGCGGCCGCCATGCGCCGGCTGGCCCGCAGGCGGGGCGTGGCGGCAGTGGACGGCGTCGCCGAGGCGCTGCCCTACCCGGACGCCAGCTTCGACGTGGTCCTCATGGTGACCGTCATCTGCTTTTTGGACGACATCGCCGCGGCCCTGCGCGAGGCGCGGCGCGTGCTGCGGCCCGGCGGCCACCTGGTGGTCGGCTTCGTGGACCGCGACAGCCCCCTCGGGTGCGCCTACGCAGCATCCCGCGCAACGAACGTGTTCTACGGGGAGGCGACATTCTTCTCCACGGCAGAGGTGGCCGAGCGCCTGACCCGCGCCGGGTTCCGGAAGCTGCGCTTCCGGCAGACCATCTTCACCCCCCTGCGCGAGGTCCAGGCTCTGCAGCCCAGCCGCCCCGGCCACGGCCAGGGCGCCTTCGTGGTGGTCCAGGCCGAGCGCCCCAGATCAGACCTCCACCAGCTCGCGCGCCCCGCAGGTGGTGAGCACCTCGCGGCCGCCGGCCGTCACCAGCACGTCGTCCTCGACGCGGACGCCGCCCCAGCCGGCGATGTAGGCGCCGGGCTCGACGGTGACGATCATGCCGGGCGTGAAGGTGCGCTCGCTCTTCGGGTCGAGGCGCGGGTCCTCGTGGATCTCCAGGCCGATGCCGTGCCCGAGGCCGTGCGCCAGGTGATCGCCGAAGCCGGCGGCGCGGATGGGGGCGAAGGCCGCCTCGGAGCAGGGGGCGAAGCCCAGCCCGCCAGCGATGGCCGCGATGCCGGCGTGGAGGCCCGCCACCACCGATTCGTGTAGGGCGCGCTGATCCGCGCTTGCCCGCCCGATGCAGATCGTGCGCGTGACATCGGCGCAGTAGCCGTTCCACGTGGCGCCAAAGTCAAAGGTGACGAGGTCTCCGGCTGCAAAGGCGCGGTCCGTCACGCAGGCGTGGGGCAGGGAGCTGCGCGGCCCCGAAGCGACGATCGACTGGAAGGCGAGCTTGGCCGACCCGTGCCCGCGCAGCCGCAGCTCGTTCTCCAAAGCGGCGGAGATGGCCCACTCGGTGGCCCCGGGGCGGCAAAGCGGCAGGATGGCGGTGAAGGCCTCGGCGGAGGCGCGGTTGGCCGCGCGGATCTGCGTCACTTCCCACTCGTCCTTCACCTCGCGGAGGGGGTCGACCACGGGGCCAACCTCCACGACGTCCACCCCATTCGGCGCGAGCGATCGCCGCAGCGCCGCAAGGCGCTCGGCGCTGATCTGCGCCGCCTCGACGCCCACCCGGCGGCAGCCGGCCTCGCCGATCAGCCGGGCCAGGCGCTCGTCGTGCTTCTCCGTGCGCCAGTCGTACCCGACCACCTGCAGGTGCGGGACCTCGGCCGCGCACTCCTCCTTGTCGACGTCGCTCGTCTCGTAGAAGTCGCCGTGCCGGGTCAGCAGAATGCTGCCGCCCGGGGCGATGAACACGCCCGTGGTGAAGCCCGACAACCAGCCCTTGTGGGCGGCGGAGGTCACCAGCAGGCCATCCAGGCTCGGGTCGAGGGCCGCCTTTGTGCGACTCACGCGGCTTCTCAGGATCTCGGGGGCGGGCTTATCCATGAGGGGTCCCTCCTACACGCCGTGGTCGCGGAGCCAGGCCTCCATGGCCCGCAGCCGGCCCACCCGCTGGCTTGGCTTGCCGATGAGGCTGAAGACGTGGCTGGCGCCGGGGACGCGGATCAGGGCGGCCTCCACCCCGCGGCGGCGCAGGCTGGCATAGAACTGCTCACCCTGCTCGATGGGGCAGCGGTAGTCGCTCTCGCCGTGGATGACCAGGGTGGGGGTCGTGCAGTTGCCGACATACTTCATCGGCGAGTGGTTCCAGAGATTCTCGACGCCCTCCCACGGCGTGCCCTGAGCCTCGAACTCGGCGAAGTGCGTGCCGATGTCGCTCGTGCCGTAAAAGCTGACCAGGTTGCTGACGCACATCTCCGTGATGGCGGTCCTGAAGCGGCTGGTGTGGGTGATGATCCAGTCGGTCATGAAGCCGCCGTACGAGATGCCGGTGACGGCCAGGCGGCTGGAGTCGACATAGCCGCGGGCGATGACGGCGTCCAGGCCCGCCATCAGGTCCAGGTAGTCGTTGCCGCCCCAATCCCCGACGCAGGCCTTGACGAAGGCCTGGCCGTAGCCGCCGCTGCCGCGTGGGTTGATGGCCAGGACCAGGCGGTCGGCGGCGGCGCGCAGGTGCCACTCGTGGCTGAAGCTGTTGCCGAAGCTGCCGTGGGGGCCGCCGTGGACGTAGAGGACGAGCGGGTAGCGCTTGGCGGCGTCGAAGGCGGGCGGGAGCGTGAGCCAGCCCTCGATGGCGAGGCCGTCGGGGGCAGCGAAGGCGATGCGCTCGCGGGGGCCGAGGTCGAGGCCCTTGAGCACCTCGTCGTTCAGCGAGGTGACCCGGGTCATCCCGCACCAGATGTCGGCTGGGTGCTGGGGATCTTCCCAGAGGAAGTACAGGCTGCCGTCCGGGCCGACGGCGGGCTCGGAGGCGGCGCCCGTCTCGGTGGGCAGGGGCAGGCGTTCGATGCGGCCGTCCAGGTCGCAGGCGAGCAGCAGCACGTTGCCGTCGGCGATGGCGGTGAACACGACCTGGTCGCCTTTCCATTGGGGGCGCGTGGGAAGGCCCATGGTGCGCGCGTCGCCGAAGAGGGCGCTGCCCACCGCGCGGTCGAAGGCCTGCGTGACGTTCGCGGTGTTTTGACCGTCGTGGAGGAACAGGGCCGACTGGGTCGCGTGGCCATGGCGGCCGTCGGAGCCGAACAGGGCCAGGCGGCGGCCGTCCGGCGACCAGGCCAGGGCCGAGATGCCGCCGGCGCAGGTGGTCAGGTGGCGGGTCGCGCCAGTGTCGGCGTCGACCTCGATGGCGTCATCGGAAGTGGCGCCATCCTCGCCGTTCCTGATCAGCGCGATGCGGCGGCCGTCGGGGTGCCAGTCGAAGCCGTCGACGTCCCAGGACCCGCTGGTGAGCTGCGTGGCGTTGCCGGACTCGATATCGAGGAGCCATACGTGGCGGTGGCGGTCGTCGGAGTAGCCGAGGCCGTCGTTCCGATAGACCAGGCGGTCGGTCACGCGCAGCTGGGTGTCAGGTTGGCGCTCGGAGAGGCGGTCGGCGTCGCCGTCCGGGTCGAGGGCGGCGCGCAGGGCCTGCGTGGCGGGGGAGGGCTCGCGGCCGTGGGCCAGGACGGCGAGGCGCCTGCCGTCGGGGGACCAGCGGAGGTCCATGGCGCCCTTCAGGTCGTGGCTGACGCAGGCGGCCTCGCCGCCGCCGGCCGGCAGGATGTGGACCTGGTGGTTCTTGCCGTCGGGCGAGCGCAGGAAGGCCAGGCGGGCGCCGTCCGGGGACCAGCGGGGCGCCAGGTCGAAGGGCCCGGCGGTCAGGGGGCGGCCGTGAAGCCAGATCCGCGAGCGGCGCTCGTCGGCCTGGGCCTCGAGCCAGCTCACGACGTAGGCGACCCCGCCGGCGCGGGGCTGTGGGTCGCTGACCACCTGCAGGCGGAACAGGTCCTGGGATGTCACGCGGCGCATGCGGATCTGACCCCCTCTTGTGGGGGGCCGCCTTCGGGATCTCGTGGGCCAGTCCCTGCGGGGGTCAGGGAGGCGGATTCCGACAGGGGGACGGCCTGCCCCCCGGCGCGCCGCGCCACCGGATCGGCGGCGGGCGCGCAACCGGGTGCACTGGATTGGCGGCGGGTGCGCAGCCGGGTGCAACGGATAGGCGGCGGGTGCGCAGCCGGGTGCAACGGATAGGCGGCGGGCGCGCAGCTGGGTGCAACGGATAGGCGGCGGGTGCGCAGCCGGGTGCAACGGATAGGCGGCGGGTGCGCAGCCGGGTGCACCGGATTGGCGGTGGGTGCCCAACCCGGTGCAACGCCTGTCCCGTCCGGGCGGCGCAGGTTGCCCATGTGGCGCCCGCCCTGACGCAGCACCAGGGCGTCCTGGGAGCGCGCCGCCCTGGTGTCCGCCGGCCGCGCCGGGCGGGAGGTGCTGTGCCGGGTGCGTCCCGAACCTTGGACGAGCCGGCGCCATGGCTGGAAGAGCTGGCCGCGCCCCGGGACCGGCGCAGAACGGAGGGCGTGCGACATGCCAGACGTCAAGGTGGGCCTCCTGATCCGCCGGCCGCCGCACGAGGTGTTCCAGGCCATCGTCGACCCAGCCGTGACGACGAGGATCTGGTACACGAAGAGCAGCGGTCCGATGACGGCGGGCGCCGAGCTGACGTGGACGTGGGAGATGTATGGCGCTTCGGCCCAGGTTCATGTGCTCGAGGTCGAGCCGGACCGGCGCGTGCGCTTCAACTGGGGGAGGACCGTTGAGTTTCGGTTCGTCCCCTGGAAGGATCACACCTACGTTCAAGCAACTGAGACGGGCTGGGGCGATAACGTGGCCGGGGCCCTCGACTCCACGCAGGGCTTCACGTTCCTGCTGGCCTCGCTGAAGGCGCTGCTTGAGCACGGCATCGCGCTCGGGATCGTGGGCGATGCGCACCCGGCGGGGCTGGACGTCTAGGCGGGCGTGGTGAGGCGGGTGCCCGCCTCACCACCCAATCGCATACCCGTTCCGCCTCGGATCCCCCGCCCCAGCCAGCCAGCCGCTCGCCGGATCGCGCACGATGGCCTGGCACCCGCCCACCCGCATCGACCAGGCACCCAGCGGCTCGACCGTGTACCCTCGCCCAGCCATCGCCTGCCGCGTCTCCTCGGGGAAGCGCGACTCCATCACGATGCGCTCGGCGGGCAGTTGGTCGCCCACATCGTCAGCCCAACGGAACCGGGGCGCGCCCACGGCGTCCTGCACGTTGAGGCCGTAGTCGACCAGGTTCACGACAACTTGGGTCGTGGTGGCCAGGATCCCGAAGGAGCCCGGCGTCCCGACAGTCGCCCAGAACGCGCCATCGCGGTGCAGGTGCAGGGGTGCGATGGGCCACTCGTGCATCTTGCCTGGGGCCATTTCGTTGGGGTGCCCCGGCTTCACGGAGAACCAGCGCATGGCGTTGTTCAGGCAGACGCCCGTTTCCGGAACCACCACGCCGCTGCCGAAGACGCTGCCCAGGCTGTGGGTGATGTTCACCGCCAAGCCGCTTGCGTCCGCCGCAGCCAAGTGCGTGGTTGAGCCGTAGCCCGCGCCCGAATCGCCGTCGGTAAAGGCGCCGCCGCCCGTCGCCGGCCGCCGGACCTGCGCCCGCAGCTCCTCCACATGGGCCGCCGAGAGCACGTGCTCGGCCATCGACGGCACGCCATCGCCCACGTACCGGTCGGTGTCTACCCTGGCCAGGCGCACGGCCTCGGCCACCAGGCCGATGTGCTGGGGGCCGAGGTGCGGACCCAGCTCAAACCCGTCCAAGATCCGCAGCGTTTCCAGCACCTGCACCGCGCTGGTCGGCGGCGGCGGCGCGTACACGGTCACCCCGCGGTATCCAACCGAGAGCGGCTCAACCCAGCGCACCCGCTCGGGATAGGCCCGCAGGTCGGCCTCCGTGATCAGGCCGCCGCGCTCCCGCATCAGGCGGGCGATGCGCTCGCCCAGCGGACCGCCGTACAGGTGGCCCGCCCCTTCGGATCCGATGGCCCGGAACGTCGCCGCGAGGTCCGGCTGGCGCAGGATGGCGCCCACCTCCGGCACCCGGCCGTCGTGCAGGTAATTGGCCGCGGCCTCCGGCGTGAACCGTTCCGGGCTGTTCTCCATTTCCAACCCGTCGAAGGGCGTCACCGGAATGCCGCCGTCCGCGAGCTCGATGGCGGGCTGCAGGACCTCGGCCAGGGGCAGGCTTCCGTATTCGGCCAGCAGGCGCGTCCACCCCGCGAGGTTTCCCGGCACGGCCGGCGAGAGGTAGCCGTGGTCGGGCGGCTCGCCGTGGAACCGGTCCGACGTCGCGCCGGACGGCGCGACGCCCAAAAACACCAGGGCCCGCGGCCTCCCCCCGGCTGGGGTCACCATGGCCGTGCCGCAGCCGGCCAGGGAGGACATGTACGGCTCCACCACGCCGATGGCCGCCGCGGCCGCGACGATGGCGTCAACGGCATTGCCGCCCCTCGCCAGCATCCGCACACCTGCCAAGGATGCCAGTGGGTTGGCGGTCGCCACCATCCCCCGCCGGCCGTAGGCGATCGGACGGAGTCCGAACCGGGTGGCCATTGACTCGTGCGGCATTGCGGAACCCCCCTCGAAAAAGGAGAAGCCCCGGACCCCCCAGGATCCGGGGCTCTCTTTACCTACCCGGCGACGGATCTGCGGGTCGAGCGCCGTCCGCCGGACATGGCCCGGTCGATGGAGAAGGCGCCCGCCCCGGCGATGGCCAGGGCGATGGCGATCATGAGGGCCTGCCACTCCAGGGCGTAGCCGCCCTGGAAGTGGGAATGGGGAATGCGCACGATCAGCAGCGCGCCCACCATGTCCAGGGCAAGCAGGGCGCCGCAGACGCGCGTGAAGAGTCCGGCCACGAGGAAGATGCCGCCAACGAACTCGACGATGCCCTGGATCGGGCCCATCACCGAGCCGGCGGGCAGGTGCAGGGCATGCCACGTCTTGATGATTCCGGCGAAGTTGCCGACCTTACCGAGTCCGTAGACGATGAAAACCAGACCCGCTGCGATCCGGATCAGGAGCAAGGCGCCG
The DNA here is from genome assembly GCA_035533535.1 of Bacillota bacterium. GTDB lineage: Bacteria > Bacillota > Sulfobacillia > RBS10-35 > JAJYVM01 > JAJYVM01. The sequence goes on along the minus strand of DATLTP010000291.1, from coordinate 11,291 downwards.
TCCGCGGCGCTCGAACGGCTCTCCTTGGACACACGCATCCCTCCTGGCGGCAATTCCGGATGCCAAGATCATAGCAGGTCGCTGCCTGTCGAGCGGGCTTGACCGCATTGGAGCAGGGTTGGGGCAGGGGAGGGAGAAGTCGCGCCCCCGGGGGGTGTCCCGCGATGGCTTCGTACCGCCTGGTTCCCGATTGGCCCCAACTTCCCGACGGCTGGGAGCTGCACGACGTCCCGGGGGTCGCGGTCGATGGCCAGGACCGGGTCTTCCTTTTCGCCCGGTATACCAAGCCCGTGATCGCCCTGGACGCCTCTGGGGCCATGCGCGGGTTCTGGGGCGAGGGCCGCTTCACTCGCCCGCACGCCGTCTCCGCTGGGCCTGACGGGGCCCTCTACTTCGCGGACGACGCCGGCCATGCCATCCAAAAGACCAACGCCGAGGGCCGGCTGATGATGACCCTTGGCACGCCGGGCCGGCCGTCGGACACCGGCGCGATCAAGAACGACTACCGGACCGTCAAGCGGGGGGCGGGGCCCTTCAACTACCCCACAGACCTGGCCGTGGCCAGCAGCGGCGACCTCTATGCCAGCGACGGATACGGCAACGCTCGGGTCCACTGCTTTACGGCGGACGGCCGTCTGAAGTTCTCCTGGGGCGAGCCCGGAACCGAGCCTGGCCAGTTCAACCTGCCGCATGGCGTGGCCGTCGGTGCTGATGGGCGGGTCTACGTCGCCGACCGCCAGAATGACCGGGTCCAGGTCTTCAGCGCCGACGGCAACTTCCAGACGCAGTGGGGCGGCCTGCGCCGGCCGACCGATATCTACATCGACCCGAGTGGCCAGTTCTTCGTCTCCGAGCTTGGCAACGGCGAAGCCCAGCCAGCCCGGGTCAGCATCTTCGACCGCGATGGCCGGCCCCGCGGCGCTTTTGGCGAGGGCGACCTCAAGGCGGCCCACGGCGTGGCCGGCGACTCGCACGGCGCCATCTACGTCGGCGAGGTCGCCTGGACCATCTTCCGCAACAACCCGCCGGCGGGCAGCCGCGGGGCCCGCAAGTTCGTCGCGGAATAGGAGGAAGCAGCATGGTCGAGCTAGGCGCCGTCTCGGCTGAGAACCTCACCCGCTTCAACACGGCGATTGCCCAGTGGACACGCCTCTCGGGCAGTGAGGACGAGCGCAGGGCCGCGGAATACGTTGACGAGCAACTGAAGGGCTTTGGCTACGACTCGCGCATCGTCATGCACGACGCGTACATCAGCCTGCCGGGCGCGGCAAGCCTGCGGATCACCAGCCCCAAGGCTCAGGAGCTCTTCTGCATCACGCACTCGATGGGGATCTCCACGCCACCGGGCGGCGTGACGGGCGAGCTGGTGTACGCCGGCAAGGGCTCGCTGGCCGACTACGAAGCGGCCAGTGCCAGGGGCAGGGTGGCCCTGGTCGAGGGCCGGGCCACGCCCCAGCATGCCGTGAACGCCACCAGGGCCGGGGCCCTCGGCGTCATCTGCATCAGCGGCCGCCACGCCCACGAGATGTGCTGCTCGCCGGTTTGGGGCAACCCCTCCGCGACGACGGCGGGCAACCTGCCGCAGGTCCACCTGCTGTCCGTGCACCAGGCCGACGGCGAGGCCCTGCGCGCCATGTGCCAGGCCGGGCGCGTGGACGTCCACTTCACCACTGAGGTCACAACCGGTTGGACCAAGACGCCGATCGTCATCGCAGACCTCGCGGCTGGCCATCCGGAGGCCGAGGCCGGGAAGTACGTCCTCTTCTCGGGTCACCTGGACAGCTGGTACCTGGGCGCGATGGACAACGGCAGCGCCAACGCCACGATGCTCGAGGTCGCGCGCCTGATGGCTGGTGAGCGCAGCGCCATGCGCCGCGCTCTCCGACTCGCGTTCTGGTCCGGCCACTCCCACGGCCGGTATTCGTCCTCAGCCTGGTACGCAGATCACAACTGGTTCGACCTGCGCAGGGGCTGCGTGATCCACGTGAACATCGATTCCGTGGGCGGCATCGACGCCGACGACTTCGGCACGAACTCCATGCCGGAGGCGGCGCAGCTGGCCGTGGACGCCGTGCGTGAGGTGGCGGACGCAAGGCTTGACGCCCACCGGGTCGGGCGCAACTCCGACCAGTCCTTCTGGGGCCTCGGCATCCCTTCGGTCCTGGGGTCGGTCTCCCGGCAGAAGGATCACAGCCTGGGCTGGTGGTGGCACACCCCCCACGACACGCTGGACAAGCTCGACTCCGCCCGGCTGGTGCGCGATGCGAAGGTCTTCGTCCGGGTAATCGGGCGGCTCTGCGAGGAGGCCGTGCTGCCGCTGGACTATGCGGCGAGCGCGGCGGACCTGCGCGGCAGCCTGGAGGCCCTGGCGGGCCAGCCTGTCGTCGACCTGAGCGGCACCGTGGCGGCCGCCCGGCGGCTGGAGGGCCTCTGCCAGCGGCTGCAGGAGGCGGCGCGCGGCGGCCGGTCGCCGGCGGCCATCAACGCCTGCTACCAGGCCCTGGGCCACGCGCTGATCCCAGTCGGATACACGGCGGCGGGGCCGTTCGCCCACGATCCGGCCCTTGAGACGGGCTTTCTGCCGGCGCTGAGGGCGGCGAAGTCGCTGGTGGGGCTTGATCCGGCCAGCGACGAGGCGAAGTTCCTTGCCGTCGACCTGGTGCGGGGGCGCAATGCCGTGAACGCGGCGCTGCGTGAGGCCGCCGCGGTGGTGGAGGCGTGCCTGGCTCAGGTGGGGTAGAAGAGGAGATCCGCCCGGAGTGGGCGCCGTTCGAGCGGCCCCTCGGGCGGATCCAGGCCCATGTGATCAAGGCGTTCCTGGCTGAGCATGTGGCGGCCGGTTCCCGCGTCCTGGATGCAGGCAGCGGGCCCGGCCGCTTTGCCTTGTTCCTGGCGGGGCGCGGCTGCCGGATGACGCTGGAGGTGCTGAGCGAATCTCAGGATCGCCTGGCCGGAGTTGGGGGGGAGGCTTTCACCGCGCCAGTTATGTCCGCTTGCCGTTTCTGGCGGACGCCTCGTTCGATGCAGCACTTTGCCTCGACGGCTCCCTGAACGACATGACCGACTTGGCGGCGCAGGCCCTGGCCCGGCGGGTGACGGGCCCCGGTTGAGTCGTCGTGGGCTCGGTCATGAGCGTGTCGGGCGCCGTTCAACGGCCATGCATGCGGAGGGCGGCCTGGTGGGCGGTGACGACCTGCTTGAGGTGCTGCGCACTGGCGCCCCACCCCGCCCACTTCATGACCCTGGCCGGGGTCGACGGCTCCTGCTGACGCTTCCCGCTGACCGGTTGGCTGGCCTGCAGGACCAGGGATGGGCTGCCCTTCTGGCGGCCGAGATCGAGGCCTGCGCCCGGGCCCCCGAGGTCGGCGCCCACATTTTGGCCCGGAATGGGCAGTGGCGGGCTCTGCCCGCTACTGCCCGAAGATCTGGTTGAACTGCTTGATGATGTTGTCACGCCCGGTCACCAGGCTCGGCCAGTCGACCGGCAGCTGGGTGTGCGTCGGCGTGCCCGTGGCCAGTCCGCTCTTGCTGAACACGGACTGTGCCGGGGCCGTCAAGAGCCACGCCAGGAACGCCTGGGTCAGGTCGCTTTCCTTGCCCTTGATCAGGGCGGTCGGGGCCGGCACGTTGATCGTGCCGCTGCTCGGCCAGATCATGTCGACCGGAGAGCCCTGCTCCACCAACGGCGTCCCGACGGAGTCGAGGCTGATGCCGACCAGCTTGGCGCCCGACGCGCAGTCCGTGCCCACGGTGTTCGTGCTCTGCACGACCGTTGCGCCCTGCTTCTGCAGGCTGGTGAAGTATGACCAGCCGAGCTTGGCCGAGAGCGCGCCGACCATGGCGAGCGTCGTGCCGGAGTAGCCGGGGTTGCCGATCTCGATCTTGCCCTTGTAGGCGTCCTGTGTCAGGTCGGACCAGTCCTTGGGCTCGGGCTGCGTCATTCCCTTGTGCGCCAGGATGACATTGTTGAAGGAGAACGGCGCGAACCAGGCCGGGCCGCGCATGCTGTCAGGCAGGGAGGACGCCGCGGAGGGCAGCGTGTGGGAGAGGACGCCCTCGCTGTCGAGGCCGGCGACGGCCGTCGGGTCGGCCAGCATGAGGACGTCGGCGTTCACGCCGCCCGCCTTGCGCTCGGCCTCCACCCGGCTGAGCAGGGCACCCGACCCGCTGGTCAGGATGGACACCTGCACCCCGGGCTCCACCTGCTGGAAGGCGTCCTGCAGGGCTTTGCCGTTGGCGGCCGTCAGGGCCGCGTACACGGTCAGCTTGCCGCTCAGGGCGGCGCTGCTGCTCGCTGCCGCACTGGCAGTCCCCGCGGACGAACTGCCGCCCGAGGCCGCCGGCGCCGCCGCGCTTCCACAGCCGGCGGCCACCAAACCGAAGGCCGCGACCGAATAGGCTCCACGCTGGAGCAATTGACGCCGAGTCAACACGTGCACCGCACCCCCCAACGACGTACGGTACAGGAAGTCGACAGGTTTGGACATTTAGAGCTTGTTAACCGGACGATAACCTGGACCGATTACTATGGGGACATGCAGGGTGTGGCGACCGCAGCGTCCCGGGTGCCGCGGCGGGCGGGGATCCTCACCTATCGCGTGCCCCAGCTGCTGGTATGGGTCGTGTGCATCGCCTGTGCCGCCGCCGTTGTGGCGTTTCCCCTGGGCCGGCTGGTCTGGCAGGCCGTGGATGCGCCGGCCGCCAGCCTGGGGGGCGTGGTCGCATCCACGTCGCCGCTGCTGCACACCCTCGTGGCCGTGGCCATCAGCACCCCATTGGCCGTGGCCCTTGGCTTGGCCCTCGCCCTGGTTTGCCAGCGGGCGGGACCAGCCCTGCGTCTTGGCGTGCTCCTGCCCCTGATCGTGCCGCCCTTTGTCAGCGCCTTCGCTTGGGTGCAGGCCTACGGGGCGGCTGGGCTGACCGACCATCTCACCGGGTTCGTGCTGCCTGGGCTCTTCGGACCCGTGGGCGTGATCCTGCTGCTCGCGGTCAACGCCGTCCCGTTCCCATTCGCAACCGTCAGCGCGGCGCTGCTGGCCGGACGGACGCGGCGCCTCGAAGAGGCGGCGCGCGCAAGTGGTGCCGATGCGCGGAAGGTGTTCACGACAGTCACGCTGCCGCTGCTGCGGCCGGCGCTGGCGGCCGGGGCCGTCCTCGCCGCCGTCGGTGCCGCCAGCGACTTCGGGATCCCGGCTGTCGTTGGCATGCCGGGCCACTTCTCAACGTTGACCACGGCCATCTACGCCGACCTCTCCTTCAGCGCCGACCGCGCCAGCTTTGCGGCCGCGATCGCCCAGGCGCTCCTGCTTTGCCTGCTCGTCGCGCCGGCCGCCGCGGCGCTGGGGCGTCTGGCCGAGACCCCGGCGGCGCCGGACGGTGGCGCCGTGCGGGGGACGGGCAGGGCAGGGCGTTGGGGGCTGTCCATGGCGTGGCTGTACGTGGCCGTGGTCTCCGGGGTGCCCCTGCTGGCGACCGTGCTAGTCGCGCTAACGCGCGCGTACGGTCTGGCGCCGCTGCCCGTGAACTGGTCGCTCGTCCACTTCGCGGCGGCTGTGACCGGCGACAATGTGGTCGCCCTGGGCCACAGCGTCGCGCTCGCCCTGGCCGCGGCCGCCGCCTGCTGCGTGCTGGGTGGCCTGCTGGCCGTGCTGGCGCGGCGGTCCGCGGCCGGGCGCTGGCTGCAGACTTTGGTGGCGCTGCCCTTCGCCCTGCCGGGGTCGGTCATCGCCATCGCGGCGATCTTGGCCTGGAACCAGCCGCTCCACGGCACGCTGCTGATCATCGGGCTGGCCTATGTGGCCCGCTTCTGGACCCTGGCGGAGCGGCCCATCGGCGCGGCCCTGGGCGGGCTCAGCCCGTCGCGGCTGCGGGCGGCGCAGGCGGCGGGGGCCGGGCCGCTGCGGGCCTGGTGGGTGGGGTGGTGGCCAGCCCTGGCGCCGGCCTGCGCTGCCGCGGGCCTGCTCACCTTCGTGCAGGCCTTCCATGAGCTCACCATCTCGTCGCTGCTTTATGGGCCGGGAAGCACGACCATCGCCGTGGCCGTTCTGTCGGCGGACCAGGGCGGGGACGTTGGGACCACGGCCGCGCTGGCCGTGCTGCTGGCCATTGTCTCGCTCCTCGCCGCCATCCCGCTGGTCGGCAGCCGGCGGGCTTCGGTCTGGACCGGCACCTCGTGAGCGAGCTTCCGCCGGCGGCGGTGCAGTGCCGGGGGGTGGCCGTGCACCTCGGCGGGCGGGCCGTGCTGCACGACCTGGACCTCGACGTGGCGGCCGGGCGGGTGGTCGCGCTGCTTGGCGCCTCTGGCGCGGGCAAGTCGACGCTGCTCAACGCGATTGCCGGGTTCATCCCCATCGAGGCCGGCGAAATTCGATTGGACGGGCGGCTGGTGGCGGGTGGCGGTGCCTTCGTCCCCCCAGAGCGGCGGCGCGTGGGGGTCGTCTTCCAGGACTATGCGCTCTGGCCGCACATGACGGTCCACCAGATCGTCGCCTACCCCCTGATTGTCCGAGGCGCGCCGAGGCACGAGGCTGGCGAGCGGGCCGAGCAGTGGCTTGCGCGGCTTGGACTGGGGGACCTGGCCGGCCGCCGGCCGGACCAGCTCTCGGGCGGCCAGCAGCAGCGGGTGGGTCTGGCCCGGGCCCTGATCGCCGAGCCGCGGGTGCTGCTGTGCGACGAGCCAACGGCCAACCTCGACGCGCGGCTGCGGACGGAGCTGCCCGGCGAGATCCGCGACGAGGTGGTGCGGTCGGGAGCGGCCGGCGTCTACGTCACGCATGACCCGAGCGAGGCGTTCACAGTCGCGGACGTGGTCGCGGTCCTTGAGGCGGGCCGGATCCTGCAGGCGGCAGGGCCTGCCGAGGTCTATGCGCGGCCGGCGTCCCAGACGGTGGCTGCCCTCACAGGACTGGCCAGTTTCGTGCGCGGCGGGCTGCGGCCGGACGGGAGCGCCGAGCTCCCGGGCGGGACGCTGCTGATGGTTCGGCCGGAATGGGTGGACCTCGCGGTTGACGGGGGGCTGCAGGCTCGGGTCGTCGATGTCCGGTTCACGGGCGACGGGACCCTGTACCGCCTGGACAGCGATGCCGGCTGCCTGCTGGCCCACGCGGGCGGCGAGCCGCGCTGGGGAGCCGGGGCAGCCGTGAGCTGTGCCGTCCGCCGCGCATGGGCCCTGCCGCAGCAGCCGGAGACCTCGGGGTAGGCCGGGGTCGGGCCGTTGATCAGCGGTGACGGCTCACCCAGACCCGTGCGCCAGCGCCGCACTGCCCATCCCCCGATCCGTGGCAGGGCCCAATCCCTTACCCCCGCGGATGGGGGAAGCGTGCGCACCCTCAGGAACCGGCCCTGTGCGCCCGCGCCTCGCTCCGGTGCAGGCGCGTCACGCCAACAGCCGTTCGAGGATCGCCGGGTCGATGGCCTCCTTGATCGGGCGGCCCTCGGCCTCCATGTGGGCGTACCACTCGGCGATGGTCTGCCGGAACGGGGTGGACGTGAACCCGAACTCCGCCTGGATGCGCTGGGTCGAGGTGGTCCAGGGGTCGCCCTTGGTCCAGCAGGGGAGGCCCGTGACCCCGGCGGCCTCGAGCGTGGCCGGGGACACCGTGCGCACCGTTGGCTGCTGGCCAAGCACGGCGCTGGCCGTCTCGATCCACTCCATCAGCCCCACCGGGCGCGTGGCGGCACCGTTATACGTCCGGCCCGCTGCCCCCGCAGCCTTCGCCGCTGCGATGAAGATCCGGGCCAGGTCCTTGACGTAGATTTGGTGCAGCATGCCCTGCGGCCCCTCGGGCACGAGGACGGCGCCCGCGCGCACGCGGTGCAGCCACCAGCCGAAGCGGTCGGTCGGATCCCACGGCCCGTATACCAGCATGGGCCGCACGATGGTGGCCTCCATGCCCAGCTGCGGACCCAGGCCCATGACCACGTCCTCCGCCGCGGCCTTGCGCGCGCCGTAGGCAACCCCCTGCGGCCCGTCCAGGTTCTCCGGCGTGGTGGGAATGCGCTCGAAGTCCTCCGGCGTGTCGACGGCCTGCCGCCGGTACACGGAGCCCGTCGAGCAGAAGACGTAGCGGCCGGTGCGGGGCCCGACGAGCCGGACCAGGTGCTCCGCCGCCTGCGGGGTGTAGCAGGAGACGTCGAACACCCAGTCCCAATCCCGCGAGCCGAGCTCGGCTGGCGGGTCATCGCGGTCGCCGAGGATGCGGGCAGCTTCCGGGAACAGGTCCGCGTTGGTCTGCCCCCTGTGGAAGAGGGTGACCGCATGGCCATCGGCCAGGAGGAACTCGACCAGGTGGCGCCCCACGAACTTGGTGCCGCCGGCGACCAGGACGCGCATGAACTACCGCCTGCCCTTACCATCCGATTCGGAGCCGAACATGAATCGGTCCAGCCGCATGAGGCTGTACGCGCCGCCAACGCCGATGGCCAAGGCCAGGGCAGCCAGGGCCCACGCGGCCGGGGGAATCCACTGCCCGCCCTTGGCCCAGGGCCGGGACAGGGTCTCCGCCGCCACCCACAGCCCCCACACGCCCGAAGCGAGGGCCGCCCACGGGGCCGGCCGGTCGGCGACCTCGGTCCACTTGCGCCAGATGATCAGGGCCGCGCTGAGCCACACGCCAATCTGGAAGGCGCCGCTGAGGCCGACCAGCCACGGGTAGTTGGTCATGGTGGACATGTCCTGCATGGGGTCGGTGGTGGTGAGGTCGCGGACGGCCACCTGCGCGGTGTGGAGGGTGAGCGCCGCCGTGAAGGTGACGCCATCGGCGAAGCGGTATAAGAGCCCCCAGAGGATGAGGAGCAGAACTCCCACGAGGCCGACCGCGCTTCGCCTGCTCACGGGCGAGTCTGCACCCCCAACCCCCCCATCATAAGGCGACGCGGCGGCGGAAGGAGCGGACGTCATGCGGAGCGTGGTCGTGACGGGCGCCTCGACGGGCATCGGCCGGGCCTGTGCCCTGCTGCTGGATCAAAAGGGCTGGATGGTCTTTGCGGGCGTGCGCCGCGACATGGACGGCGATGCGCTGCGCAAGGAGGCAAGCGCCCATCTGCGGGCAGTTCGTCTGGATGTGACGGACCCCGCCCAGGTGCGCGCCGTGGGGGAGGAGGTGGCCGCTGCCGTCGGCGAGTCCGGACTGGACGGGCTGGTCAACAACGCTGGCACCGCCGTGGCGGCTCCCCTCGAGTTCGTGCCGCCCCAGGCGCTCCTCCGCCAGTTTGAGGTGAACGTGGTCGGCCAGGTCGCCGTGACCCAAGCCCTGCTGCCGCTGCTGCGCAAGGCCCGCGGCCGCATCGTCAACATGGGCTCGATCTCGGGCCTGGTCTCGCTGCCCTTCATGGGGCCGTACTCGGCCTCGAAGTTCGCCCTCGAAGCCATCACCGACGCCCTGCGCGTGGAGCTGGCGCCCTGGGGCATCGGGGTGGCCATCGTCGAGCCCGGGTCCGTGGCCACCCCGATCTGGGACAAGTCGGGTGAGGCCGCAACCGAGATGGCCAAGGGCTACCCGCCCGAGGCGCAGGCCCTGTATGGCGCCGTCTTCGAGCGCCTGGGCGCGGCCGTGATGGCCGAGGGCAAGCGGGGGCTGCCGCCCGCGCGGGTGGCGGCCGCGGTCCTGCACGCCCTGACGGCGGAGCAGCCCCGCACACGCTACCTGGTGGCCCCGGGCGGGCGCGGGCGGGCAACCTCCCTGCTGCGGCGGCTGCCCGACCGGCTGCGGGACAATCTGGTGCTGCGAAAGCTGAAGGGGCGGTGAGCCAACCATGCTGACACTGGCAGCCACCGGTGACTCGATCATCACCCGCCGCCTGACGGCCGTCCGCGACCCCGCCTTCATCGGGCTGACGGCCCTGCTGCGGGGCGCGGATGCCGCCTTCACCAACCTGGAGATCACGACGCCGCAGCCGCCAATGGTCCCGGCGCCGGACGCGGGCCTGAACATGTCCGCGCCCGCCTGGGTGCTGGATGAGCTGCGCGGGCTCGGGCTGAACCTCTTCGCCGTCGCCACCAACCACGCCGTGGACTACACCTTCCGTGGCCTGATGGACACGCTGGAGGCCCTGCGGTCGCGGGGGCTGGTGCACGCCGGTGGCGGCGCCACCCTGGGCGAGGCCCGCGCTCCGGCTTACCTGGAGACGCCGAGCGGCCGCGTGGCCCTCCTGGCCGCCGCCTCCAGCTACTCGCCGGGCGCGCTGGGCGCCGACCCGCGTCCCGATGCCCTGGGCCGCCCCGGTATCAACCCCCTGCGTGTGGTGACCGACTACGTCCTCGACCCCCGGCGCATGGCCATGCTGAAAGAGATTGACGAGGCCCTCGGCACGGCGGGCAGCACCCGCTGGCGCCAGCGGCTTGGCATCTATCCCGACCCGGGGCCGGGGATCACGCCGTTCGCCGGCGCGCGCTTCGCCGAGGGCGAGTCCCCCCATGTCCGCACGCGGCCGCATCCCCGTGACATGGCGGAGATCGAGCGCTGGATCGGGGACGCCCGCCGCCAGGCCGGGCTGGTGGCCGTCAGCCTGCACGCCCACCACGGCCAGGCCGGCTACACCGAAGACTCGTCGGTGGCCGACTACCTTGTCGAGGTGGCCCACCGCTGCATCGACGCGGGCGCCGACGCCTTCCTGGGCCATGGCCCCCACGTGCTGCGGCCCATTGAAATCTACCGCGGCAAGCCGATCTTCTACTCCCTGGGCAACTTCCTGTTCCAGTACGAGACGATGGCCCATTACCCGGCGGAGATGTACGAGCGCGAAGGCATCGGGCCGGAGGGCACGCCGGCGGACAAGGCCGACGCATGGGCCCTCCAGCGGGATGGCAGCCCGTCCGGCATGCACGCCGACCCGGCTTACTGGGAGTCGGTGGTGGCGGTGGCGCGGTTTCAGGCGCGGCGGCTCACGGCCCTGGATCTGCACCCGATCGTGCTCGGCCGCACCCAGGAGCGGCCGGAGCGGGGCACGCCCGTCCTGGCCAGCCCGGAGGACGGCCGCCGCATTCTGGCTCAGCTGGCGGAGATCTCGGCTCCCTACGGGACGCGGTTCCACGATGGCCACGTGCTGTTGGAGTAGTGTCCATCCGGGGCCGCCCTGCGGCAGCCCCGTCATGGATGCACGGGTTTCTCCCGTGCATCACCGGTTGATGGACGCACGGGTTTCTCCCGTGCATCACGGGTTCAATGGATGCAGGGGTTTCTCCCGTGCATCACGGGTTCAATGGATGCAGGGGTTTCTCCGGTGGATCACCGGTTCACTGGAAGCACGGGTTTCTCCCATGCATCACGGGTTCAATGGATGCAGGGGTTTCT
>DATLTP010000290.1:0-6210 GCA_035533535.1 Bacillota bacterium | reverse complement strand
TGGCGTCCCCATCGCCCTGGACGCCGGCGCCTGGCCGGAGTCGCGGCGGGATACCCTCGTCGAGCGGCTGGGCGGCCTGCCGATCTTCCTCCATTCACACGTCCAGGTCGAGGCGATGTACTTGCAGCCACACGCCCAGATCGACGCCCACAGCGCCGGCAACGACATCGTCTTCCTGGTGACGGGCGGGGCAGGCTTCGTGCGCGTCGGGGAGGAGAGCCGCGCGGTGCGGGCTGGTGACGCGGTGCTTTGGCCCGCCGGCGTGGCGCACACGGCGTGGACCGAGGACCAGCCGCTGCAGGCGATTGTCGTCAATGCGTGAGGGCTATCTCGGGAAGCGTTTGAAGGTGGCCTGGGCGATGGCCACGGCCTCTTCGCCGCAGAGCACCCTGGCCTCGGCGAAATAGAGGCTGCGCGTGGTGTGAACCACGCGGCCCGTGGCCACCAGGCGCCCGCTGACGGCAGGGCGCATGAACCGCACGCTCAGGTCGATGGTGCTCATGCCCTCACCCGGCGCCAGCTGCGAGAAGGCGACGGCCATGGCCGCGTCCGCCATGGAGGCGATGACGCCGCCGTGCACGACGCCCAGGGCCTGGGTGTGCTCTGGGCCGATGTCGAGGGTGACCTCCGCCTCGCCGGGCGCCTGGCGGGTCATCCGCATGCCCAGGTGCAGCCAATACTTGGAGCGCTCGAGGTCATCCACGTCCGTGGCCGGGGGCCAGGGCCGCGGCGTCCAGGCGCTCGGTCCCCCCCGTGAGGATCAGGTCCGCCAGCACCATGGCGCCGCCTGGCGCGTGCATGAAGCCATGCCCGCCCCAGCCGACGCTCAGATACAGGCCGTCCTCGGCACGGCCGAGGATCGGCAGGTCGTCCTGGGTCAGCGCCCGCACGCCGGCATAGCCCCGGACCAGGCCGGCCTCCGCCAGGGCCGGGATGCGGCGCGTGGCCCCCTCCAGTACGCGGGGCAGGCCGTCCCAGTCCACGACCTCCTCCATGCCGGGCCGGTCGTCGTGGTCGGTGCCACCGAACAGGAGCATGCCGCTCCGCTCGGGGTGGACGTACCAGCCGGTGTCCTGGTCGATCGTCATGGGAATGGCGTGCTGGAACCCGGGCGGTGGCGTCATCACGAAGACCTGGCGGCGGTAGGCGCCGACGGGGACTGGGATGCCCTCGCTGGCCAGGAAGCCAATCGACCAAGCTCCAGCGGCCACGACCACAGCGTCGGCGTGATGGTCTTCGCCGCCCGCCCGGAGACCGGTCACCTGGCCGCCACACCGCAGGAGGCGCTCGGCGGGTGTGCCCATGCGCAGGTCAAGGCCGCGGGCCCTGGCCGTCCGCAGCAGGGCCACCAGCGCGTCCGTCGGGCTGGCGGAGCCGTCCCAGGCGCAGAAGGTGCCGCCGGCGAGGTCGTCGGTGCGGATGCCTGGCACCAGGGCGCCGATTTCCTGCGGCGCCAGGGCCGCGGCCGGCACGCCCAGGCCTTGCTGCATCTCCGCCGCCTGGCGCATGGCGCGCAGCCGCTCCGGGTCTGAGGTGACGAAGAGGTAGCCGTGATCCCGGAAGCCGGCCTCCGGCATGGCGCGGTAGACGGGGACACTGAGCAGGCTCAGCTGGACGAGCAGCGGGTGCGTGAACTGGTGCCGCAGCCCGCCCGTGGCCTTGGAGGTCGCCCCCAGGCCAGGCTGGGTCTCCGCCTCAAAGAGGACAACCTCCGGCTTGGGCGTCCGGTTGAGCAGCTCCGCGGCAAGGGCCGCGCCGACGATGCCGCCGCCCACGATAGCAATGCGCATCAGATGCAGCCTCCTCGGGCCGGGCGCGTGGGCGACACACCACCGCCCGCGATCGCATCCGCGTCCCGCCGCGGCATCACATGTAGCCGCCGTAGGCCGTGCGCGTGAGGGAGAGGTACACCCAGTGCACGAGGGTGACGATGTCGAAGACCGGCAGGCCTGTCGCCGCTTGGATGTCTCGCGCGTAAGGCGGCATGTTCGTGCATTCCAGCACGATTGCGCCCACATCGGGCCGCTCCGCCAGCATGCGCTTGGCCACGCGCACGTGCTCATCGCGGGCCTTGTCCACATCCAGCCGCGGCAGGTCGTCCAGCAGGACGCGCGAGAACTCTTCCTCGGAGTCGAGGCCGTAGACGGCCAGGGGGATGTCCAATCCGATCCCCGCCCCCTCGAGCTGGCGCGGCCCCATAGTCGCCGCGCTCACCGTCAGGATGCCGACGGCGGCCCCCCGCGGGAGCGTGCGATGCACGAGCGGCACCTGCAGCAGGCTGGACGTGAAGACGGGGATGCGGACGGCCGCGGCCATTTCCTTCTGGAACATGGCCAGGAAGCCGCAGTTGGTGGTGATGGCGGCCACGCCCTCGCGTTCGAGCGCCTTTGCCCCCTCCAGGAAGGGCTCGAGCAGGGCCGGGTCCTGCTCCCGCACCACGCGGCTCGGCGAAGCCCCCTCGACCCTGCGGTAAAGGACGGGGAACGGGAGCGTGGTCGCGTTGACCAAATCACCGGGGATGCGCGGGAAGCGGCTCTCCAGGTGCAGGATGCCGACGCGGTAGCCGTAGACGTTCTTTCCACCCTGGGCGATCATGCGTGTGGTCTTCGTGCGGAGGAACCCGCCGACCTGCCGTGAATGGGTTCTAGCATGAGCACGGTTGGCAACCGGTTGGGCCGCTCCTTCGCCGACGCTGGCGCGCGTTGGGTCTTCGGGCTCCCGGGCGGGGAGACGCTCGACCTGATGGAGGCCTTCCGCCAGGAGGGCCTGCAATTCATCCTCACCCGCCACGAGAGTGCGGCCGCCATCATGGCCGGGGTGGTCGGCGAGCTGACCGGCGTGGCCGGCCTGTGCCTCAGCACCCTTGGCCCCGGAGCCACGAACATGGTGACCGGGGTGGCGCAGGCGTACCTGGACCGCTCGCCGCTGATCGCCATGTCCGCGCAGATCCCCGTGGGGCGACAGGCCATCCTGACGCACCAGATGCTGGACCTGGAAGCCATGTACCGGCCCGTGACGAAGTGGACGGCGTCGGTCAATGCAGCCAACGTGGGGCGGGTGGCCCTGAAGGCCCTGGCCAGCACCGGCGAGTGGCCGGCCGGGCCAGTTCACCTATCCATCCCAAGTGATGTGCCGCGGCAGGAGGCGTTGGGCGAGCCGGTGCCGTTCCCTGCGCGTGCGGCCGCCCCCCTGCGCGCCAGCGCCTTTGGCGACATGAGCGCCGTGCGCAAGCTGCTGAGCGATGCGGCCCGCCCGGCGATGGTCGTTGGCCTTTCCGCCATGCGGGCCGGGGGCGGGCCCGCCGCCCTGCGCCTCGCCGAGTGGCTGGGCTGTCCTGTGTACGACCTGCCCAAGGCCAAGGGGGTCTTCCCGGAGGACCACCCGCAGTTCGTAGGTACGCTGGAGATGGCGGGCACGCGGATCCTGTTCGGGCAGTTGGCCACGGCGGACCTGATCGTCGCCTTCGGCGTCGACCCGGTGGAGTATGACCACTGGTGGGACTTTCCCGGCCAGGTGGTCACGTTCGACCTGGCGCCAAACCTGGGCCAGTTCACGCCCAGCCAGGCCGACGTGGTGGGCCCCTTCGCGGCCGCCGTCGCCGCCACGGTCGGGGACTCGGCACCTCGGGCGCCCGCGGACTGCGCGTCCTTACGCGCCCAGCTGGCCGAGGCCGTCGAGTCGAGCTCACGCCAGCTGACGGCGCGGCAGGTGATCGAAGCCCTGAGGGCGGATCTGCCGGATCAGGCCATCCTCACGACGGACACGGGTGCCCACAAGATGGCCGCTGGCCAGTTCTGGCACACCCGCCAGCCCTTCACGTACTTCCTCTCGAACGGCCTGAGCACCATGGGCTTCGCCATACCGGCGGCCATCGCCGCCCGGCTTGCCCGCCCCGAGACCCCCGTTGCCGCCATCACGGGCGACGGTGGCTTCATGATGACGGTCGGCGAGATCGAGACGGCCGCGCGCTTGGGGATCCACCTGCTGATCGTCGTCCTGGTCGACGGGTCATTGGGGTCGATCCGCCTCAACCAGGCCCGGCGGGCCTACCCCGAGCAGGGCGTGCGCTTCGGCGCCGTGGACCATGCCAGCATGGCCCGGGCCGTGGGCGCCCAGGCGTGGGACGCCACGTCCCTGCGCGAGCTGGAACTGGCCCTGGCCGAGGCCACGCGCGCCCCCGGTCCCGCCGTCATCGCCGCCCACATCGACGGCGACGCCTACCGATCGTAGGCAGGGCACCTCGTTCCCAGGGGTATGACGTGGTCGCCGGGGTCTTGACGTGGGTCCAGGGCGGTGGGGCGAAGCGTCCGACCATCCTGGTCGCGCGTCCGCAGCGGGGGCTGCCGCCCCCGCGCCCTCGCACGCCCGGCCTGGGCTGGCGGTCTCCCCACCGCCAGCCCAGGCCGGGCCCCATGCGTTCAACGCGACAGGTGGCGCCATTCGCGATCTCGGGCAGCGTCAGCGACGATCCGCGCGTCGTCCACGGCTCCGCGCCCCTACGCCAGGGCCGCCGCCACCAACCCAGGGATCTCCCACGGGGCCTCGGCCACGGCGGCGCCTGCGGCCACCAGCATGTCGCGCTTGCTCTCCCAGGTCCCCGCGCCAGCCTGCCACACGGCGCCGGGATGCCCCATCCTCACCCGCTCCGGCGCCTGCCGGCCACCCAGGTAAGCGACGACGGGCTTTCCCGGCCGATTCGCCCGGAGCCACGCCGCGGCCCGCTCCTCGTCCTGCCCGCCGATCTCCCCCAGCATGATGACAGCCCGAGTTTCTGGGTCGTCCATGAACATGGGCAGCAGGTCGAGGAAGCTCGTTCCCCGCACCGTGTCGCCGCCGATCCCGACCACGGTCGACTGGCCCAGCCCGGCGGCGCTCAGCCCCTGGCAAACCTCGTAGGAGAAGGATCCGCTGCGGGAGATGACCCCAACCGGCCCCGGGCGGAAGATGCCATCGGGCATGAAGCCGACCTTGCACCGGCCCGGTGAGATCAGGCCCGGACAGTTGGGTCCGATCAACCGGCAGCCCCGCTCCCGCACGAGCGGCATCAGCCGCAGCAGTTGGTGCGCCGGCACCCCATCGGCGGTGACCACGATCAGGGGGACGCCTGCCGTCGCCGCCTCGGCCGCCCCGTCCGCCGCCGCCGCGGCTGGCACGAAGAGCACAGTCGCATCCGCGCGTGTGGCCGCCATCGCCTCCGCCACGCTGTCGAAGACGGGGATCCCCTCGACGGAAGACCCGCCCTTGCCCGGCGTCACGCCGCCAACGATCTGGGTGCCGTACTCGCGCATCAGCCGAGCGTGGAACGACCCCTCGCGCCCAGTGATGCCTTGCACCAGGACCCGGGTCGACCGATCAATGAGAATGCTCACGGGTGCCGCCTGCGGCGGGAGCGCGCACGCCTGGCGCTCATCCGCCGGCCCTCGCCGCGGCCTCGGCGATGGCTGCCTGCAGGTTCGGAGCGACCACGTGGCCGGCTGCGGCCGCGGCCGCGCGGCCCTCGGCGGCGCCGTTGCCCTCAAGCCGGAACACCACCGGCACCGCCAGTGGCTCCGCCGCCAAAGCCGCCACCAACTGCTCGCCAAACCAGTCGACCCGGGTGATGCCGCCAAAGATGTTGATGAGGACGCACCGGACCCCAGGCGTGCCTCCGACGAGGCGCAGCGCCCGCCGGATCCCCTCCGGCGTCAGGGCCTTGGAGATGTCGCAGAACGCCGTGGGCCGGCGCCCGGCCCTGGCCACGAGGTCGACGACGGCCATGGTCTCGCCGGCCCCGACGCCGACGATCCCCACATCCCCGCCGGCCAGCGGCACGTAATCGATCCCCAGGCGGATGAGGTCAGCCTGGTCCACCAGTCCCGAATCCCGCACGAGGGCCGCCGCCAGCCGATTTGTGGCCAGGACGCTCGGATCCAGGTCGGCGAATCCGTCGACGGCCCCTGAGCCGTCTGCCAGCGCCGATACGCCAACCCACAGGCACTCCAGGGCTTGGAACGCCCGCCAGACGGAGCGAGCCACCCCCGCCAGGCCCACGTTTCCGCCCAGGCGGCGGAGCTGAAAGGGCCAGGGCACCGCGTCGATCGGCAGCAGCAACTCCGCCCTGCCCACCCGCAGCACCGCCTGGCCGGCGACGGAATCAATGCCGGCGGCCACCTCGACGACCGGTTGGCCGGCCTGGGCCTGCGGGATGCCCACCGCATCCAGCACGGCTGG
>DATLTP010000289.1:0-3231 GCA_035533535.1 Bacillota bacterium | reverse complement strand
CGCCCGGCCCAGCCCGACCCCGGCCAGCCCGCCCCGGAATCGGGTTGGTGGCTGGCGCGCGTCGCGCGCCAGCCGTCGCAGACCCTGCGCTCAGTTGGCAGCCTGCGTGGATGTCCCCCGGGTCGCCAGGTAGCGTAAAATCGCGTCCGCCGCCACCCGCCCGTCCCGGAAGGCCTCGACGACAGTGGCCGGGCCCCGGACGGCGTCGCCGCCGGCGAACACGCCCTCAAGCTCCATCCGCCCATCGCCCGCGTCCGCCGCCAGCCGGCCGTCCGGCCGCACGGCCTCCGGGGCGGCGATGGCAGCGCCCTCGACCTCATACCCCACGGCCAGCACGGCCAGGTCGCACGGCTGGTCCAGCTCGCTGCCGGGGATGGGCTCGGGGCGCGGCCGCCCGCCGCGGTCCGGGGCACCCAGCCGCATTCGCTGCAGGCGCACGGCCGTCAGAGCTCCGGCGTCATCCGCCAGGAATGCCAGCGGGTTGACCAGATACTCGAACTCGACGCCCTCCGCCCGGGCGTGGGCGATCTCCACCGGACGTGACGGTGATTCGGCCTCGCTGCGCCGGTAGAGAATGCGCACGTCGCCGGCGCCGAGCCGGACGGCGGTCCGCGCGGCGTCCATCGCCGTGTTGCCGGCCCCGATCACCACGACGCGAGCCCCGGCCACCCCGGGCACGCCACCGGACACCTTCGCTTCATGCAGGAAGCGCTGCGCCGAGACGACGCCCGCCGCATCCTCGCCCGGCACGCCCAGTGCGCGGGCCCGGCCGGCGCCGACAGCCACGAACACGGCGTCGAACTCCTCCCGCAGGCGCTGCAGCGAGATGTCGGCCCCCAGCCGCACGCGCGGCAAAAAGGCCACCCCCTGGCGCCGCAGCCGCGCCACCTCCGCCTGAATCCGGCTCGCGGGCAGCACGAACTCGGGGATGCCGTCCGCCAGCAGACCCCCGGGCTGGTCCGCCGCGTCCAGGACGGCCACGGCCACACCCCGCCGCGAGAGGAAGTCGGCGCACGAGAGGCCGGCCGGGCCAGCGCCCACCACGGCCACGCGCCAGTCAAGGTCCTCGGCCGGCGCAAACGCGAAGCCGGCAGAAAGCGCGGCATCCGCGATGTACCGCTCGATGGCGCCGATGCGCACACCCTCGCCGCAGACGTTCAGCACGCAGGCGCCCTCGCACTGGCGCTCCCACGCACAGACGCGGCCAGAGCACGAGGGCAGGGGGTTGTTCTCGTAATCGATTTGCGCCGCGTCGAGGATCCGCCCCTCGGCGGCAGCGGCGATGAAGGCCGGAATTGGGTTGCCGTTTGGACAGCCGTCGACACAGAGCGGGTGCAGGCAGTTCAGGCAACGCTGGGCCTCAGCCAGGACCTCGGACTCGGTGTACCCGAGGGCCACTTCGTCGAATGAGCGCGTCCGCCGGTCGCCGGCCAGCTCTTCCATGGGCGTCTTCGCCCAACGATCGCCTTCCATGACCCTGGTCGCCTCCGCAGGCCGATTGGACCGCAATCCGGGGCAGGCCCGCATCGGCGGAACGTCCCCAAGGTGCTGGTCCGTTTGGACCCGATGGCGAGGCGGCCCACCTTTGCCAGTTTGTAACCGAGAAGTAACCTCCGGGGCGAAGATTGTCGCTTATCATCGCAAATGCGGATACGACGCGGTTTTTCGATATTCCGGCATGGACAAGCGGGGACACTGGCTTGGTACGACGTCTCTTGCTGTCGGCGCTCCTCCTCCTCGCCGCCACAGCCTGCGTGACGCAAACCGTTGCTGCGGCTGGGTTTCCGGATGTGCCAACCACCTACTGGGCGGCCTCCGACATCGCGACGCTGTCGAGCCACGGCATCCTCACCGGCCTGCCCGATGGGACCTTTCAGCCCGACGGGACCGTCACGCGGGCCCAGTTCGCCAAGATTCTCGTTCTGGTGAAGGGCATCGGCACGCCGCCTGGCGCGGCGCCGACCTTTACGGATGTGCCCAAGACCAGTTGGTCCTTCCCGTTCGTCGAGGCCGCCTACCACGCGGGGATCATCCAGGGGACCTCACGGGCCAGCTTCGCCCCCGACGCGCCGGTGACGCGGCAGGACATGGCCGTCATGATCGGCCGCAGCCTCAGCCTCCAAACCGTGGCGCAGTCCGGGGCCCTGCAGACCAAGTTCACAGACCTCAGCTTGATCGCGGGCTACGCGGCGGGCTTTGTGGCCGCGGACGCGCAACTGGGCCTGATGCAGGGGGTTCCAGGTGGCGCGTTCGCGCCCCTTGCGGACACCACCAGGGCCCAGGCCGCGGCCGTGGCGGCCCGGCTGATGCAGCTCTCCCCGACCGCCGTCAGCGGCGTCATGGCCCTGGCGGCGCAGAGCCTGCACCTGCTGCCGGAGCAGAGCACGGTGGCCGCGGGAAGCAGCGTCCGCATCGCCGCCCAGGTGATCGGGCCGGGGGGCGCCGTCCTGCCGCTGCAGCCGACGTTCTCAGCCACCGGCGGCACCATCGACGCCCAGGGCACCTTCACGGCGACGGCGCCTGGGGTGGCGACGATCTCCGCTCACGTCGGCACGGTCTCGGCTTCCGTCCAAGTCACCATCATCAACGCCGCCACGACCATCTCCATGACGGGCCTGCCCGCCACGATGACGGCCGGCACGGATGTGACCCTCCAGCTCAGCGTCCTCGACGGCCAGGGCCACCTGGTGTCGGGGGATAGCGGCCGCACGCTCCTCATCCAGGTGACGGGGCCCGGCAACCCCTCGCCCCTCTCGGCCAACGACACCGGCGGCCAGGCGGCGATCGACTGGAAACCGACCGTCTCCGGCACGTACAACCTGGAGGCCAGCGGCGGCGCCCTGCAGCCGACGGCGCAGGTCACCGTGACGGTCGCGCCGGACAAGCCGAGCCAGCTCGTGCTGACGGCGAACCCAGGCACCCTGACCTCGACCACGCAGGCTTCGCAGATCCAGGCCGCCGTCGAGGACGCCTACGGGAACGTGGTGCCGACCTCCACGGCCATCCAGTTGGCGCTCTCACCGGCCGGCGGCGGGAGCCTGGACGCCACCACCAGCAGCATCCAGGGCGGGCCCTCGCTGGTGGCGAACTTCCACCCGACCGGGAGCGCCACCGCCGTGCAGGTGCAGGCCACAGCGCCGCAGCTGGGCCTCCTCGGCTCGGCCACCCTCCAAATCACCATCGAGCCCAGTCTCGCGTTCGTTTCCGGCGGCGCGCAAAGCGCGACCGCCG
>DATLTP010000288.1:0-9297 GCA_035533535.1 Bacillota bacterium | reverse complement strand
GCGATGCTGGCCGTGGTCGTGTACGGGTTCGTCAAAGGATGATTCGCGAGGGGCGGCGCGTACGCGCCGCCCCACCAAACCGGTGCATCAGGGGTCGGGCCGAAGGGCTATCATGAATGGTGGCTACCCCGCCCAAGGAGGAACCCCATGAGCAGCAAAACGCTGGATAAGAAGATCCGTCCCCTCGGCGACCGAGTCGTGGTCAAGGTGCTCGACCAGGAGGCGCGGACCGCGAGCGGCATCGTCCTGCCGGACACCGCCCAGGAAAAGCCCCAGCAGGGCAAGGTGCTTGCGGTTGGCAATGGCTCCTTCATCGAGGGCAGCAAGGAGCGCCGCCCCCTCGACGTCGTCGCGGGCGACACCATCATCTTTGGCAAGTATTCAGGCACCGAGGTCAAGCTCGACGGTGACGAGGTGCTGATCATCGGCGAGCGCGACATCCTCGCCGTGGTCAAGCAATAGCGTGCCAGATCGCGGCGCCGTCACATGGCGGCCGGGTCCCGTGGCCCCGCGGACCCTGGCGGATCTGCCCACCGCTGCTGTCGAGCCGGCCGTGGCCAAGGCGCTGCTCAAGCTGCCGCCCGCGCAGCGGCAAGCGTACGTCCTTTCCCAGCAGGGGCTGCCAACAGCCGCCGTCGCTGAGCAGCTGGGGGTACCGGAAGCGGCAGCCGCGGCCCTCATCCGCATCGCAGGCCAGCGGCTTGAGCAGCTGACCGAGGTCCCCCCGGCGGCCTGGGAAGAGGCCCTGCGGCACGTGGTTGCCGAGGGCACGCCATCCGAGGCGCTCGATGCCGTGCGCAAGGCGGTCATGGGCCGCGGCGCTCCCGTGGTGGGTCGGGTCCTGGGCACGACCGTTCCCGCCCTGCGGGCGCGCATGGACTATCTCAGCCGCATGCGACCGCCAAAGTCCAGGTAGCCGCAACCGCATGATTCGCCACGGGCGGCGCCTATGCGCCGCCCCACGAAGTCGTGCATGCAGCGACGCCATGACCGCGAAGGAGCCGCCCCCGGACAGGGCGAACGTCGGTCCGGGAGGTCTCCAAGCACCATGCCGGACATTTGCACCTGGCGCGACGCGCAGGCCGAACAGGACGCCTTCGCCGCCATCACCGACGCCGAGCCCCGCCGCCTCGTCCAGCGCTTCTCCGAGCTCATCCGTGAGACGGGCGTGCAGGACGAGCGCCTGGCAGCGGACTACCTCTCCGACCGGCTGAGCAAGCTTGGCATCCGCCACCAGGTGCACCGGCCGACGCTCTTCATCAGCCGGCCGCGGCCGTCCAGCCTGACGGTGCAGGGCAGGTCCTACCGCGCCAAGACGCCGGCCATGGCCGTCTCCACCGACGGGCGCGAGCTGGCGGGGCCGCTGGTCTACGTGTCGACGGGCTACGCGGCGCACACCCTCGGGCTGTTTGACACGTCCGAGATCCACATGGACCTGCGGGGCAAGATCGCCGTCACCGACGGGCTGCCCATGCCGGCCAAGGTCAAGCAGCTCATCGACAACGGCGCCATCGCCGGCGTTTTCGTCATGCCGGGCGAGGGCATTCACGAGGGCATCTGCACGACCATCTGGGGCGCGCCCGACCTCGACAACTGGTGCTCACAGCCCAGCCTGCCCATCGTCTCGGTCAACGGCCCGGACGGGAAGGGTCTCATCGCCGCCCTGCAGCGGGGCGAGGCGCTGACGGGCTGCGTTGCGACGCGGCTGGAGACGGAGTGGTGCCCCTGCCCAGTGGTCGTGGCCGAGATCCCCGGCACCGAGGACCCGGAGCGGTTCGTGCTGCTGCACGGCCACTATGACTCGTGGCACCAGGGCATCGGCGACAACGCCACGGGCGACGCCGTCCTGCTGGAGGTGGCGCGGGTGCTCGCTGGGCGCAAGCTGCGGCGCTCGCTGCGCATCGCGTGGTGGCCAGGGCACTCCACCGGCCGGTACGCCGGCTCGACCTGGTATGCCGACCGGTTTGCGCTGGACCTGGAGCGGAACGCGGTCGCCCAGGTCGACTGCGACTCCCCCGGCTGCCGCTGGGCGACGGAGTACCGGGGCCTGGCCTGCATGGCGTCGCTTTTCCCCATGACGGCGGCGGCCGTGCGCGACGCGACGGGGCTGGACAGCACGCGCGAGCGGCCCAACCGGGCCGGGGACTACTCCTTCAACAACCTGGGCCTGCCGGCCACGCTGATGCTGTCCTCGACGATGCCGGAGGCGGTCGCCCGCGAGCACGGGTACTACCCCGTGGGCGGCTGCGGCGGCAACATCGCCTGGCACACCGAGGACGACCTGCTGGACATCGCCGACTTCGACAACCTGGTGCGCGACGCGCGGGTGTATGCGGCGGTGGTCATGCGGCTTTGCAACGCGCCGGTGCACCCCATCGACCTGGGCGCGGAGGTGGGCGAGGCGACGGCCGCGCTGGCCAAGTACCGGGCGGCGGCGCCGGGCGTGGACTTCTCAGCCGTGGACGCGGCCGCGACGCGGCTGGGGAAGGCCATTGCTGGGTGGGAGGCTGCGGGCGGGCGCGAAGCGGAGGCACTGAACGCGGCCATGCGGCGGGCCAGCCGGCTGGTGGTGCGCAGCAACTACGCGCGGCTCGACCCCTTCCGCCAGGACCCCGCGCTGGAGGTGCCGCCGCTGCCGGACCTGGAGCCGGCCGAGCGCCTGCCGCGCCTGGAGGCCGGCAGCCACGAGGCCCATGTGACGGAGACGCACCTGATCCGCGGGTGCAACCGCGTGGCGTCGCTGTGGGGCGAGGCGGCCCGGGAGCTGGAGGGCGCCAGCCGGTAGGGCGGGGCGCTTTTCACGTGGGCGTGATGGTGGAGGCGTCAGCCGATGGGGAGGGCGCCCTCGATCCATGCGACCAAGTGCGCGACGCTGGCGCGGCGCTCGGCGACCGCGACGGCCATGTCTTTGATCGCAGTGTCGGTAAGGGTCAATTCAAAGCCGTTGACACGAGGATGGCCAGCCCGACGAGCATGGCCGTGCGCTTGTTGCCATCCACGAACGGATGGTTGCGGATGAGAGCCTCCAGGAGCGCGGCCGCGCGCTGCACCAAGTCCGGAACAGAGGGCTGCCGCCAAAAGTCGCCTGCGGCCGCGCCAGGGCGGACTCAAAAAGCCCAGCTTCCCGCAGGCCGGGGGCAACCCCCGTCGCAGCCAGGACGCGGTCATGGGCCGCGACGACGTCACCCACGGTTGGCCAGGTCACCGGCGGGCGAGACGCTCCCACGCTGGTCTGTGCTCTGCAATGAGACGATCCAGGCTTTGAAGCCACTGGTCGTGCGGCATGGGCTCAGTGGCCTCTTGCTCCAACAGGTCGCGGAGAATACTGGCGAGGTCAGCGGGGGCCAGCGACCGGAGTTCGCGCAGGAGATCCTCGCGCGTCACGCTGCAATCCCTCCCGGCCGATCGTACGTCACCGGGCAGGCGACGGCTTACGGCCGCCGCCTGCCCGGTTCATCTCGGTGGTCGTTCTGGCTCAGCGGCACCCAGGTCGTGTCGGTCAAGGTCAGAATGTTCCCGCGCACGCCCTTCACCGCCGCGGGCCCGTGTCCCGGTTGAAGCTCCAGACTTCCACCAGCCCGGGCCGCCCGCTCAGGCTCAAGATCATCGCCCACCGAATCATGCCGTTGAACGGGTCCGGCCGAATCCTGCCCGAAGCTAGGCGACCGGCGCCGGCTCCTGCGGGACCTCCGCACCGTTGATCAGGATCCGGACCCGGATCTCCGCCGCCTGGCGCAACATGGCCGACACGCCGCAGTACCGCCACTCGGACAGCGCCACGGCGTGGGCGATCCGCTCCGCGTCCAGGCCCTCGCCATCCACCTCGTACGTCAGATCGATCACGCGGAAAACCTTGGGATGGGTGTCCGTCTCCTCGGCCTCGGCGCGCACGCGGAAGGCGCGAACCGGCTGGCGCATCTTGGTCAGGATCGAGATCACGTCCATGCAAGTGCACCCGGCCAGGGCGCCCAGCAGCAGCTCCTTGGGGCGGGCGCCCGTGTCCGCGCCTCCGCCCTCCACCCGGGCGTCGATGCGCACGGTGTGGCCTGAGCCCGCGGCCACGTCAAAGGCCATGCCGTCCTTCCACTCCGCCGCCATGTACAAGGTCAGGGCCCCCTCGGTCTTCAGGATAAGGGCAGCCGCAATCGCGACAGGCGCGGCCCAGGGTGGGCGGCGCAAGCCGCGCATCAGGATCACGACAGGCTACAGGATCCAGGACTCAGACCGCGCCGAACATTCACGGCTGCCGCAGGCCATTCATCCGCACTCACCGCGGCACTCGGCCGGCGCGCACGACCAGCCGCCAAACGGCCCCAGTCGTCGGAACCCAAGCAGATCGCACGCCAGCCGAACGTCCAGGGCGGGCCGCAGGCCCAGAAGCCCGCGGCCCCCGGGACCAGAGCGGGCGGCGGGCCCGCCCCTCACGACCCGGCGATCTTCCGCCCGTTGAGCGGGCCGCCGAACAGCGGCGCCAGCACGCAGATGTTCGCCACGCCCACGACCACGAAGAAGAGGCCGACGACACCCAGCCACAGGGGCCAGCCCGCCAGGACACCCGCGATCAGGACCAGCCCGACCAAGGCTCGCAGCCAGCGGCCAGCCGTGCTCGCAAAGAACCGCGCGAATCCCACTCCACTCAACCCCTCCCGCGGATCTCGGCCAGCATGCGCTTCTCAGGGACGGCGCCGGACAGGGCGGAACGGCCGTTGATCACCGTCAGCGGCACGCCCTGAACGTCGTAGAGCTCGGCCAGCTTCGGGAATTCGGTCGCGTCGACCATATCGCCGCGCACGAGCGGGCTCGCCAGCGCCATCCGGTGGGCCAGCTGGACCATCCGCGGGCAGTACGGGCAGGTGGCCGTCACGAACACCTGCAGGTGCAGGGGCTCCTCCAGGGCCAGCAGGCCCGCCAGCATCTCGGCGTCCACGCCCGGGTCGGCGTTGGCCACCCGGCGGATGGCATCCAGGAGCGAGTTGAACTCATAGCCGCCCGGGAAGCCGAAGAAGCGGATCCCGTTCGCCGGGCCTTCGCCGGCGCCCTCAGGCACCAGCGCCAGCGCGGGCGCGCGGCCCTCGATGCCGAACCGCTCCGCCTCGAGGCCGGTGGACGGGGCCGTGCGGACCGTCAGCGACGGAACCGCCTCGGCCAGCTCAGCCGCCAGCGTCTCAAGCGCGCCGCTGGCCTCGGAGCGGCCGTCCGAGAAAACCACCAGCGCCACGTCGCGCTGCAGGCCGTCCAGCTCCTTTTGCACGTATTCCTTCTCGCGGGGACCAAGCAATGTCATCTGATCACCCTCCGCAGCCCACGCTAAGGCCGAGGCGTCCAGGCAGGCGTCTACGCGAGCCGGCTCAATTGTCCAGGTTGCGTCTAGACGGGCTGGAAGGAGTACCCGACGCCGCGGTGGGTGCGGATGTAGGCGTGGTCGATCTTCTTGCGGAGGTTGGCGACATGCAGGCGCAGCAGGTGGCCGTCCTCGGCGTAGGCCTCGCCCCAGATGCGCCGCAGGATCTCGCGCTGGGGGAAGATGCGGCGGGGGCTGCCCGCCAGCAGGGCCAGCAGCCGGTACTCGGTCGGCGTCAGGGGCAGGGGGCCGCCGCCCAGGGTGGCGATACGGTCGCGGAAGTCGACGCGGAGCTGGCCGTCGTCGAAGGCCTGGACCTGCACGCTGCTGCCCTGGCCAGCACGGCGCAGCACGGCGCGCACCCGCGCCTCCACCTCTTCCGGGGCGACGGGCAACGCCACGTAGTCATCGGCACAGGTGAGGCCGCGCACCGCGCCCAGGGTTTCCGCGTGCGGCACCAGCAGGATGACGGGCACCTCGGCGACCGCCTGCAGGTCGCGGCAAACCGCTGTCCCGTCCGAGCCGTCAGGCCGCGACGTGATCACCAGGAGATCCGGGGGGTGCGCGAACAGCGCGCCCAAAGCCGCGTCGACCGTTTCGACGGACGCCACCGCGTACCGGGCAACTGGGAGCGCCGCCCGCACCAGGGCGAGCAGGCTTCGGTCGGACCCCACCGCCAGGACCCGGACGGGCGTCAGGCCAAAGACCCCCGCCCAATGGTAGCATTGCGGCCATGAAACGCATCCCGGCCTGGCAACTGCTCCTTGAGCGAGGACTTGCGCCCGACCGCCACCGGGCGGAGGCGCTGGCGCTCACGGGGCGGGTGGTGGTGGCCGGGAGGCGGCTCGACAAGCCGGGGACGGCGGTGGCGCCCGACGCGGAGGCCTATGTGCGCGGCGAGGGCCGCTTTGCCAGCCGGGGCGGGGAGAAGCTGGAGGCGGCGCTCGACCGCTTCGGGCTGGACGTGGCGGGATGCGTGGCGCTGGATGCGGGCGCCTCCACCGGGGGCTTCACCGACTGCCTGCTGCAGCGCGGGGCCGCGCGCGTCTTCGCGGTCGACGTGGGCTACGGCCAGCTGCTTGGCCGGCTGCGGGCCGACCCCCGCGTCGTGACCCTGGAGCGGACCAACATCGCCGACCTGACGGCGTTGCGGCTCGGTGGGCTGGCGCCCAACCTGTGCACGCTTGACCTGTCGTACCTCTCGCTGCGCGACGCGTGGGCGTACGTGCTGCCACTGCTGGCGGACGGGGCTGACCTGCTGTGCCTGGTGAAGCCGCTGTTCGAGACCTCGCGCACGGAGTTGCGCCGGACGGGCCGCATTGAGGATCCTGCCGTCTATCGCGACGTGCTGGTGGACCTCGGCGCGGCGGCGAACGGCCTGGGACTGCTCGGGGTCACGCCGAGTCCGGTGCCCCTGCAGCACGGCGTGCGTGAGTTTCTGGTCTGGGGCCGCAAGGGGACGCAGGCCACAGCGCCGTGGGCCGCGCTGGTGGATGCGGCGCTCTGAGGGCCCTGGAAGGCGCCTGCGGGCCGACGTTGGCCGGGCTCGTGCTACAATATGTCGGAGCATGCGGATTCGGTGGCGCGATATCGATGCCATCCGCTCCATAGCCCCACCCCGCCACCGCGGCGATGCGCACGCAATCCGCGGACGCGGGACTTGGGCGTGCTCTCCCAACAGCTGACGCGGCGGGCGCCGCTTGATCTCTGTGCTGATGTCCCGTGGTGTTCCGTGGCCTGTTCCCTGGTGTTTCCCACGTTCGCGAGGCTGGCGGCGTCAGATCGCCGAGAAGGGCGGGCCATATGGCATTCATGGAGGCGTGGCGGGCGAAGACGCCGCTTGCGATGGAGGGGCTGTTCGCCCTGACCCGCCCAATCCTGGTTGAGGCGGCCCTCGGCCTGCTGAGCGGGGAGTTCCCCGTCTTCGATGCGGCAGCCGCCAAGAAGCTGCGCGCCGACGAGCTGAACCAGCACGTATCCGCCGATGGCGTGCGCCTGCCGGCCCGGTCCAACAGCCAGCGCGACCAGCCCTGGGCGGACGGCTGTGCCATCATGTTTCAGACGTTCGACCCCACCGCGCGACGCGACACGCTGCCGCGGCACGACCAGTTCCGGCTCTACCGGATCGACGAGCGCCCAGTCGCGGCCTCCCGCGGCGGGGCCGCCCACACCTGGGAAGTCTGCGCCAAGATCGAGTGGACCTCGGGCTTCGAGCCCAGCCCCATCGAATCCGTCTACGTCGGGCTCCTTGGCCGGACGCCGGAGTCCGCCCACCGCGACAACCGGGTGCACTGGGTGCTGCGGCGCATTCGCCTCGATGCCGAGGCTTCGCCGGGCGGACGGTACGTCGCGCAGCCCCAGCGCTACCTCGCCGGGGAGGGCCTGACCTACTCCATCGGCTGGCACCTGCTGCCCGAGGAGTACACCACGGACGCGGAGCTGGTGGCTGGCCTGACGGCGGCTGCCCGTGCCGCGTGGCACGGCCTCGCCCAGGCCCTGGCCATGCCGCCTGACCCGGTCTGAGCGGTCATCGCGGCGCTGGGGTGGCCTGATGGCCGCGGCCCCTGCCCCGTGACGTGGCGGCGACTGTCGCGGGCCGCATGGTCGCGGCCGCGGTGGCAGGCAGGCCGAGCGCCCCAAGAAGCGTCGCGCGTCAGCGGGTGGCCGGCGCAAGCACTCTTGCCGTTATCCGTCGCGCATGGCGAGCCAGCACCATGCCACGCGCGCTGACCCAGAGCGGCTGAGCGGCCGGTCTAATCCAGGCTCACCGGCCGCCCCGCTCCCGTCCGCGCCTGGTCCACCAGCCAACGCGCCGTCGGATAGCCCGACCGCTCCACGTCCGCCACCTGCCGCTCGATGTCGTAGGCCACGCGCCGCACCGCCGGCACCCCGTCCTCGACCAGGAGGTAGCTCGCGCGCGGGTCGCCGTCAAACGGCAGGCCCACGCTGCCGGTGTTGGCCACGGTCAGGCCATCCATCCGCCGCACGTACGGCCGGTGGATGTGGCAGTACACGGCCAGGGCCGCGCCCAGCGGCCCGTAGGTCGCCCGCAGGTCATCGTCGCCTGCGTCCGGCGGCACGCTGCGCCACGTGTCGCCGGGGACGGCATGGACCAGCGCCACCCGGTCGTCGTCCCGCCACGCCATCGAAAGCGTTCGCATCCAGGCGACCCGCTCCTCGCCCAGCAGGGCGCGGGTCGCAGGCGCCATGACCGAGAACGGGCGCGGCGCCGCCGCCGGCAGGTCCCACAGCGCCAGATCCGTGTTGCCCACGATGCCAGGCCAACCCAGCTCGCGGATGCGGTCGACGACCTCCGCCGGCCGCGGCCCGTTCAGGGCGAGGTCGCCGCCGTGGACCACCACGTCCGGCCGCACCCCCGCCAGGTCCGCCACCACGGCTTCCAGCGCCGCCAGGTTGCCGTGCACGTCCGCCACGATCGCCAGCTTCACGCCTGCCGCCCCCGCATCTGCTCGTTGAACTGCTGCGAGCCGCCGCGCGGGATGCTCAGCGTCTGCCACTTCCCGCTGCCGATGGCCTTACACAGGAACACGATCTGGCCGCAGTGGTAGCTGGTGTGGCTGACCGTCCGCTCCAGGGCGCGGATCACGCTGTGCGGCTCGGCGCGGATGGTCACCGTCTTGAGGAGGTCGGCCTCGCGCAGCTCGCCGACGGTGGTGAAAAAGCGCCCCCAGCCGGCCTCCCACACCTGCAGCAGTCCGTCGCGGTCCAGGCCCTGGTCCACGAACTCGCTGTCGCGGTCGCGGTCCGGCTTCTCGCCGTCGGTGGTCAGGAAGTCGGTGAACCGCCCCCGCAGGTTGCCGCCCACATGCTGCATGAGGACGGCGATGCTGTTGGCCTCGGGGTCGGGCGCGCGGTGCAGCTCGTGATCTGAGACCTGCGCGATGGCCCGGTCGGCCAGGACCTTCATGCGGAGACACTCTGCGGCGGCCTGCTTC
>DATLTP010000287.1:0-9207 GCA_035533535.1 Bacillota bacterium | reverse complement strand
CATGCGCGACCGCGGCTACGCGGGCCTCAACTTCCGCCTGATGGCCGAGGTGCGGCGCCGCCCCGCGCTCTGGCGCCAATGGAAGATCAGCGTCCGCATCCCCGTCGACCTGCAGGCCGCCCACATGGCGTTTTGGAAGGGCCGGCCCCCGGCCGGCACCCGCCGCGCGGCGCCGCCGCGCCGTGCCGCCACGGAAGGCCGCATCGAGCGGCCCGCCACCGGCCAGAGCTAGTCTCTGCGCTGGGGCCCATTTGGCCCTCCGGTCGCGTCCCTTCGGACCGCCGCCCCCCCACCACACGACCCCGCTGAATGTGGTCCCTTCGCGCCTACTCCTCGTACGTACCCCATGGTCTCCTTGGATCAGAAAAGACGCGGCCGGTTGGCCCGTGAGGGCCAGGGAGACCGCGTAGGGGGAGGGACGCGAGAAGTGCCGCTTCCACACTACCGCTTCAGCTACGACCCGACGCGGTGCATGAGCTGCGGCATCTGCATGGACGTCTGCCCGGCGGCCTGCCTCGACATGACCACGCCCGAGGTCGCGGGACCGGAACCGGGGCCGCTGATGCCCTGGATGTCCGTGTACCCGATTCAGGTCGACCGCTGCATCGGGTGCGCGTTCTGCCGGACGGAGTGCCCGACGGACGCCATCACGGTGGACACCGCCGTCGAGGAGATGGTCTTCCTGCCGCACCCGCATGCGCCGGGGGCGGAGGAGGAGGAGTTCGACGAAGCGGCGTGGGTCCCGCTCTCGGCCCTGACCCGCGACCGCCACGGCGACCCCAAGACGAACCACCGGTTCGGACCCTGGGGGTCCGAGCAGCCGTGGACGCTGGCGCGGCGCGGCCGCGAGGCCTGGCAGAGCTGGCGCTCGTTCTTCCCGGCCCCGAAGGCCCGGACCGCCAAGTAAAGGGGGCGACCAGGGTGGATCAGGTCATTCAGTCGATGCTGAAGATCATGCCGGTCGAGTTCACGACGTTCGAGACCATCATGGAAGGCACGCTCGCCGCGGTCTCCGCCATCCTGTGGGTGTTCGTGATCGCGATCCAGCTCGCGCGGCCGTACATGCTGCGCACCGTCGAGAAGTTCTCCCTGCGGGTCGGCGCCGACCTCTGGTGGCTCATCTACGTCGGCATGCGCGACCTGCTGCTGGCCGTCACGTTCCTGCTCGGCACGCTCTACTTCATGCCCGACGTCTTCGGCGGCCAGCCGCTGCCGATCACCGGCCCGCTGGCCGAGGCCCTGCTGTTCGCCGGCCTATTCATCAAGCTGACCCGGGACACCGACGGCGATGAGCGCGCGTTCGTCCTCGAGTCCCGCCTGCTGGCCGCCGGCGCCGCCATCTACCTCATCCCCTACCTCGTCGTGAACACGCTGGGCGGCTACTGGACCGGCATCCTCGACTGGCTGCTGTCGACGACCAACGCGGCCGCCTTCTCAGGCCTGTCGGTCCCCGCCTTCGTGATCTGGGCCGTCTCCATCCTCACCGTCATCGTCCTGTCGGTCATCGCGGTCTCGCACACGCTGCAGCAGACCAGGACACCGGTCTCGGCCCACCGTCCCCAGCCCGCGCCCGGGGACGATTAGCGCATCCACTGATTTGATCGAGGGAGGGGAACCGCGATGAGCGATCTGATGCAGGCCCTGCTCAGCGAGACTCAGGGGTGGCTGGTGGCGACCGTGGTGGCCATGCTCCCCCTGCTCTGGGCCATGACGATGTTCATGAACGTCGGCCGGCCGTACTTCATCCGCCAGCTCCAGCGCTGCCGCGTCCGGTTCGGCGCCGACGTGTGGTGGCTGTCCTCGGTCCTGATCCGCGACGCCGTGATGGTCATCACGCTCGCCGCCAGCTTCCTGGTCATGATGCCCCACCCGGCGGCCATCGCCGAGGGCAACCCGCTCGCCCTGCCCGTGTTCGCGCCGCTGGCCACCGAGTTCCTGTTCGTGGCCCTGGCCATCAAGCTGACCCGCGACTGCGACGACGACCCGGCCGCGTTCCGGCGCATGCTGACGTTCCTGACCACCGGCGCCGGCCTGTACTTCGTCTCGACGGTGTTCGGCATCGAGGCCAACTCGCAGGCCTGGATGGCGCCGGTTCAGGCCTTTTTGACCAGCCGCGGCAACCCCGGCCTGTTCAACGTGATCTCGACCGTCAGCGTGGCCGCCTTCGCCGTGACGGGCGCCTACCTCTTCGGGTACGTGCTGAAGGGCCTGACCAAGCCGTCCGTGGTGAAGGCGCCGCCGGCCGCAGCGACCCGTGTGGCCGGCGACTGATGGTCCAGGTGGGCCGCCCTGCCCGCGCCTCCTGGCCGTGGGGCGGGCAGGGCGCCTGCCCGAAACTTGAGGTAACAGGGAGGTGCCGAGGGTGGCCGAGATGGTGGGGGAATTCAAGCTGCTGCCGGAGCGCGACCAGCGGACCCTGCAGCTGCACGTGGACGCGCCAAACGGCCTGGAGGACCTGGCCGACGAAATGACCGAGGTGGTCCTGCGCTGCATCGAGATCGCGGGCGGCTCCGACCCCCAGGTCCTGCGGGCCGGGCTGCGCGAGGCCCTGCACAAGCACATCGTGGCAGGCGA
The DNA here is from genome assembly GCA_035533535.1 of Bacillota bacterium. Taxonomy (GTDB): domain Bacteria; phylum Bacillota; class Sulfobacillia; order RBS10-35; family JAJYVM01; genus JAJYVM01. The sequence continues at coordinate 6,633 of DATLTP010000287.1, read as the reverse complement.
AGCCTGCGGGCTGTCCAGCTTTTGCTGGGGGATGCCGATCATGGACCCCTGGGAGAAGTAGGCAAGCGCGAAGGGGGCCGGGGCAGGGCAAGCCCCGGCTCCCTTCGCGTTCAGGCGCCCCGCGGCACGTCTTCCCCGGTGGCCCGTTCGAAGGAGCGTAGCGCGATGCCCTCTCGGCCGATGGCGCTGACGAATGGCAGGAGGTACAGGACGACGATCAGGCCGGTCGGAACGCCAAGCCAGATCGGCTGCCGCCAAGTCCAGATGGCCATATCAACCCAGTAGGCGAAGGCCAACATGAACACGACCCGAGGCACTCCCGCCCGCAGGGTCTGGTCGAGGTCGAAGAGCCAGCTCGCCGCCCTACGCACCCGTGGATTCCAGGGCCACGGCCGACTCCTCAATGACGGCGAAGAGCTGGCGCCACGCCTCCGCCTCCTCCGGGTGGACTTGGGCCACCTGGGGGTCCACCAGCCGGTAGCCGTCGGTGGAGGGCCTGGACTGGACGAGATGGACGGCCAGGGCCGCGGCCGTGTCCCGCGCCGAGCGACGCAGCAGATCCGGCGCACCGATCCGAGCGCGAAACTCCACGATCTCCAGGGGCGTCACGTCGACGGTGACCCGCCGGCCGTCGACCCTCAGAACGACGCGGGCGGACGGCCCGGTGATCCGGAACGGGGGCTCCGCACGACGGTCGATGACCTCGGCCGGACTCATCTCGACATCGAGCACGCGAACGTCCACCGACCCCACCTCCGCCCACATATTACCAGTTCGCGCTCTACCCCGCCAGGCCCAGCTCCCCGGCCACGCCGCGCATGGCCTGGATCATGAAGCCGATGTGCTCGTCCAGCTCCAGGCCGAGCTCGGCGGCGCCGCCGGTCACGTCCTCGCGGTTCACGCCCCGCGCGAAGGTCTTGTCCTTCATCTTTTTGCGCACGTTGGCCACCTCGACGTCCGCCAGGTTCTTGCTCGGCATGACCAGGGCCGTGGCCGTGATCAGGCCGGACAGCTCATCGCAGGCGAACAGGGCCCGCTCCATGTCCGTCTGGCGCTCCGGGCCGACGCCGGCCGGGGCGTGCGTCTGGATGGCGCGGATCACATCCTCGGGGTAGCCGTGCTCGCGCAGGATTTTGCTGCCCTGCATGGGGTGGTCCGGGATGGTGGGGTAGCGCTCGTAATCGAAGTCGTGCAGCAGGCCGACGATGCCCCAGAGGTCGGGGGCGCCGCCGTAGCGCGGGGCATAGGCGCGCATGCCCGCCTCCACGGCGAGGGCGTGCTTGATGAGGCCGGGCTTTTGCGTGTACTCGTTCAGGAGCTGCCAGGCCTGGTCACGGGTCGGTAGCGACAATGGGCTGATCCCCTTTCTCCAGCCTGTACTCTACCGCAAAACGGCCGCCGGGCCCCATGGCTGGGAAGGGATGGATGCAGGCAGGGGCGAATGCGGCTCCGCATGCGCGTCCTCCACACGGCCGACTGGCATCTGGGCTGCCAGCTCGAGGGCCGCGGCCGCCTCCCCGAGCAGCGCGACGTGCTGGCGGAGATCTGCGGCATCGCGGAGCAGGAAGCTGCCGACCTCGTTTTGTTGGCGGGCGACATCTTCGACTCGCCAAACCCGCCTGCCCTGGCGGAAGACCTCTTCTACGAGACATTGGAGCGGCTGACGGCCGGGGGCCGGCGCGCCGTGGTGGCGGTCAGCGGCAACCACGACAGCGGGGAGCGGATCGCCGCGCCGGGCCCCCTGGCGGAGCGCCACCGCATCGCCCTGTTCGGGCTGCCAGGGCAGGTTGCCGTGGCGGCGCGCGGGCCAGCCTGGCCGCAGACGGGGCCCGGATGGGTCGAGGTGGCCGTCGCCGGCTGCCCGCACACGGCCGTGGTCGCGGCCCTCCCCTACCCCAGCGAGTCCCGGCTGGGCACGGCACTGGGCGAGGCGCTGGATGAGGCCGAGCTGCAGCCAGCCTACTCGGAGCGCGTGAGGCGCCTGCTCACCCAGGCGGCGGCGCACTTTCGGCCGGACACCGTGAATCTGGTCGTGACCCACCTCTTCGTGGCCGGGGGCCAGGAGAGCGGCTCCGAACGGCCCATCCAGCTGGGTGGCGCCTACACCGTGGCACCCGCGGCATTCCCCGCCGGCTGCCAGTACGCCGCCCTCGGCCACCTGCACCGCCCCCAGGCCGTTGGCGGGGACCCGCCCATCCGCTATGCGGGGGCGCCGCTGGCCTACAGCTTCGCCGAGGCTGGCCAGGCCAAGTCCGTGGTGGTGGTGGACGCCACACCCGGATCGCCGGCCCAGGTGCGGACGGTCCCCCTGAGCGCGGGGCGGCAACTGGTGCGCTGGATGGCGGCGGGCGGGGTGGCCGAGGTGTTGGCGCAGGCCGAGGCTGGAGCCGACGCGGGCGCCTGGATCGACCTCGAGGTTCACGTGGAAGCCGCGCTCCGCCTGGAGGAGATCCGTGCCCTGCGCCAGGCGCTCCCCGGATTGGTCAACATCCGGCCGGTCGTGCGCCCGCCACAGGATCTGCCCGTGGCCGCGGGCCGCAGCCGGCTGTCGACCGAGGACCTCTTCCGCCTCTTTTACCGCGGCCGCCGGGGCGGGGACCCGCGCGCCTCCGTGGTTGACCTGTTCCTGCAGCTGACGGGGGAGGATGCGACGGCATGAGGCCGCTCCTTTTGCGCGTGAAGGGGCTGCACAGCTTCCGGGAGCCGCAGACCGTGGACTTCGCGCGCCTGACCGGCGCTGGGGTGTTTGGCGTCTTCGGGCCGACGGGCGCCGGCAAGTCGACCCTGCTCGACGCCATCACCCTGGCGCTTTATGGCAAGGTGGACCGCGCCAGCTCGGGGACCCAGGGCATCATCAACCAGCACGAGACCAGCCTGGAGGTCGCCTTCACGTTCGAGCTCGGGCGCGAGCGCTACCGCGTCGAGCGTCGCTACACCCGGGTCAAGGATTCGCCCGACGCCGTGCGCAGCGGGACCTGCCGGCTGCTTGCGCTGGACGGGGCTGGGGAGGAGCGCGTCCTGGCCAGCGCCGCCCGCGAGGTGGGCGAGGCGGTCACCCGGATGGTGGGGCTCACCGCCGACGACTTCCAGCGGGCAGTGGTCCTGCCGCAGGGCAAGTTCGCTGAGTTCCTGCATCTGGGCGGCACCGAGCGCCGCCGGATGCTGCAGCGGCTGTTCGACCTGGAGCGGTTCGGGGAGGCGCTGGCCGAGCGGGTCAAGCAGGAGATGGCCACCGTGGAGCGGGCGCTGGCGGAGGCCGCAGCGGAGCAGGCGGGGCTCGGCGATGCGTCGCAGGACGCCCTCACGGCGGCCGCCGCCGCCGAGGCAGCCGTGAGGGCGCGGGCCCTGGCAGCCAAGCGGACGCTGGAGCAGGCCCGGCGCGATTGGGACACCTGGAGCGAGGTCGGGGCCTGGCAGGACGAGCTGGCGGCCTCCACCGCGGCGAATGCCGCCCATCAAGCCCAGGAGCCGGTGATCGCCGCCGTCCGGGCCGAGCTGGAGGCGAGCCGGCGCGCGGAGGCCCTGCGGCCGTTTCTTGAGGCCGCGGCGCAAGCCGATGCAGACCGGGCCGCCGCCGAGTCGGCCCTGGCTGCGTGCGAAGCCGCCCATCAGGCGGGGCAGCTGGCATTCGCGACGGTCGCCGAGCGGCTTCAGGCCGCGCGCCGGCGACGCCAGGTCCAGGAGCCCGGCCTGCAGCTGCGGCGCGGGCAACTCCAGGAGGGGCTTCGGGTCGAGGCTGACCTGGCCGTGCAGCGGGCGGCGCTGGCCACGGCAGGCCTGGCCCGGGACAAGCGCCAGAACGAATCTGCCAGGGCGCTGAAATCGCGGGTGGCGGCTCAGGAACGTGTGGATGCGCTCACGGCGGCCCAGGCCCGCGACACAGCGGAGATGGCGGCCCTGCAGGTGGACCCTGAGCGCCGGCGCGCCGCCGGACGGGCCGAGACGGCGCTCGCCCAGCTGCGGGCGGCTCAATCGCGCGCCGGGCGCGCCCGCTCGGAGCTTGCGGCAGCCCGCGTCGCCGCGGAGCTGGCCGCCGCGGCGGCCCAGACGGCGGCGGCCCTGCAGCGGGAGACCGCGGCGAGCTGGGAGCGGGAGGCGGCGCGGCACGAGCAATGGGGCGACCTCGCCGCGGAAGGCGCCCGCCTCGCGCGCCTGGAGGCGGCCGTGGCCTCCTTTGGCGACGCCTGTCGCCAAACCGCGGCGGCCGGGGCGGAGGCGACAGCCGCGGCAGCTGCGGCGGAGTCAGCCGGCTCAGCCGAGCGCGAAGCGAACGAGGCGGCCGCGGAAGCCGACCACGCGCTGTCCGTCCTGCAGCCGGCGGTGCAAGCGGTCCACCTTGCCCGCCGCCAGGCCGAGCAGGCCCACCGGGCTGCGGCCCTGGCGGAAGCGCTCCAGCCCGGCGAGCCCTGCCCCGTCTGCGGCAGCACCGAGCACCCGCGCCCGGCCATGCCGCCGGCCGAGGCGTTCCCCGGCACCTGGGCGGCGCTGGCCAAGGGACTCGCGGACGTGGCGCCAGGCGGCGACCTCGGGGCGATCCGGCCAGGCGACCTCAACGCGCTGGCCGAGGCCGCTGATGCGGCCCTGGCCGTGGCGCGGGAGCGGTCGAGCCTGCAGCGCGCGGGACGGGCAGCGGCCGCGGCCGGATCCTCTGGCGCCGCAGCCGCCCTGCGCCTGGCGCGGACGCGGGTGGAGGAGGCCGGCGCCCGGCAGGCGGCGGCTGCCCGTGCCCTGGCTGCCGATTGGGCCGACCTGGCCCCGGACGAGCTGGCCGCCCAGGTGGCCGGGGCAGCGCAGGTCTTTGCGCAACGCCAGGCGGAGGAACGTGCGTGGGCCGACGCGGCTTCGGGCCGGCGCCGGGCAGCTGACGCGGCCGCGGCGGCGCTTCCAGCCGCGGAGTCCCATGCGGCCGGCACGGCGGCGAGGGTCGATGCGCTGGCTGAGGCAGCGCGGGAAGCCGAGGCAACCGTCGCGACGGCGCTGCTGGATCTGGCGAGCACCGGGCTGGCCGAGGCGGAGGTCGAGCCGGCGGCGGCGGCGCTCGTTCAGGCGGACGCGGATGCGGCGCGGCTTTCAGCGGCCCTGGCCGGCCGCGAGCGGGAGATCGCCATGGCCGGGGCGGAGCTGCGGGCAGCTCTGGCCGAGGTGGAGGCGACCGCGGGCGCGATGGCAGCCGCCGAGCAGGCATGGGCTGCGGCGGGGGATGCGGTGGCCCAATCCGAGCGCGACCTCCAGGAGCGGACCGGCGGGCGGCCGGCCGCGCAGGTCCTGGCGGAGATCGATGCGGCCCTCGCGGACCTGGCCACCGGCATTGAAGCAGCGGAACAGGACTGGGCGCGCGCCGACGGCGCGCGTCACGATGCCGCATTGGCCCTGGCCGCCGCCCGGGAGGTGATGGCCGCAGCCTCGGCACGGCACGGGGACACGGGCCGCCGCCTCGCCGCGGAGCTGGCCCGCCACGGCTTCGCCGACCCCGACGCCGCGCGGGCGGCCACCCGGACCGCGGCCGAGCGGGATGCGCTGGAGGGCGCGATCCGCCGCCATGAGGACGAGAAGACGCGCCTAGTCGCGGACCGCGAGCGGCTGACGGCGCTGCTGGCCGGGCGGGGCGTGGACAACGCCGCCCTTTGCAGCTACCGCGACGCGCTGGCCGCGGAGGAGGCGGCGGCGGCGGACGCCCTGCAGGCTTTGGGAGCGGCGAGAAAGCACCTCGGCGAGCTGCGGGCCCATGCCGAGCGCTGGCGCGTCCTCGCCGAGAAGCGGGCGTGGAACGAGCGGCGGCGGGACGACCTCGCAGATCTTCAGGCCGTGCTGCGCGGCCAGGAGTTCGTGGAGTTCCTGGCGGAGGAGGAGCTGGCCACGCTGGCGGGCGCGGCGTCAGGGCGGCTGCAGCGGCTCACCCGCGGCAGGTACGCGCTCGAGGTGGACCCGCGCGAGGGGTTCGCCATCCGCGACGACTGGGGCGGCGGCATCCGGCGGCCGGTGGCGAGCCTGTCGGGCGGCGAGACCTTCCTGACCTCGCTGGCCCTGGCGCTGGCGCTTTCGGCGCAGGTGCAGCTGCGGGGCCGGTATCCGCTCGAGTTCTTCTTCCTGGACGAGGGGTTTGGCACGCTGGACCCCGACGCGCTGGCCCTGGCGCTGGACTCCCTGGAACGGCTCTACGACGAGCGCCTCGTCATTGGGGTGATCAGCCACCTGCCCGAGATCCGGTCGCGGCTCAACCGGCGGGTGGTCGTGGAGCCGGCTGAGCCGGGCGGGGCCGGCAGCCGGCTGCGGATCGAGGTCGCGTAGGGGCGAGGGGCGGAGCCACCCGCCATCCGCTGGCGGCGGCATCTGCACGGCGCCGCCACGATGGCGCCGCGGAGCCATCGCGCGTCGGGGTGCGGCTGCCCCACCGGCGGCCGGGGATCACCAACGCCTGGCGGCGCAGGCCTGCGCCGCCACGGTCGTCCTGACCCCGGCGGGCGACGCGGAGGCCCGCATCTACGTCGAGGGCTTCCGCACGGCGTCGGCGGTGCTCAGCATCTCGCTCACGTGAGGCGGCTTCCGCATCTCCTCATCTCGCTCACGTGAGGCGCACGGGCGCGGAGCGGCCGAACTCGCGGCCGCTCCGGTCCAGGGCGGCGGCCACGAAAT
>DATLTP010000286.1:0-10498 GCA_035533535.1 Bacillota bacterium | reverse complement strand
TGCTGCACCTGGTCTGCGACATGACCATCGCCGCTGAGAACGCCCGTTTTGGCCAGGCCGGCCCGCGGGTGGGCAGCTTCGACGCGGGGTACGGCGCGGGGCTGCTGGCGGAGGTCATCGGCCAGAAGCGGGCCCGCGAGGTCTGGTACCTCTGCCGCCAGTACACGGGGCAGCAGGCGTACGAGATGGGCTGGGTCAACGCCGTCGTGCCCCTGGAGCGCCTGGAGGAGGAGACCGTGGCCTGGTGCCGCGAGGTCCTCGACAAGAGCCCGACGGCCATCGCCTTCCTCAAGGCCAGCTTCAACGCCGCCACCGACGGCCTGGCCGGCCTGCAGGAGTTCGCGGGCGACGCCACCGCCCTCTTTTACATGACGGAGGAGGCGCGCGAGGGCCGCGACGCCTTTTTGGAGAAGCGCAAGCCGGACTTCGCCAAGTTCCCGAAGATGCCGTGATGCGTCCGAGCACGGCCCCCACCGCCCCTGGCGCCGGGGAGGCATGGCCCCCGCCGTCCCTGGCGCCGGACTGGCTGGCCTACCGCGCCGAGGCCACGCCTGGGCGGCTGGCGCTGGTCGCGGACGGCGCCCGCCTGTCCTTTGCCGAGCTGGAGGCGCGGGTGCAGGGCGTGGCGGCGGCGCTGCGGGCCCGGGGCATGGCCGCTGGCGACCTGGTGGCCGTGCTGCTGCCCAACGGGTACGACTTCGCCGTGGCGGTGCACGCCCTGATGCGCCTGCGGGGCGTGCTGGTGCCGCTGAACACACGCCTGGCCCCGCCGGAAGTGATCTGGCAGCTTGGCGATTGCCGGCCGCGCCTGCTGATTCACGCGTTGCCTCAGGTGGCCGCGGCAGTCGCCGCGGCCCACCCGGACCTTGACCAGTGGGCCGTGTCGGGTCTGGCGGCGGACCCGCCCGCAGGCCGCGCCGAGCCGGCCGACATCGACCTGGAGGCCGTCCAGGCCGTGGTGTACACCTCGGGCACGACGGGCCGGAGCAAGGGCGCCATGCTGACCTACGGCAACCACTGGTCGAGCGCCGTCGCCTCCTCCCTCAACCTCGGCCACCACCTCGACGACCGCTGGCTGCTGGTGCTGCCCATGTTCCACGTGGGCGGGCTGGCCATCCTCATGCGGGGCGTGATCAACGGCACGGCCGTTTTCATCCCGCGTGCCTTCGACGCCGAGGCCGTCAGCCGCTCGCTGGACGAGGACCGCATCACGCTGGTCTCGCTGGTCGGCGACATGCTGCGGCGGGTGCTGGCCGCGCGCGGCGAGCACCCGTTTCCGGCGCATCTGCGCGTCGCGCTCCTGGGCGGCGGTCCGGTGCCCCTGCCGCTGCTCGAGGCGTCGGCGGCGCGCGGCCTGCGCGTGGTCCAGAGCTACGGCCTGACGGAGACGGCTTCCCAGGTCGTGGCGCTTGCGCCCGAAGACGCGCGGACGCATCTCGGCGCCTCGGGCCGCCCGCTGCCCGGCAATCGCATCCGGATCGCCGCGGACGGCGAGATCCTGGTCCAGGGCCCCAGCGTGATGAAGGGCTACCTGCACCATGCCGGCGCCCTGGCGGACGGATGGCTCCACACGGGCGACATCGGCGAGATCGACAGCGATGGCATGCTGCGGGTGCTCGCGCGCCGGACCGACCTGATCGTCCGCGGCGGCGAGAACGTGTACCCGGCGGAGGTGGAGTCGGCGCTGGCCGAGCACCCGGCCGTGATCGAAAGCGGCGTCTCCGCCGTGGCGGATTCGCGCTGGGGCCAGGCCCCAGTCGCGTTCGTGCATGCGCGCGCACCCGTTGCGGAGTCAGAACTGATCGCCTTTTGCCGCGAACGCCTGGCCGCGTACAAGGTGCCGGTGCGCATCCACTTCACAGGGCCACTCCCGCGCAACGCAGCGGGCAAATTGCTGCGCAGCGCGCTCGTCGAGGCCGGAGGCGCCTGAGCGCCAACTCCCCCTCAGGGCAAGCCAAATCTATCCACACGGTCGCTTTCCTGAGCGCCAGCTCGTGCGCGAGGGCAGATTTCACCTGCCGCGGCCCCCAGCGATCTCCGCACGCGCGCAGCGCTCGCGCGGACATGCTGAGATCCGAAGGGGACTGATGCACCGATGGCGGACCGAGAGCAGCTGGTGCCCAAGGCCGAAGATGCGCTCGACCGTCTGAAGTACGAGGTCGCGGACGACATCGGCGTGGACCTGAGGAAGGGCGGCGACCTCACGACCCGGGAGGCGGGCAAGGTCGGCGGCCAGATGGTGAAGCGCCTGATTCGCCGCGCCGAGCAGGACCTGGCCCATGAGAGCGAGGACCGCAGATAGCCGTCCCGAGCGGGCCCGGCGCAAGCCGGGCCCGTCACTACAGCCGCACGCGCATCACGGCGAACCGGCGGCGCCACCACCCGCGGACGGCCTTGCCGGCCCCGAACAGCACCGCGCCGGCCGATGCCGCGGCCACGACCAGGGCCCAGCCGGTTGGGCTCAGCACCGTCAAATGGAACAGGGTCCGCAGCGCCGGCACATACATCACCGCGCCCAGCAGCAGCAGCGAGCTCGCCACGGCCGCCACCAGGGCTGGGTTGGCCAGCAGGTTCTGCTCCCACAGCGCCTCCGTCTGCGAGCGGGCATCAAAGGCATGCAGCAGCTGGCTCAGCACCAGCGTGCACATCGCCAGCGTGCGGGCCTGCTGCAGGTTGCCGCCACCGCGCAGGCAGATGAGGAAGACCGCCAGCGTGGCCAGCCCGATGATCACGCCGCGAACCACGATCAGGCGGCCCAGGCCGCGGGCGAACAGGCTCTCCACCGGTGGGCGCGGCGGCCGGCGCATCACGTCCCCGGACGGCGGGTCCAGGCCCAGCGCCAGCGCTGGCAGTCCGTCGGTCACCAGGTTGACCAGCAGCATCTGCAGCGGCAGAAGCGCGACGGGATAGCCGCACAGGGCCCCGAGCAGCATGACCAGGATCTCGCCCGTGTTGCAGGCGAGCAGGTAGCGCACGAACTTGCGGATGTTGTCGTAGATCGCGCGGCCCTCCTCGATGGCCGCGACGATGGTGGCGAAGTTGTCGTCCGTCAGGACCATGGCCGAGGCTTCCTTGGTGACGTCGGTCCCCGTCTTGCCCATGGCGACACCGATGTCGGCCTCGCGGATGGCCGGGGCGTCATTCACGCCGTCCCCGGTCATGGCGACGACGTGGCCGCGGGCCTGCAGGGCGCGGACGATCCGCAGCTTGTCGGCGGGCGAGGTGCGGGCATAGACGAAGGTGCGCTCCACCTCGAGGGCCAGCTCGCGGTCGCTCCACCCGGCCAGCTCCACGCCGGTGGCCACGCGGCCGCCGAGGGGCAGCAGGCCAACCTCCTCGGCCACGGCCCGGGCCGTCAGGGCGTGGTCGCCCGTGATCATCACGACCCGCACACCGGCCTCGCGGCAGCGGCGGACAGCATCCCGCGCCTCGGGCCGGGGCGGATCGAGCAGGCCGCAGAGGCCGCAGAAGACAAGGTCGCGCTCCGTCAGGGAGATGATCGAGGCCGTGGGGGCCGTGCCCGCCGGCGCCGCCGCCGCCGCCACCTGGCCCGCGCCAGCCAGCAGCTCGCCCGCCGCCGGCGGCAGGTCGCGCCGCGCCATGGCCAGCACCCGCAGCGCGCGCGAAGCCAGCTCGTCGCCGACGCGGCGGATCTCGCGCCGCGTGAGGTCGTCCAGCGGCCGCGCGCCCTGCTCGCCCACGATATGGGTGCAGCGCGCCAGGATCTCGTCCAGGGCGCCCTTGACGTGGGCCGTGTATCCCGCCGGTCCGCCCGCGCAGACCACGGCCATGCGCCGGCGGACCGAGTCGAAGGGCACCTCGGCCACCCGGGGATGGGCCGCGCGCAGGGCCGCGAGGTCAAGACCGGCCTCCACGGCCGCGTCGAGCAGGGCCACCTCGGTCGGGTCGCCGTCGCCCCCGACCGCATCATTGCAAAGCGCCGCCGTCTCGAATGTCCAGCGCCGGGCGGCGCCCGCCTCGGGGTACACGGCCCGCACGCGCATGGCATTCTGGGTCAGCGTCCCCGTCTTATCCGTGCAGATCACGGTCGCGCAGCCCAGGGTCTCGACAGCCGGCAGGCGGCGGACGATGGCGTGCTTTTTGATCATCCGCTGCACGCCCAGGGCCAGGGCGATGGTGACGATGGCGGGCAGGCCCTCGGGGATGGCCGCGACGGCGAGGCTGACCCCCGCCAGGAACATCCGGTAGGGGTCTTCGCCCTGCAGCACGCCGAGCACGACAACCGTGGCCGAGATCAATAGGCACGCCACGACCAGCGTTCGCCCGACCTGGTCGAGGCGGCGCTGCAGCGGCGTCTCGCGGTCGCCCGCGCCCACGATCAGCCCGGCGATGCGGCCCACTTCGGTGTCCCCGCCCGTGGCGACCGCAAGGCCCCGCCCCCGGCCGCGCACCACATGCGTGCCCTGGTAGGCGATGTTGCGCCGGTCGCCTGCCGGCAGGTCCGCCCCGACGAGCGGCCGCACGACCTTGTCCACGGCCTGCGACTCGCCGGTCAGGGGCGCCTCGTCCGCCGCCAGGTCGGCGGCCGCAACCAGCCGGAGGTCGGCCGGCACCCGGTCGCCAGCCTCCAGCAGGACAACATCCCCTGGCACCAGCTCAGCCGCCGGGATTTGCCGGACCGTCCCCTCCCGCAGGACCCGGGCGCTGGGCGCCGTCAGGGCCCGCAGCGCCTCCAGGCTGCGCTCGGCCCGAGACTCCTGGAGATACCCCAGCACGGCGTTCACGGCCACGATGGCCAGGATGGCAGCCCCATCCGCCAGCTCGCGGAAGAGGAAGGAGACCGCCGCCGCCCCGATCAGCACCAAAACCATGAAATCTTGCAGCTGCGCGGCCACCATGGCCAGGGGCGAGCGCCGGGCCCGCCGCGCGATCTCGTTCCGCCCGTGGCGGTCGAGCCGGTCCGCCGCCTCGCCTGCCGCCAGCCCGCGCTCCAGGTCGGCGCCGAGCCGCTCCCCCGCCTCCGCCGCCGGCAGCGTGTGCCACGCGACGGCAGCGGGCACCTGTCGACCCCCCTGCCCCGCGGCCAACGCCCCCCACGCGGCCAGGGCTATGCTGCCGCCCCAGGCCGCAGGCCAAGCCGCGTATCCCGCGGACGGCCTCACCCCCCAGGCTTATGCGCGCGTTGCCCGAGGATTCGGCCGGGAGTGGCTGGGGATTGCGCCAAAGGCCTCCTCACGGGCGGGGGCCGGTGATACAGTAGTCCGCGTACCGGAGGAGGCACGTCCGGTGATGCCCGCCCGGGTCCAGCGAACCATCATCATCATGTGGATCGGGTCGTTCCTGACCTCGGCCAGCTTTTCCCTCGTCTTCCCCTTTCTCCCCCTGTACTTCCAGCAGATGGGCATGGTCGTCGGCATCGCCGAGTGGACCGGCATCGCCTTCTCGGCCAGCTACCTGGCGCAGGCCTTCGTCTCGCCCATCTGGGGCGCCGTGGCCGACCGCATCGGCCAAAAGCCCATGATGATCCGCTCCGGCCTCGCCATCATGCTCGTGTTCGCCGGCATGGCCGTGGCCACCAGCCCCCTGCAGATCGTGCTGCTGCGGCTGATGAACGGGGCGCTTTCCGGCTTCATTCCAGCCTCCTCCGCCCTGCTGGTGCGCATCACGCCACGCGAGCGGCTGGGCCGGGCCATGGGCTTTCTGCAGTCCGGCCCGGCCGCCGGCAACATCATGGGCCCCCTGCTTGGCGGTTTCATGGTCCAGGTCATCGGCATCCGGCCCACCCTCTGGGTGGGGGTGGGGGTCATGGCCGTGGCCACGGCCCTCTCCATCTGGGGCGTGCACGAGCCGCCGATCGAGGAGAGCGTGCGCCACCAGCGCCTGCACCCCCTGCGTGACATCCGCGCCGCGCTTGCCCACCCCGCCCTGCGCGACATCTTCCTGGTCACGATCATCATCCAGGTCGCCAACACGGCGATCGAGCCCCTGATCACGCTGTATGTGGCCGGGTTCCGGGGCCTGAGCGCCGTGCCGTTCTGGAGCGGCCTGCTCTATTCCCTGGTCGGCATGGCGGCCGTGGTGGCCTCCCCGCGCTGGGGCCGCGAGGCCGAGACGCGAGGTCCTGGCCGCATGCTGCGCATTGGCGTGGTGCTGGCGGGCGTCGGGAACATCCTGCAGGTGTTCATGACCACCCCCATCACCTTCGGTCTGACCCGGCTCCTCCTGATCGGCGCGGGCTTCGCGGCCGTGACCCCGTCGCTGAACCTCATCGTCGCGCGCCATAGCGCGCGCGAATTCCAAGGCCGCGCCTTCGGGACGTACAACAGCATCAACCAGGTCGGCGGCATGCTCGGCCCGCTGATCGGCGGCTTCTGGGGCGGCGCCTACGGCATCCGCAGCAACTTTGTGTTCACGGGAGTACTGTTTCTCGTCACGGCGTGGCTGGTGAAGTCCACCGTGCTGCGCGACGGGAACGTGGACGTGGCCCTGGCCGGCGCGACGCCGGCGGCGGGGGCTTAGATCGGCCACCCGACCGTGGCCCGCCCTGGCCGCGGCGACCCGACGGCCTGAATTGGCCCCCTCCCCCGCGGGCACGCTGCGCTTACGGGACTGGAGGGAATCGGGCCGTGTGGTTCGGATGGCCGCTCGCGCGTGTCCTCTATCTGTTCCTCGGCATCGCCTTCCTCGCGGTCTTCGTGCAGGTGACCCTGTTCCACCTCCGGCAAAACTTCTATCACCCGAGCCAGTGGCTGCCGGTCGTCGTGACGCCCGTCCTCGGCATCACGGCGCTGCTGCTGGCGTGGCGGGTGCTCCCCCTCGAGCGGGCCGCCCTCACCCTCTTCGCGATTTTCGGCATCGGCATCGGCCTGGTCGGCACCTACTACCACGTCGTGGGCACCGGCCAGCGCGTCGGCGGGTATAGCCTCAACAACTTCATGGTCGGGCCGCCGCCGATGCTGCCGCTGCTGGTCATTGCGCTGAGCGCCCTCAGCCTGGTCGTCCTGCATGGGATCTGAGAGGGGCACCCCACGGGAGGCGGTGGCACGCGTGCCCGAGCTGCAGCAGGGCCGGTACCCGGGGTTCGACGTCATGGACGAGCGCCAAGCCTGGGATCCCGTCACACGGTCGCTGGTGGCGGCACGGCTGCGACCGTCACCCCCCAAGACTCTGACCGCGGCCGAGGCCCGGACGCTGGAGGCCGTGGCGCGCCAGTTGCTGGCCGAGGAGCGGACCGAGGTGCTGGCCTTCGTGGTCGCCCATGTCGACGGGAAGCTGCGGAACAGCCGGGGCGAGGGCCAGCGCGAGGCCGGCGTCCCGCCGGAGCCGCAGTTGGTGAAGCAGGGGCTGCGAGTGTTGGATGGGGCCGCCCGTGGGGGCTTCGCTGACCTGGAAGCCTCGGCCCAGCGGGCCCTGCTCAGCGACCTGGCGCAGGGCCGGCTCGAGCCCCCGGAAGCGGATCTGACGGCGCTGCCGGATCTGGCGGCCGACCTGCCGCAAAAGCCCCTCTTCCAAAAGCTCCTCGGCCTCTGCGTGGAGGCCCTGGCCTCGCACCCGGCCCTTTGGTCGGAGATGGGCTACGCAGGCCCGGCCTACCCGCGCGGCTACTACCGCATGGGCCGCGGCATCCTCGACCCGTGGGAGCCGAAACCCGCGAAGAAGGGGCGGACAGCGGGGCCCGACGGCCGGTCCCAGGAAAGGGGCTGACCCGCATGACCGCGATTCCGGGTGGGGAGTCCGACGCCGGACACCCGAGCGAGCCCATCCGCCACCACTGCGACCACTACGCCGGCCACCGCCACGACCACCTGAACCAGCGCAAGTACGGCGAGCAGGAGGTGGACGTCTGCATCGTCGGCGCCGGGGCCGCCGGCGGCGTGCTGGCCCAGCGCCTGGCCGAGGCAGGCATGTCCACCGTGGTGGTCGAGGCGGGTCCATTCTGGGACCCGGCCACGGACTTCGCCAGCGACGAGCTGGCCATGCAGAGCCTCGGCTGGCAGGACACCCGCCTGGTGGGCGGCGGCAATCCCCTGCAGCTCGGCCACAACACCTGCGGCCGCGGCGTCGGCGGCGGCACCGTCCACTTCACGGGCGTCTTCCTGCGCTTTCACCGAAGCGACTTCCGGACCCGCACGGAGGACGGGGTCGGCGTCGACTGGCCACTGGCCTACGAGGACCTTGACTTCCACTACCGCCAGATCGAGCACGAGGTGGCCGTCTCCGGCCCGGCGCGCTTCCCATGGGGGCCCTACTCCGGACCCTACCCCTACCCCGCCCGCGCGGCGACGAGCCCCAACGCGCAGGTCTTTGAGCGCGGCTGTGCCGCGCTCGGCATCCAGAGCTCGGTGCCGCCCCTCGCCATCCTGTCCGCCCCCCACGAGGGCAGGCCGCCCTGCATCAACCGGGGGTTCTGCAACCAGGGCTGCAAGCCGAACGCGAAGTTCAGCACCCTGATCCAGCACGTGCCCATGGCCATCGCGGGCGGGGCCGAGGTGCTGAGCGACTGCATGGTCACGCAGGTGGAGATGGGCAGGGGCGGCACGGCCCACGGCGTGATCTTCCGCCACCAGGGGCGCGAGTACCGGCAGCGGGCCCGCATCGTCATCCTGGCCAACTTCGTGGTGGAGACGCCGCGCCTGCTGCTGCAATGCACCGGACCCGGCTACGAGGACGGCCTGGCCAACTCCAGCGGCATGGTGGGCAAGTGCATCATGGTGCACTCCTCCGATGACGTCTACGCCGCCTTCGAGGACGAGGTGCGCCTGTATAAGGGCACGCCCGTCCTGGCCACCACGCAGGCGTACTACGCCACCGACCTGAAGCGCGGCTTTGCCCGCGGCTACACCCTCCACGCCCATGGCGCCCGACCCGTCGAGTTCGCCGGCGGCCTGGCCAAGGCCGGGCTGTGGGGCGCGCCCCTGCGCGACGCCATGCGGGACTACAACCACCTGGGGCGCGTCACCATGATCGGCGAGGTCCTGCCGGATGAGCGCAACCAGGTGCGGCTGGCCGAGGAGAAGGACGGCGACGGCATGCGCCGGGCGCACGTCAGCTTCACATACGGCGAAAACGACGAGCGGCTGATCGAGCACGCCGTGGGCCGGGCCAAGGCCATCCTGGCGGCCGCCGGGGGCGAGCCGCGCTACGTGGTGCCGGATACCGCGCACCTGCTGGGCGGATGCCGCATGGGGGATGACCCCGCGACGTCGGTGGTGGACCGCGACTGCCGCTGCCATGACGTCCCGAACCTGTATATCTGCAGCGGCGCCGTGTTCCCGAGCTCGGGGGGCGGCAACCCGACGGAGACGATCATGGCCGTGGCTTCGCGGACGGCGGCCCGGCTGCTGGAGCGGGCCCGCCGCCGCGAGCTGGCTGGGGTGAACACGTAGGCGAGGTCGACGGCGTGGCCGGTGTCTGCCGCCTCGATGGCGGCGAGGGCGATGCGCAGGGCGGCGCGGGGGCCGGTCCGGTCGCCGGCGGGGGTTTCTACGAATGCTGCGAGCTCCTCGGTGCAGGCGCCCGCGTAGGTCGCCGGCGCTTGCGCGCCGGCGTCCGAAAACGCCAGCAGCGCCTGCTGGTCGTGGTCCTTGGCGCGGACGGCGCCCCTGGCTCCGTAGCGCTGGAGCTGGTGGTAGGCCGGCTGGTCGGACGGTAGGACGTTGACGATCTCCACCGCGGCCAGGGCGCCATTGGCGAAGGTCACGGTCAGCGTCATGAGGTCGTTTACCGGGATACCCGGCCGCGTCTCCGCATACTCAGCAGCCACCCGGACCGCCTCCGTCCCAGCAAACCAGCGGAAGAGATCCACCTCGTGCACGCCCGTCGTCAGGGCGACCCCCAGCGAGGTGAGCGGGTCGCTGATCCAGTGGCCCGGCGTCCCGAAGCCGCCCATCTGCGCCGCCGCCCGGCCACGCGGGCGGCGCTCCACCCCCAACTCGCCTTTGTCGGTGGGGCGGGGCATGGCCTGGCAGCGCGGCGTGAAGCGCCGGCTATGGCCGACCAGCTGGCGCCCCCCTGCGCGGCAGGCGCCAGCATCGCGTCGGCGTTCTCCAGGCGAAGGGGCATCGGCTTCCCGTAGAGAATGGGCTTGGCCGCGACTGCATCACGTAGACCTGCCGCCATCCGTGGCTCCGGGCGGCCTCGACCCGGTCGTGGTGCAGGAACTCAGCGTCGCGACGACCAGGACCACGTCGCGGCGGGCCAGCAGCGCGTGGTAGTCCGCCGCGTAGGGCGTGGAACCAAAGGGTACGGCAGCCCGCGCGGCAGCCTCCTGGCGGACGTCGGCCGCGGCCACCAGCCGGATCAGGCCGGCAGCCGGACCAGGCCACCAGGCGCGCGATGGCCGGCAGGTGGGCGCTGGCCGCGATCCCGCCGCAGTCGATGAGACCGACTCCGAATGGCTTCATGCGGTCCGCAATTCGCGCC
The DNA here is from genome assembly GCA_035533535.1 of Bacillota bacterium. GTDB lineage: Bacteria > Bacillota > Sulfobacillia > RBS10-35 > JAJYVM01 > JAJYVM01. The sequence continues at coordinate 115 of DATLTP010000286.1, read as the reverse complement.
GGTGCCGGCGCGGTGCTGGAGGATGAGGCGAACATGCTCACAGGCAAGTGTGCCGTGGTGACGGGCGCGAGTCGCGGGATTGGCGCCGCCGTGGCGCGGCGGCTGACGGCCGAGG
>DATLTP010000285.1:0-10009 GCA_035533535.1 Bacillota bacterium | reverse complement strand
GGCAGGGCCGAGTAGTTGATCTCACGGGCGGACAGCAGCACCTGCCGGTAGTGGTTCTGCACCGTGTAGCGGTCCACGGTGGTCGGGTCAAAGGTGTAGTAGGCGCGCAGCCCCTGTTGCTGCTCGAAGTCGGCTTGCGCGACGTCCTCGGACCACAGCCGCACGTTCTGGGTGGTGTCGATCGCCTGCGAAATGGTGGCCGCCGAGAGGTCCGTCTTCGGGGTGAACGTGTCGGCCTGGACCTTGGCCAAGTCGTAGGCGGCCCGCGTCATCGCGATGTTGTCAGCGATGTAGGGCTGTTCCTGCTGCAACTCTGTCGGCTTGACGACGAATTCCTCGACCAGCGAGGGGTAGATGGTGCCGAGCAGCAGCGACAGGGCGATCATCGCCACAATGCCGCCCAGGAACGGCCGCACGAGGTTGGCAAAGGCGTTGGCGAACGCGATCAGCGCCAGGATCACGGCCACGCCCGTCAGGATGCGCAGGGCCGGCAGGGCCGCGTGGACATCGGCGTAGGACGCGCCGAAGACGACCCCGCGCTGGCTATACACCAGGTTGTAGGAGTCGAGGATGTAGCCGATGCCCTTGAGCAGCAGGTACAGGCCGAAGAGCACGGCCACATGGATCCGCGCCCGCGGGTGGACGTGGAGGCGGCCGTTGTAGTAGTTGATGAACCCGGTCAGGAAGTAGGCGCCCAGCACGGCGAGCAGGGTGAGGATGAAGGCGAATCCCAGGGTCTGGTAGACCAGCGTGTAAAACGGCATGCTGAACACGTAAAAGGCCACATTGCGCTTGAAGAAGGGGTCGGCGAGCCCGAAGGGCACCTGGTCCAGGTAGCGCAGCACGGTCGGCCATTGGCCGGAGAGCGACCACCCGGCCAACAGGCCCACGACAACGCTGGCGATGGCCATCAGGCTCAGGAGCCGGCGAGGCCGCAGCCAGCGGTCATAGGGGCCTGGGACGGTGTCCGGCGGCAGGTGCTCGAAGCTGGGCCGGGTGATGGCGAGGTTGAGGAACAGGTAGACGCCAAAGAGCAGTCCGCCCGCGACTCCAACCCAGAGGCGGGCCGTGATCACGCGCCAGAAGACGCCCGTGAAGCCAAGGCTGCCGAACCAAAGAAAGTTGATGTACGTGCTGGCCAGCCGGCTGAGGACGGTGAACAGCACGAACATGACAATGATGAAGCCCCAAACCAGCCGGCGGCGGGAAGCCACGCAAGCGCCCCCTTGTCGGTGCTCGGCGGCGCACGAGCCCGCCGTGTGGCGGATTCCCTGCCCCGCGGGGGGACTCCTGCCAGGGGATGCGGCCTACACCGCGTGCCTGCTCATCTGGCTGCGCACGGTGCGGGGAAGGTCCGCCAGAACCGCCACCACCTGGGAGTCGGGGGCGGTGTTCAGTTCATAGGCTGTCACAAGGCGCATTTTCTCATCCGCAACCACCCGAACCCGCGGCCAGCCGGGACCCCCTTCGGTCTGGCCGACGATGATGGCCAGACGCCCGTCGGCCAGGCGCACGATGGTCCCGCTCGGGTAGATGGCCATCTTGCGGGTGAAGTGGCGGACCAGCTGCTCGTCGAGCTGCTGGCCAGCCATGCCGTGGATGGCGGCCATGGCCTCGTGCGGCGGGGATGCGGACCTGTACGGGCGGTCGGCCGTCATGGCGTCGTACACGTCGGCGATGGCGGCGAGCCGGGCGAAGAGCAGGATGCCGTCCCCCATGAGGCCGCGGGGGTAGCCGCTTCCGTCCAGGCGCTCGTGGTGCTGCAGGGCCACATGGGCCGAAAGCAGGTCGATGCCCGGCTGGCGGCGCAGCATCTCGTACCCGTCGGTCGTGTGGCGCTTGACCAGCTCGAACTCCTCCGGAGTCAGTGGCCCATGCCGGTCGACCAGGTCGCGGTACCGGACCTTGCCGATGTCGTGGAGGATGGCGCCGGCGCCCAGGCGCCGGAGATCCCCGCGGTCCAGGCCCAGCCCCCGCGCCAGGATGAGGCAGTACACGCAGACGTTCACGCAGTGCACGAAAGTGTGGTCGTCGACGCTGCGCAGGGTCGCCAGGCTGAAGACGACGTCCGGGTTGCCGTGGAGGTCGTTGACGATGGCGTCCACGGCCGACGTCACGGCCTTCGAATCGATGGGCGATCCCTCACTGGTCCGCCGCAGCGCATCGCGCACGGTCCGCTCCGCGTGGATGCGCGTCTCGTCCTGGATGGCGTCGTCGACCATGACGTCCGGGGCCAGGGGGTTGACGACGTAGATGGAGCGGTAGCCCCGCGAGCGCAGGGCATGCAGCGTGCGCTCGGTCAGGACCACCCCTTCGGCCAGCAGCACGCGGCCGCGCTGGTCGCGGACCGGGCGAGCCAGCTGGTAGCCCAGCGCTTGCGCGACAGGCACCGGACGCAGAGCCGCAACCCCCCTCGTGTGATGCATCGGGTTTGCGGCGGCCTTCCTTAAGGCCGGCCCTGCGGGAGCCCGGCCCCTGCGGGAGCCCGCCCCTGCGGAAGCCCGGCTCTGCGGGAGCCCGCCCCTGCGGAAGCCCGCCCCTGCGGAAGCCCGCCCCTGCGGAAGCCCGCCCCTGCGGAAGCCCGCCCCTTGCGGAAGCCCGGCCCTACCGGAGCCTGGCCCTACAGGCTGCGCCACACCTCCAGGGCGAAGAGGCGCACATCGTCCCAGAGGACCTGCAGCAGGGGGCCCTGGGCCATGGGCACGGCGGCCAGGAGGGGAATGGACCGGGTTGGCGCATCCGGAGCCGAGATCCGGATGCTGCCGACGACCGCCCCCGCCGCAAGGGGTGCGCGCACCGCCGGATTGAGCACGGCTGCCACCTTCAGCGCCGACACCTCGTTCCGCGGCACCGCCACAACCACGGGCTGCGCGGGCGCAATGGGCACAACCTGGCCTGCGCCCGTCCAGACGTGCACGTCCGCAGGCGCGTACCGGTGCCAGTCCAGGGTCAGCGTGTCCCACTGGCCGAAGCCGTACTTCAGCAGGGTTTCGGCTTGTTGGGACCGGGCGCTGTCGCTGGCGGCGCCCATGACCACGGCGACGAGCATCTGGCTCCCCTGGCGGGCGGCCGCCGCCAGGTGGTAGCCGCCGGCGTCCACGTGCCCCGTCTTGATGCCGAAGACGCGGGGGTCCATCTGCATCAGGGGCAGGTTGAAGTTGGGCTGCGTGATCCCGTTCCACGCGAAGCTTTGGCGCGATGTGTACTGCGCCACCTGCGGGTCTTGCAACACAAGGTACTGGGCCAGGTGGGCCATGTCGAGGGCCGTCGTGTACTGGTCCGCGGCCGCCAGGCCGTGGACGGTGGCGAAGTGGGTGCTCGCCAGACCCAGCTGGGCAGCCCGCGCGTTCATCTCGGCCACGAAGGCCTGCTGGCTGCCCGCCAGGGCCTCGGCGATGGCCACGGCGGCGTCGTTGCCCGAGCTGACGACCAGGCCGTAGAGGAGATCCTGGAAGGGCACCTTCTGGCCGACCTGCAGGCCCATGTCGGAGAGCGGCCCGAGCTGCTCAGCCAGCTGCCAAGCGTCCTTGCTGACCGTCACCGGGGTGGTGAGCTGGATCTGCCCGTCGCGCACGGCCTCCAGGGCAAGGAGCAGGGTCATCATCTTGGCCAGGCTGGCCGGCTGCAGCCGCAGCGACGGCTGCCAGGCGTACAGGATGGTGTTGGCGCGGGCGTCCAGGAGCACGGCGGACTGGGCCTGAATGCCCAGGGGGTTGGTGCTTGCGGCCGCCGCGGCAGGCTGGGGCTGGGTGCGGGCGCCCGCCGCCGAGACCGGCGCCGCCAGGAGCAGGACGGCCAGGGTGGCCAGGGCAAACCTTCGCAAGGTGAAGGGGCCTCCTCGCACGAAGCTGAGTTGAGTGAAAGCATTGGCGGTGCTCGTCCTGGTGGCGCTGGTCGCCGGGTGCGGCCCCGCGCGGCCCACCACCGCCCCCGCGGAGCCGCAGACTGCCACGGCGGCCGAGCCCAAAGCACCCCCGGCCGCGACGGCCGCGTCGGCTCCTGCCCCGCCGGCCGCACCCACCGCCACGGCGCCTGCGGCGCCCCGGCCGCCACTGACCGACCTGAGCGCCTGGAGCGGCCCACCCGCCCTGCCTGGGGCCCTGCTCGTCATGGTGGACAACATCGAGCAGGCGCGGCCCCAGGCCGGCATCGAGCAGGCCGACGTCGTGTACGAGGCGGTGGCCGAGGCCGACATCACGCGTTTTCTCGCCGTCTTCTACCACCGGGCGCCCCAGTTGATCGGTCCGGTGCGGAGCGCCCGCTTCTACTTTGTCCAATTGGCCATGCCTTACAGCAGCCCGTATGCGCACGCCGGCGGCAACGCGGACGCGCTGGCCATGACCAACGGTGGCCGCTACGGCGGGCACGTGCCCGGCGTCGAGGATCTGGACGCCATCTACAACGCCGGGGGTGCGTTCTGGCGGAGCCAGGACCGCCCCGAGCCGTGGAACCTGTGGACGAGCTCGGCGGCACTCCTGGCAGCGGCCAAGGGACAGGGGTACCACCTGAGCCCCCCGCCGCCGCTCCCCCAGGGCGTGGCGGCCGGCGGTGATGCGGCCCCACGCCTGGACATCCAGTGGAGTCTGAAGGGCGAGCTGCCCAACCATGTGACGTGGCTTTATCAGAACGGGCTCTATCTGCGCGAGGTCAACGGCTCGCCCCACGTGGTGGAGTCCGGGACGCAGATCGCGGCTCGCGACGTGGTGGTGATGGACGTCTCCAGCCACTGGATCCAGAACGGCGCCGACCTGGAGATGGACACGCAGGTCCTGGGAACGGGGAGGGCGGACCTCTTCGAGGGCGGCCGGCACTGGGTGGGCACCTGGAGCAAGCCGAGCGCCAAGCGCCCGCTGACGTTCCCCGGCTTCACCTTCGGCACCGGCCCGCTGTGGATTGAGATCGTCCCGGCGGGGCGCCAGGTCACATGGTGAGCTGGACGCCCGTGGCCTGAGCCATGCGGTGGGCGCGCACCACATGGAAGAACGCGTAGCCCACCGCCACGCGGCAGGCGGCGTCGATCAGGAACGAGGCCTGGTAGCCGATGGTCGCCAGCATGGCCACGCCGATCATGGGCGCCACGGCGGCGGCCGCGCTGGTGAACGTGCTGTATAGGGCCAGGGCTGTCGTGCGGCCCGCCTCTGGGGCCATCTCCAGCAGGCCGTTGAAGAGCAGCAGCACAACGCCAGCGTTGAAGAGGTTGGTCACCAGGTTGAACAGCGCCAGCTGCCACAGGTGGGCGCTGAGCAGCATCGCGATGGGCGCCAGGGCCATGCCCATGCACGCCAGGCCCAGGCTTGGCACGTTCCCCCGGCGCGCCGAGCGGCGCGCCCAATAGGAGTAGGCGGCGAAGTTCGCGATGTTGCTTGTCAGGCTGAGGATCCCGAGCCAGGTGTTGTTGGCCCCCAGCACGTTGACCTGGTACTGGGTGAAGAGCGGCCAGGGCGTCTGCCAGACCAGGTACCACACCATGCTGAGCACGGCGTACCGCAGGTACGTCCTGTTCGCCACCACTTCCCGCAGTGGGACGGTCGGCGCGGCGACGACCGTCCCACGCCGGGGCGGGATCAGGCGCCGGAAGGCCAGCACCTCGGCAACCCCCACCGCGAACGCGCAGGCGAACACGACCTCGTAGCCCCGGGGCGTGCCAATGCGGTCGATGACCCAGCCGGCGACCACCGTTGTCAGGGTGACGGCCACCGCCATCCACCGGTTGCTGGCCGCGAAGGCCGCCCCCCGCCGCCCAAAGGGAAAGACGCGGGCGACGAACGCCTGCCAGGCGACCAGGGCGGCCGAACCGGGCAGGTTCATCAGCCCCCAGGCCACGGCGATGGCGATGGGCGCCGCCGGCCCCGCCCAGAGCGGGACGCTGGCCAGCACCAGGTAGAAAAAACGACTGCCCAGGAACAGCCAGGAGGCGGCCACCTGGGGACGGGCCCGGCGCATCAGCCCCGTCGCCGGCAGCGTGGCCACCACGGCCGCGACCGCCGGCAAGGACGAAAGCAGCCCGATCTCCAGGCTGGTGGCGCCCATCTTGAGCGCCAGGATGCCCAGGAAGGGGCTGACCATGTTCAGACCGATGGTCTGCAGAACCTGGTTGGTGGTGTTCAGACGTACGTTGTGGCGGTTGAGGGCCTCACCCAGCGTCGTGGCCGGCATGAACGGGGACTTCCGCCCCCGCCTTGGCCATCCCTACCGCACCGTCCAACGCAACGAGGCGCTCGCCCTCTTTCGCGCGGCGCAGGCTGAGGGCGATCTGCCGGCCCAGCGTGTCGAAGCGCCATGCCACCTCGTCCGGATCCTGGGCGGTGAACACGATCTCGGCGATGCGGGCCTCCAGGCTGCGCCGGCCGCCCTTTTCGAAACGGCGCAGGATCACGTCGAGCTCGCCCACCACCTCCTGGAAGAGGTGGATCTTCTCATCCAGCAGGCGTAGGATGTGCTCCTCAATGGTGCCCTGGGCGTACAGGTTGTAAATGAACACGTCGTTCTGCTGACCAAGGCGGTGGATGCGCCCGATCCGCTGCTCGACCCGCATGGGATTCCAGGGCAGGTCATAGTTGACCAGATGGTGGCAAAACTGAAAGTTTAGCCCCTGTCCGCCTGCCTCGGTGCTGATCATCACGGCGCCCGGCGTCTGAGCGAAGCGCCGGCAGGCGCGGTCGCGGTCGAAGGCGCTCTGATCGCCTGTGTACAGCACCACGGGGACGCCGAGGCGCAGCAGCCGCCGCCGCAGGTAGTCCTGGGTGGCCCGAAACTCCGTGTAGACCAGCACGTGGTCATGGATTTGCTCCAGCAGGCCCTCCAGCATGACGGCCTTGCTCTGGTCGACCACCGCGTCGCACAGGGCCCGCAGCGAGCCCAGCTCCTGGCCCAGCCAGGACTCCCCCACGTTGACCAGCGTCTGGCTGAGGGCGGCGGCCGAGGAGCAGACTTCGCGCTGCATGGTGATGAGGGGCAGCAGCGTCGCCTCGCCCACCCGCCGCCGGTGGTACTCGTCCTGAACGGCCGCGGTCACGGCGGCGTACAGCTCGCGCTCCTGCCCGCCCAGCGATACGGGCAACAGGGCCACCTGGCGCTGGGGGAACGCCATCTTCAGGTCCTGGCGCCTGTGGCGGATCATCACGCTGGCCAGGACCGCGCGCAGGGCGGCCGGGTCCTTCGGCGTGCGCCGGTCCAGCAGAAACTGCCGCCAGAACGTGTGAAACGAGCCGAAGAGCTGTGGGTCGACGAGGCTGACCAGGCCGTACAGCTCGGTCAGGTCATTCTGCATGGGCGTGGCCGAAAGCAGCAGCAGGTGCCGCCGCCGCAGGGCGGCCACCAGCTTGTGGTTCTGCGTGGCCCGGTTCTTGAGCTTATGGGCCTCGTCGACCACGACCAGGTCCCACTCCTGGGCCATCAGGTTGCTGCGGGCGGGGTCGCGTTTGGCCTGGTCGAGGGAGCAGACGATGAGCGGCAGCCGCGCCATGGCCAGGGGATGGGGCGACGGGGCAAAGCGCAGGTCGAACTTGTCGAGCAACTCGCGCTGCCACTGGTAGATCAGCCCCGAGGGGCAGAGCACCAGCACGCGCTCGCAGCGGCCCCGCTTCATCAGCTCGCGGATCACCAGGCCCGCCTCGATGGTCTTGCCGAGGCCTACCTCGTCCGCCAAAATGCCATGGCCGCCCATCTCGTCAACAATGCGCTCGGCGGCCTGCAGCTGGTACGGGAGGTAGGCCACCCCCCGCGAGTCCCAGAGCGGCCGCAGGTCAGGGAGGCAGCTCAGCGCCACGACAGGCCCACCCCCACCAATTCCGCCAGGGGCTCCAGGTCTTGGCCACCATCCAGAACTCCGGAAAAGGCATCGCCGCGCGCGCGAACGCGCGCCGGCACGGACTGCAGATCCCAAGCCTCCGGCCGCACGCGCGGGAGCTCGTCCCAGTGAAAGGGCGTCGAGACCGGGGCCCCCGGCAGCGGCCGCGGGGCGTACGCCGAGACCAGCGTCTTGCCATGCGCGTTCTGCAGGTAGTCCACATACACGCGGCCCGCGCGCCTGCTCACCGGCCGCTCCATGCTCACCCGGTCCGGCCAGGCCCGCAGCAGCACGGCGCCAATGCCGCGGACCACCGCCTGGACGGCCGCGTACGGGTAGCGAGGGGCGATGGGCACGAAGATGTGGATCCCCGTTGCACCCGACGTCTTCGGGTAGGCGCGCAGGCCTGCGCGCTGCAGAACCTCGTGCACCGCTGCCGCCAGCGGGCGCGCGTCCTCGAAGGTCGCCGGCGCCATCGGGTCGAGGTCCACCACCATGCGGTCGGGAAGGTCCGGGGCCGACGTGGTCGCCAGCCATGGGTGGAACTCAATGGCAGCCTGACCGGCGAGCCAGATCAGGGTGCGCTCGTCATGGCAGAGCACATACCGGATCTCGCGGCCCTCGCGGCTCACATGGGTGAAAGTCTCGATCCACTGCGGGGCGCCCTCAGGCAGGTTCTTCTGGTAAAAGGACGGCCCGCCGGCGCCATGCGGGTAGCGCGTCAGGACCAGCGGGCGGTTACGCAGGTGCGGCAGCAGCGCCGGCGCCACGGCAACCAGGTAGGCCGCGAAGTCGCGCTTGGTCAAGCCGACGTCCGGCCACAGGGGCTTATCCGGGTTGCTGAGCGCGGGCTGCGCCCGAACTGGGGTCATCGGCGGCCTCGCCGGTCCCAGGCGGGCGGGGCCGTTGGGCCGGGGGCCGGGCCATCCGGGCCGTCCGCACCGTTGCCGCGACCAAGGCCGGCGCCATTGCCGCCGTCGGCACGCGCGGGTCCGCCATCCTGGCGCAGATGCCCGTGCCCATTGCCGGGCTGGCCGCCGGGGCCCGCCGAGCCGACACCCACGGGCTGCTGCTCCCCCGCTGCGCGCGCTTCCCTGGCCTCCGCGGCCCGCACCGAGGCCTGCAGGGCCGCCAGCAGGTCCTCGAAGCCCTGGCTCTCCGGCGCCGCCGCGGGACGCACCACCGCCCGGCCCGCGGCCTTGCGGTCCAGCAGGTCGCGCATCGCGATGCGGTAGTTGTCGTGGTAGAGGTCCGGGGCGAACGGGCCGCTCAGGCGGGCCACCAGTTCCTGGGCGATGGCCAGCTCGCGCTGGTCGACTGGCGCCGCCGTCACCATCACGCCCTCGACGTCGTCGACGGGGCGCACCTCGTCGGGGTAGAACATCGTCTCCAGCGCCAGGGCCGGCCCGGCCACCCGCAGCAGGCCCAGGCTCTCCTTGGCGCGGAGGGCGACCTTGGTCAGGGCTGCGCGGCCCGCGTCGGCCAGCACCGCCCGCAGCAGGGCGAACGCCCGCGCGCCGCCCTCCCCCGGTCCAACGTAGTAGCCGCGCTCGAAGTAGATGGGGTCGACATCTTGCAGCGGCACGAACTCGAGGATCTCGATGGCGTGCAGGGTCGGCAGGGGCAGGTCCTCGAGGTCGTTGCTCGTGACCTCGATGTATTCGTCCGGCGCCACCTCGACGGCGCGCGCGATGTCCTCGCGGCCGACCTCGGTCTCGCAGTGCGGGCAGTAGCGGCGGTATTGGATCGGTGTGTGGCAGGCGGCGTGCAGCTGGCGAAAGTGCACATCGTGGTCCTCGGTTGCGGCATAAAGCCGCACGGGGACGTGCACCAGACCGAACGTGACGGCGCCCTTCCACAGGCTTCGCATGAGAAAAGTGTGCCCCTGCGGGACACAAGGATGAGCGGCAAATTCTGTGATGGCGGGGGGCCGGACGGCGGGTGCCGCTGGCAGCGTTGCGCTACATTGCCGCCGACGTTCCCGGCGCCGGTGTGCTGAAGCTGGACGGCCTGAAGGCTTGGCTGCGGGCGCGGGCCGCCCGGAACCTCCCGGCTCCGCGCTGCTCAGACGATTCGGCGGGAGGTCCCGGGCGGCGGGGTGGAGCACGCCCACCCATCCCACCGGATTGCCAACGTTTGCCGGCCGCCCAAGGTCGGGGTGCGCGGAGCGCACCCACCCAACGATGCGGATCGCGGTCGTGACGCCTTACGGCGTCACGA
>DATLTP010000284.1:0-5993 GCA_035533535.1 Bacillota bacterium | reverse complement strand
AGCCATCAACCGGCCGGCCGGCGCATCAGGCCAAGGGACTGACCAGCCGCCGCGCGGCCACATCCACCAAGCCCAGGTCGGTGAGCTTGAGGGCGGGGCTGACGGATAGGCTCAGGGTGGCAAGGCTCATGACGGGGTTGCCGTGCGCATAGCCCCAGGCCAAGAGCGCCGCCCGCACGCCGGCCGCGGCGGCGGCGACCTCGGCGGCCGGAAGCGGCGACATGACGCCCCCCAGCGGCAGTGCCAACTCCGCCACCAGCCGCCCGCCCCGCACGATGGCGATGCCGCCCCCGATTTGGCGCAGCCTCTCCGCGGCCTGGGCCATGTCGGCCGCGTTCGTGCCGACGACCACCAGGTTGTGGGTGTCGTGGGCGTACGTTGTGGCGGCGGCGCCTGGACCGAGGCGCAGGCCGGCCAGTGGCGCTCGTGCACGCTGGCCGCCCCCGTACCGCTGCAGGACGGCGACCTGGATCAGCCCAGCAGCCTCCCAATCAACCAGTCCATGCTGGACGCTGGCCGCCACTTCAGCTGGCGCCGTGTAGAAATCGGCGGGGCGCACGGCCATAGCGCGCAGGCGAACCGGCCCGGCCGCAGCCTGGACCGGCCAGGTGAAGTCGTCCGCCCGGAGGGGCGGGAGGCGGAGGCCTGCGCCCAGCGGGCCCGGCCGGGGCGCGGGTGGCGGGGTCCACTCCCCCACCGGCAGGCCACCGGCCAGAACCAGCCACGGGCGGAACTCAGCCAGCTCGCCGTCGAGCACCACGAGATCAGCCCGGGCGCCCGGCCTGAGCACGCCCACGTCGCCGAGCCGCAGCCGCTGGGCCGGCTTCCAGGTGATCGCGCGGAGCGCGTCCAGGGGTGGCATGCCGTTCCTCACAGCCAGCGCGGCCACGGCGTTCAGGTGCTGGCCCGCCGCCAGCTCGTCCGCGGCCACATCGTCGGTGACCAGGTTGAGCGGGGCACATACGGGCAGGGCGTGGAGGGCGGCGATGACATCCGGACGGGCGCTCCGCGCCTGCAGCTGAACCCAGGCGCCCAGGCGCGCCCGCTCCACGAACCCTTCCGGGCTGTTGACCGTGTGGTCGGACTCGATCCCGAGCCCAAGGAAGGCGGCGAGGTCCGCGCCCACGAGGCCGGGCGCGTGCCCGTCGACCAGGACGCCGGCCGCGACGGCCTCCGCCACGATAGCCGCGATGCGCGGATCCCCCGCCACTGCCGCCTCGTAGTCCATGACTTCAGCCAGGCCGGCCACCCCAGGCATGCGCAGCATCTCGCGCACTTCGGCGGGGCCGACCGAGCCGAGCGCCGTTTCGAGGCCGGGCAGCGGCGGCACACAGGAGGGCGCCATGTGCAGGATCCGCACAGGCAGGTCGCGGCAGGCCGCGACCATCCACGCCATGCCGGCGACGCCCGCGATGTTGACGAGGTCATGGGGATCCTCTGCCACGGTGGTTGTGCCGCAGGCAGCCACCGCCGAGGCGAAGGCGCCCGGGCTGAGGAAGCTGCTCTCGATGTGCATGTGGGCGTCGACGAAGCCGGGGACGCAGATGCGGCCGCCCCCGTCGATGGGCCGGGCGCCTGGGGCCCGGATTCCACCGGGCGGGGCCACGGCGGCGATGCGCCCGTCCCGGATCAGGAACTCGGCCGGGAAGGCCTCGCCCGTGGTCGGGCTCACGGCCGTCACGCTGTGCAGCCAAACTTCTCTGACATTGGGGTTCATGCGAAGGGCCTTTCGCCTCAAGCCGGCGCAGTCCTGGTGAGCATGGCCCTGGCGAGCGCAGTCCCGCCGCAGGGTGCCAGCGACCGGAGGCGACCAGCAGACGGCTTGCTCGCCCACCGCCCACCCTTGCCCGGCGCAGTTGCATCGCCCTGGGCCTGCCCCCGCAGTCGTGGCCGCCTCAGTCCTGCCTGCGCGCCAGCAGCCGGCCCAGCAGGCGGCTCCAGAGGAAGACCTCGGCCACGGCGCGGCCGCTGCTGCTCCGCTCACGCAGGGCCTCCACCAGCTCCTCGCCGACCCAGGCGATGTGCCAAGCGCCGAGCCCCCGCAGCGGCGCGCCGCCGGCCTGCGCATACGCCGTCGCAAACGCCGTCGCAAAGGACTCCGCCACGGCGGCGGAGGCGCCCGCCGCCGCCAGCCCGGGCAGAACCGAAGCCACATCCCCCGCAGGGTCGCCGCGCGCAGCCCGCCCCCACCCGTCCATGCCAAGGAGGGCGTCGCCTTGAAACCGCGCATGCTGGAGCCACCAGCGGCGATGGCAGAAGCGCAGCCCGCCCGCGGGCGGCCCGGGTATCCTCCGCATACCCGAGGCCTGCATGAGGAGCGGCGCCACGTCCACGGGCCAGGGTTGCGGCACCCGCGCCAGCCAGTCGGGGAAGCCGGCCTCCGGCAAGTCCTCCGGTGTCTCGACCGCATGCAGTGCGACCAGAGCCTCAGCCCAAGCCCGGATGCGGTCGGGGTTGAGCTCGCGCGGGCTGGCGGGGGTTCCCCCGCCGGGCGCGGCAAATTCACAGCCAGCCGCCAGGGCGGCCATGCGGGCATCCATAGCTCACCAGCTATGCGGCAGCCCCGCCGCCTACCACACCCTGGCAGCCCGCTCGGCGGTGCCGTGCAACCACAGCGGCTCAGCCCGCAGCTTCCCAGGCGAAGGTCCGACTTCGCGGTTGCCGGTTGCGGCCCGGGGGCCTCAAAATGGAAGCACCATGAGCCACATCGTCACGGGAATGGCCCCGGCCGCCCGGGCTCAGGTCCGGGCCCAGGTCCAAGCGGCGGCCGCCGCCGAAGTTCGCGACCCCACCCACGTCCTGACATCCCTCAGCCTGAAGGACATCGAGGGCCTTTTGACCCTGGGAGCAAACCCCCACCCGAGCACGCTCGCGCCTTCGCCACCACCGCCCCACGTCGCGCCCGCAGCCAAGGCCCAGGCCCGGTCCCAGGCCCAGCCCCATTCCCAGTCTCCCTGGCAGCGCGTCCTGGCCGTCTGGGAAGCCACGGCGGCGCTGTATGTGGCCCTGGTCCTCGAGCCCGAGCGCCGCCGCCGGGCCCAGGACGCCTGACCGGACCGAGCCTAGGCCATCCGCTCCAGCAGGGGGATCAGCTCCTCCGGCCGCTCGCGGTGAATGCCGTGGCCGCAGGCAACCTCAGCCATCTCCCAGCCAGGCCGCCCGCGCACCCCGTCGTAGAATCGCCGGAAGGTCGCCCCAGGGTTCTCGCTTGCCAGGATGTACATCCGGCGCGGGATGCGCTCACCCGCCCCACTCAGCCGGATCTTCTCGACCAGGGTGCCGAGCGGCTGGGGTCCGCGCAGGGCCTCGATCTCAGCCTGCTCGGCCGGGCTGAGCCCCGGCAGCACCCATGGTGACGGCACCGACACGGCCAGGCCGCCGTGGCGTGAGCCGGCGTCCATCAATTGCGCCGCGACGCCCCCCGGGGTGTAGTCGATCAGCGCCCGGCCGTCCTCAGGCAGGAAGGCGTCGATGTACACCAGCGAGCGAATGCGATCGGCCATGCGGTCCGCCACACCGGTGACGACCATCCCGCCGTACGAGTGGCCCGCGAGGACGAAGTCCCGCAGCCGCTCGTACCGGATCACGTTGCAGATGTCCTCGATGTGCGTGCTGAGGTTGATGGCACCGCTGAAAAGGTGCGAGCGCTCCCCCATCCCCGTCAGCGTGGGCGTGAAAACCTGGTGACCCCGCCGCCGCATCGCCTCCGCGAACGGCGTCCACCCCCACCCGCCGCCCCACGCCCCATGAACCAGCACAAACGTCACGCCGACCTACCCCCCGCGTCCACCATACCCGCGTGATACCCTTTCGGTAGGCAAAGGTCCCGGCACGGGGCCAGCCCGTGCGGCGGCGAGCTCAAAGGAGCACGGGTTGCTCCCGTGCGTCGCGGGTTCAAAGGAGGCCCGATTGCGGCATGGCAGAGGCGAACGCGTTCCGGCGCTACCTGGCGGAGCACCGCGCCCGGCATCTGGACGAGCTGAGCGAATGGCTCAGGATCCCGAGCATCAGCACACTGCCCGAGCACGCCCCGGACATGGCCAAGGCGGCCGAGTGGGCGGCTGGCCAGATGCGCGCCGTCGGCCTTGAGCACGTGGCCGTCATGCCGACCGGCGGCCACCCGGTGGTCTACGGCGACTGGCTGCACGCCCCCGGACGGCCGACGTTGCTGGTGTACGGCCACTACGACGTCCAGCCCGCCGACCCGCTGGAGCTCTGGGAGACCCCGCCCTTCACCCCGGTCCTGCGCGACGGCAAACTCTTCGCGCGCGGCAGTTCAGACGACAAGGGCCAGATCTTCATGCACCTCAAGGCCGTCGAGGCCCTGGCCGCCGTGGACGGCCACCCGCCCATCAACCTCAAGTTCATCGTCGAGGGCGAGGAGGAGTGCGCCAGCGAGAACCTGCAGCGCTTCATCCGCGCCGAGGCCGAGCGCCTGCGCTGCGACGTGGCGGCCGTCTCGGACAACCCGCTGCTTGGCCCGGACACGCCCTCACTCTGCGAGAGCCTGCGCGGCATCGCCACCCTGGAGATCATCCTGCGGACAGGCACCGGCGATCTGCACTCGGGCCTTTACGGCGGCTCGGCGCCAAACGCCCTGCACGAGCTGTGCGCCCTGGTCGCCCGCCTGCATGACGAGCAGGGACGGGTGGCCGTGCCGGGCTTTTACGACGGCGTGCGGCCGCTGACCCCAGCCGAGCGCGCGGCGTACGCGGCCCTGCCCTTCGATGAGGCCGCGTTCGCGGCAGAGGTGGGCGCCCCGGCCCTGACCGGCGAGCAGGGGTACACGGTGGTCGAGCGGATCTGGCGGCGCCCGACCCTGGAACTGAACGGCGTGTACGGCGGGTTTGAGGGCGCGGGGACGAAGACGGTGATCCCGTGCGTCGCCCACGCGAAGATCTCCTGCCGGCTGGTGCCCGACCAAGACCCGGACAAGATTGCGGATTTGGTGGCGGCGCATGCGCGCCGCCTGTGCCCGCCGACGGCCAGCGTCGAGGTTGAGATGCAGGGTGGTGGCCATTCGGCCATGACCCCCCGCGACCATCCCGCTATGCGGGCCGCGGCCGCCGCCATGACCGAGGCCTACGGCAAGACGCCGGTCTTTGCGGGGATGGGCGGGTCCATCCCGGTGGTGCCCATGCTGCAGCGTGACCTCGGCGCGCCCGTCGTGCTGATCGGGTTCGGCCTCAACGGCGAGCACTTCCACGCGCCCAACGAGTTCTTCACCCTGAGCAACTTCGACCGGGGCCTGCTCACGCTCTGCCTGTTCTATCAGGGCCTGGCGGCCACCAGCCCGAGCGTGCGGTAGGTCAGGACGGCCTCACCGTTTTGGTTGCGGGCCGTGTGGGCGAAGACCACACGGCCCCGCCCCTTGCGGAGGGTGCCCACCTCCACGATTTCGGTCTCCACGCGCAGGGTGTCGCCCGGACGGACCGGCAACAGCCAGCGCACCTCGTCCATACCGATCCCGCCTTGGCTGCCCTCGCCCAACGCGCCCGTCTGCAGGTAGAGCGACCATGCAACCGCGAGCGTGTGAAAGCCAGACGCAATGATTCCGCCGTACGGGCCGGCCGTGGCCGCCGGCTCATCCACGTGCAGGTACTGGGCGTCGTAGCGGATCGCGAAGTCCTGGATCTCCCCCAGCCCGAGGGTCCGGCCGGAGCTCACCCAGCGCTGGCCGACCGCACAGTCCTCAAACCACATCTACTTGCCCTGCTTATAGAGGCCGAGCACTTCATTCACGTAGTTCTGGGTCTCGGCATACGGCGGGATGCCGCCATACTTCTGCACCGCGCCAGGCCCGGCGTTGTAGGCGGCGATGGCCAGCTGGAGGTTCCCCTTGAACAGCTGGAGCATCTCCAGAAGGTAGCTGATACCGCCCTTCACGTTCTGGACCGGGTCGTAGGGGTCGGTCACGCCAAGGCCTGCAGCCGTCCCGGGCATCAACTGCATCAGGCCCTCGGCGCCCACCGAGCTCTTGGCCGTGGCATCCC
>DATLTP010000283.1:0-7784 GCA_035533535.1 Bacillota bacterium | reverse complement strand
CGGCGGAGGTCGCCGGCCTCCAGCTCGGCGACCGGGGCCTCGCTGTAGCCGCCAGCGCAGCACACCACGGCGTCGATGGCGCGCAGGGGCCGCAGGGCGGACTGCACGGCCGCAAAGTCGAGCAGGTCCGCATCCTGGCGGCGCAGGCCCGTCACGTCCCAGCCGGCGCTGGTGAAGGCCTGCACCACGGCCTGCCCCAGGGCGCCCGCGGCCCCCGTGACCACGGCCCTCATGGCGTGAGCCCCCGGATGGCAGCCTGGTCAAGGCGGCGCACAAGCGCCGCCAGCAAATCGACGGCGTGGTCGAAGTCGCTGCGGCTGATCACCGACGTGGCGCTGTGGATATACCGGGCGGGGATGCCCAGACAGATGGTGGGCACACCCTGGCCGAACTGCTGGAAGCGGCCGCCGTCGTTGCCGCCGCCGGGGATCAGGTCGTACTGGAACGGGATGCCGGCCTGGGCCGCGGTGTCCGCGACCAGGTCGCGCAGGCGCGGGTTGGGGATCAGGCTGCCGTCATAAAGCAGCGCGACCGGCCCGCCGCCCAGCCGGGCCTGGGCCTCCTCGGGCTTCATGCCGGGCGTGTCGCCGGCGATCCCGACGTCCAGGGAGATGGCCACGTCGGGCCGGGCGGCCGTGACGGATGTCTGCGCGCCGCGCAGGCCCGTCTCCTCCTGCACCGTCAGGGCGCCGATCAGGGTATTGGGGTGGCTCCCGCGGGCGGCCCGCATGGCCTCGATCACCAGCGCGCAGCCGGCGCGGTCGTCGAAGGCCTTGCCGGCATACAGCTGCCCCAGCTCGGCGAACGGGCAGACCGGGACGGCGAAGTCTCCGGGGCGCACGCCCATGGCCTCCACGTCAGCGGCACTCCCCGCGCCGATGTCGATGAACATTTCAGCCTTCTCGACGACCTTCTTGCGGGCCTCGGCCGGCAGCACGTGTGGGGGCTTGCTGCCGACGATGCCCAGCACGGGGCCGCGGCGGGAGATCACGTGCACGCGCTGCGCCAGCATGACCTGCTCCCACCAGCCGCCCAGCGTCTGAAAGCGGAGGAAGCCCTCGGGCGTGACCCGCGTGATGAGAAAGCCCACCTCATCCATGTGGGCGCCCAGGAGGACGCGGGGGGCGGAGGCCGAGCCCGAGCCCGGGGCCGTGATCAGCAGGCTGCCGAGCCCGTCGCGGCTGACCTCGCCGAGCGGGGCGCAGGCGGCGCGGGCAATTTGCCGTACGCTATCCTCGAAACCCGATGCGCCTGGGGCCTCGGTCAGGTCGCGCAGCAGCTCCGCGCGCGGATCCACAGGCCTGCCTCCCATCGACTGCAGCGTCCGCGCGGGCGGAACCCGCGCAGTCCATTCGCTGACAGGGGTTTGACGCAGGTGCGCAAGAGGCCTGCCGCGCTGCGCGTAGAAACTGGTGGGGGAGGAACACCGCTTGTTTGAGACGCTCGGCCGCCGCACCATCCTATCCCTGGCCAAGAGCCCCGGCGTCGGCCGTCTGGTCCGCCGGTTCGGGCCCGCCTTCGGCGCCACCCGCTTCGTCGCCGGCGAAACCGTGGCTGCTGCCATGCAGGCCGTGGCGTCGGCCAACCGCGATGGAATCCTCGCCACGTTGGACCACCTTGGCGAGAGCGTGGCCGACCGGCGCGCGGCAGAGCAGGCCGCCGACTCCTACCTGGAGATCCTGGACGCCATCGCGCAGACGGGCGTGAAGAGCAACGCCTCGCTGAAGCTGACCATGATGGGCCTGGACATCGACCGGGATCTCGCCGTGACCAACCTCCGCCGGGTGCTCGACCGCGCCCGCACGCACGGCAACTTCGTGCGCATCGACATGGAGAGCTCGGCCTACACCGACGTCACGCTGGACATCTACCGCGAGGTGCGGGCGGCGGGCTACGACAACGTGGGCGTGGTCATCCAGGCCTACCTCTACCGCAGCGAGGCGGACCTGGCCGCGCTCGACCAGCTTGCGCCCAACGTGCGCGTCGTCAAAGGGGCCTACCAGGAGCCTGCCGCCGTGGCCTACCCCGTCAAGGCCGACACGGACAGGAGCTACCGGCGGCTGGTGCAGCGGCAGATCGGGCACGGCTTTTACACGGCCGTGGCCACCCACGACCCCGCGCTGATCCAGTCCACCCTGGGGCTGCATGCGGACGGGGACCGGTACGAGTTTCAGATGCTGTACGGCATCCGGTCCGGGCTCCAGCGCGAGCTGGCTCAGGCCGGCCACCGCGTCCGGGTCTACATCCCATTCGGCACGGAATGGTATCCTTACCTGATGCGCCGCCTGGCGGAGCGGCCGGCCAACCTCGGCTTCGTGGTCCGGAACCTGATGCAGCGGTGACGCGCCGCCTCCTGCACCTATTCTGGCCCCTGGCCGCATCCAGCCTCCTCATGGCGACGGCGGAGGCCCTGGTCTCGGCCGGCCTGGCCCGGGTGCCCGGCCCCGAAGTCGCCCTGGCCGCCTTCGGCGCCGTGCTGGCGGTCTCGCTGCTGATCGAGGCGCCCGTCATCCCCCTGCTGCACGCAGCCAACGCCCTGGGCGGGGATGCCGCCAGCCGGCGGCTGGTCTTCCGCTTCATGCTCGTGGTGGCCGCCGCCTGCGGCCTCCTGCACGCCGCCGTCGCCCTGACCCCGCTCTATGCGGTGGTCTTCGGGCGCTGGCTCGGCCTGCCGCCGCTGGTGGTGGCCGCGGGGCGCGCGGGCATGGCCTGCATGATCCCCTGGAGCCCAGCCATCGCGTGGCGCCGCTACTACCAGGGCATCCTCATCCGCCGCGGCGCCACGCGGCCGGTGGGCATCGGCACCATCACCCGGACGGTCACGGCCGGCATCATCCTGGTCACCGGCCTCACGCTCTGGCCCCAGGTGGGCGTGGCCATCGGCGGCCTGGCCCTGGCCCTCGGCGTCAGCGCGGAGGCCGTGTTCATCACCTTTGCGGCAAGGCTGCTCGGCCCGCCGCCGGACCGCGCGGAGCCTCCACGGCCGCTGGATCTGCGCCGCCTGCTTGGCTTTTACGTCCCCCTGGCCCTGACGAGCGCCGTCTCGTTCCTCGGGCGGTCGGTGGCCGCCGCCGAGCTGGCCAGGGGCGCGCTGCCCGTGGCCTCGCTGGCGGCCTGGCCTGTGGCGTACGCGGCCCTGTTCCTGATCCAGGGCCCGGTCGCCATGACCCAGCAGCTGGTGATCGCCGGCCCCGAGGGCGTCGACGCACGCACGCTGCGGCGGTTCACCCTCGGCGTCGGGGCCGTGGCCACAGCGGTGGTCATTGCCCTGCTGCCCGGGGGCCTGGGGCTCTATTTCAGCGCGGTCATCGGGGTCCACGGCACCGTTTTGTCGCTCGCGCTCGACGCGCTCGCCGTTTTGGCCGTGCTGCCGCTGCTCACGGCCATGCAGCAGTACTGGCAGGGGCTGCTCGTGCGGGCGCGCGCCACCTGGGTGGTGATCGGCGGCTCCTCGGCCAACCTGGTCGCCCTGACGGCCGTGGGCTTCTTTGCCGTCACACGCCTGCCGTGGCCGGGCGTCGACACCGTCGCCGCCGCCACCCTGGTCGGCTTCGGCGCCGAGCTCGCGGTCCTGGCCCTGGCCAAGGGCCGGGCCCTGCGGGCCGGAGCCGCGGCCGGTGCCCTGCTTGAGGCGGAGGCGGAGATCGGGGCGTAGGCCGCCCGGCCAAGACAGGGACGTAAGGGCACTTCCTTCAGTCGTCGAAGAGGGGCTGGGCGCACGCGATGGCGTGCGTCCAGCCCGGCTCGCCGCCCTCCAGCGACCACAGCGCCGAGAGCACCATGCCGGCAACGGCCCACCGCCGCAGCCAGGCCCGCTCCATGCCCAGGGCCTCGCCCAGGGCATCGGCGCGGCGCCGCTGCTCGGCGGGGGCAATCTCGACACCCACGGGGTTGTGCAGGAAGGCGTAGGTGTCGAAGGCCGCCTCGCCCACCACGCCCTTGGGGTCGATGGCCAGCCAGGACGAGCGCGTTCCGGACAGGATGTTGGAATGATGGAGGTCGCCGTGCAGAAGGCAGGGGGCCGCAGGTCGCTCGGCCAGCGTCTCCTCGGCGGCTTGGAACAGCTCGGGGGGCATAGGGCCCGGGCCCCCGAACCGGGCGCGGTGGTTCGCGAAGGCGCGGGTCCCCCACTCCGCCACGCTTGGAAAGGGATGCCCCTCGGGCACCGGCCGCCACAGCCTCCGCATCACCGCGGCTGCAACCGCCTCGCAGCCGTGCCGATGGGGAAGGGCGCGGCCTGGCAGCGCCCTCTCCAGAAGCAGCGCGCCCTCCGCCACGGCCAGCAGCCGGACGGCGCCCTCGCCATCGCACAGGCGCAGCGCCTCGGCCTCCGTGGCGCTCTCACCCGGCATGGAGATCTTCAACACGGCGGGGGTTCCGTCCGGGAGGCGCACCGGGACAGTGTAGTTGTACGAAAGGCCCGGGAATGGCGGCTCAGGGACGAGCCGCCATTGCTGCAGGCACCGGTCCAGCCGCTCGGCCAGATCCGGGAGGCGCGCCTGCCAGGGCGCGCTCACAAATGCCGCTTGAACCAGGCCGCCTGGCGCTCCAGGCGCTCGATGCGGTGCCGCGGCTGGCCGCCGCGCGACATCCCGTGGCTCTCGCCGGGGAAGCGGACGAACTCGGCCGTCTTGCCCAGCCGGCGCAGGGCCACGAACCATTCCTCGCTCTGCTGGATGGAGCAGCGCAGGTCGTTTTCGCCCGCCATGATCAGGATCGGCGCCGTCACGTTCCGCACCGACATGATCGGCGAGTGGCGCAGGTAGTTGTCGGGGCTGTCGAAGGGCAGCCCCTCGAAGTCGGCGTGGCGGTAGCCCATGTCGCTGGTGCCCCAGTGGCTCATGCGGTTGGCGGTGCTGCGGTCGGTCACGGCCGCCTTGAAGCGGTCGGTGTGGCCGACGATCCAGTTGGTCATGAAGCCGCCGTAAGAGCCGCCCGTCACGCCCAGGCGCGAGGCGTCGATCCACGGATTGGCGGCCAGGGCCGCGTCGACGCAGCCCATCACGTCGCGGTAGTCGTGGTTGCCCCAGTCGAACTGAACCTGGCGGGCGAACTCCTCGCCGTAGCCGACACTACCGCAGGGGTTACAGTACATGACGGCATACCCGGCGGCCGCCAGCAGCTGGAACTCGTGGAAGAAGGCCTCTCCGTAGGCGCCGTGGGGGCCGCCGTGCACCTCGAGGACGGCCGGGTAGCGCTCCCCGGCCTGGTGGCCGGCCGGCCGCATCAGCCAGCCCTCACAGGTCCAGTCGCCTGAGCCCTTGTAGGTGAATGGCTCCGGCGAGGACAGCTCCAGCTCGCGCAGCCAGGGATTGATATCGGTCAGGCGGCGCTCCCCCACATACAGGTCGCCAGGATTAAGCGGGTCGGCGACGGCCGTCGCCTCCCCCGATAGCCCGTACAGGCTGCGGCGCCCATGGGTGAGCTGGGAAATCGCCGGCGCTTCGCCCGTGGTCACGACGAACAGCTGAGTCGTGCCGCCCGCCGTGGCGAGGAAGCGGATCTCCCGGCCGTCGGCCGTCCACTCGGGCAGGGCGCCAGGCGCCTCCACCCGGCTATCGGAGCCGATGTGGTCGCCGGCCGTGGCCGTCAGGCCCACCGTCAGCAGGCGGGGCGCCTGGCCGGACTCGACCACCCAGATCCCGGCGTCGGTGGCGCCGTGCAGGTGGTCGTCATGGCCGACGTAGGCGATGGCGCGGCTGTCGGGCGACCAGGCCAGGCCCGACTTCGGGCCCCTGCTCTTGGTCAGGCGGGTTGGCTCGCCGCCGAGCGGCGGGATCGTGAACAGGTCGGCCCCACCATCCAGGTCAAAGTCCTCGAGGTCGGGATTCCCGGCGAAGGCGATGCGCGAGCCATCTGGCGACCAGGCGGGGTCGGACTTATCCCAGTCGCCCGTGGTCAGCTGCACCGGATTGCTCTCGGGCGCCGCCACGCGGGCCGGCGTCGCGAAGACCTGGCGGTAGCGGTGGTCGAAGTAGCCGGAGCCGTCGAGCTTATAACGGATGCGCGTGTAAACGCGCACGTCGGAGTCGTCCGGCCCCGGCACCGGGCCAGCCTTTGCCGTGAATAGGATGGTGGCCGAGTCCGGCGACCAGACGGGCGGGGAACCGGCGCCACCCTTCCTGGCGGTCAGGGGCTGCGCCTCGCCGCCAGCGGCTGGGAGGGCGTAGATCTGGTCGTCACCGCCGCGGGAGCTGACAAAGGCCAGGGTCCGCCCGTCAGGGGACCAGCGCGGGTGCCGGTCGCGAGGCCCCGCCGTCAGCCGCGCCGGCTCGCCGCCCGCCGCGGGCACGGCCCAGATCTCAGACCGGTACGCCTTCTCGCGTTCACCACGGGCGATTCGCGTGAGCACGTAGGCCACCGTGCGGCCGTCGGGCGAGGTCTGCGGGTCCGACAGCCACTGGAAGCGGTACAGGTCGTCGGTCGTGATGTGGGCGGGCACCGGCGTCATCCCCTTCCGTTGAAGCCGTGCTGCCCACGCGGAACCTGGGCAGCCAGTTCGTGCTTCGCCGGGCGAAGGAAAAGGCCCTGCCATTGACGGATGGACCAGTCCGGGGGATAGTCTAGTCAGATACTCGGATTTGGGAGGCCATGGCGTGCGCCCCCTGGAGGACATTCTGGCCGGCGTCCGGGCCCGCGGCGGCAAGATCACGCCACAGCGCGTGCTGATCTACCAAGCGCTGATCGGCGACACCAGCCATCCCACCGCCGAGCAGCTGCATGAGCGCCTGCGCGAGTGGCTGCCGCACCTCTCGCTGACGACCGTGTACGCCGCGCTGAACGACCTCGCGGAGGCCGGCGACCTGCGCCCCTTCGAAGCGGGCGACGGCCAGGTGCACTACGACCCCGACACGGCGCCGCACGCCGAGGTCGTCTGCGTCCGCTGCCACAGGATCCAGGATGCGCCGGCACCGCACGGGCGCCAGCCGCTCCCCACGGAGATCGACGGATTCATCATCCTCGGCCGCACCGAGCTGCTGCACGGCATCTGCCCCGATTGCGCGCGGTTGGCCGCGGCGGAGGAGGAGAACGCCTGAACCACCCGCCCTGACCATTGTGGGCTCAGCCGGCGAAGGTCGCAGACGTCGGCGTACACAGCCGGCCGCCGGGGAGGCGGACTGGCTCCGAGCGACCTTGGCGTCCGCGCCCCGCCCAGGCTTTGGTCCGGGTCTACGTGGAGGCCGCGCCGGACCCCTTGACCGCTTCTTCGACGGTCGCGAGCCGCCGGGACAGCAGGCGATTCGCATGCTCGACGAACGCGATTTCCCGCCGCAGTGGCTCTTCCCGCGTTCGCATAATCTCCACCAGCATCATGTGGCCTTCCGCCACCTGGCGGATGTCGTCATCCAGCCGCTCGATGCGCGTGCCCAACTCGCGGCCCAGGGTCCCCACCTGCCGCTCCAAGCCCGCCAGCCTCTGCTCCATCGCGCCATCACGCTGCTCGGCCGCATCGAGCCGCCGCTCGACCGAATCCAGCCGCTGCTCGACCGAGTCCAGCCGCTGCTTGACCCCGTCCAGCTGCTGCTCGACCCCGACGAGGCGCTGCTCGACCGAGTCCAGGCGCTGGTCCACCCCGACGAGGCGCCGGTCGAGCCCCTCCAGACGGTGCTCGACCGCTTCAAACCTCTGCGCCAGAAACTCCCTCAGATCGGCGTCCAACGGCTCACCTTCCAGGGTGGCGCTCTTCGTCGAGGCTTACCAGTTTCCTTCCAGAACGGCCAGGGATCGTTCGACAACCATCTCCGCCCCGAAGACCGCTCCGAACCGCGCCGCCACGTCGGCTG
>DATLTP010000282.1:0-21277 GCA_035533535.1 Bacillota bacterium | reverse complement strand
AGTTCGCGCCGCATACCGACTCGCGCGTTCTCGGGACCGCTGCCGTCTTCCTACGCCTGCCCGTGGCCCAGCGAACCAGCGCCGCCCTTCCGGCGCGGACCCTCGTCCAGCGGGTTGAGCGTGGCCGCCATACATACGACTCCGCCATACTCGGGCTCCTCGATGCATACGACCGGGCGCTCGTGGAGGAAGGGCAGCCCTACCCCGCCGTGTTGGAGCGCATGACGCGCGAAGCCGGCACCTCATGGGATCCACGGGCCGTGCACCGCATTTTGCTGGCGCACGCGTCCTGAAGCGAAGCGGAGGTGTCGGAGATGCGCAAGTGGCTCCTGACCCTGCTCGTGATGGCCGGGGTTCTGGTCCCGGCCGCCGTGGCCTTCGCCAAGATCCTGCCCCTGTGCGGCGGCGGCTCCGGCGGCGGCGGCTTCTGCTAGAAGCCACAACTGAATAGGCCCCGCTCCGTGAGCCCGGCGGGGAGAGCCCCCGCCGGGCTCACTGGTTTTCTACTGCCCCGCCGGACGCTGCTGCAGGGCCACCTGCACGCTCAGCGTGCTGCCGTTGCGCAGGATCGACAGGGTGACCGTCTCGCCAGGCTTGTGGCTCCAGAGGATGCTCGTGAGCGCCAGGTTCGTGTGCACCGCCTGGCCATCCACCGCCATGATCTCGTCCCCCGCCTGGATGCCGGCCAGGGCCGCGGGGCCACCCGCCACAACGCTGCTCACCGTCAGCCCATCGGTCGTCGGCAGGCCGACGCTGACCTGCCACGGCTCGCTCAGCGAGGCGCCGATCCACGTGCGCACGACGTGGCCGTTCTGCTGGAACTGCTGCAGCATCTGCTGCACGACGTTGCTGGGAATGGCGAAATTAAGGCCCTGAACGTTGTTGGACGAGAACTTCAGGGACGTGATGCCGATCACCTGGCCCGCGGCGTCGACGAGGGCACCGCCACTGTTGCCGGGGTTGATGGCCGCGTCCGTCTGGATCAGCGGGTAGAAGCTGGCACCGGTCACGTCGCGGCCAACCCCGCTGATCACGCCGCGGGTCACCGTGTCCTGCAGGTAGTACCCGAGCGGGTTGCCGATGGCGATCACGGGCTCGCCGACGACGACATTGTCACTGTTGGCCAGGGTCGCGGGCTTCAGGCCCGTGATCCCCGTGCGCAGGAACGCCAGGTCGGAGACGGTGTCGCTCCAGATCTGCGAGCTCGGGATCTGCTGGGCCGCCCCCGGCCCCGTCACGACGTAGAAGGTATCGCCACCGGCCAGAACGTGGGCGTTGGTCACGATCAGGCCGCTGCTGTCCAGCACCACGCCGCTGCCCGTGTCCACGGCGGCAATGGCACCCGTGCCATCGTGCTGGATCGACACCAGGCCCACGATGGACGGCGAGACGGCCGCGAAGACGGAGGCAACGTCCATCGATCCGGCCGAGTTGCTGGTGCCGGCGATCGCCACGGTGTTCGAGGTGGGATCCCAGGTCACGCTGGCGCCCAGGGCCTGGGCGATGGCCCGCGCCGGAACGAGGGTCGTCCCGTTGACGATCTCTGGCGCGACAGGCGCGCTGACCGGCACGCCGTTAACGGTGACGGTGATGGGCGTTGCCGCAAACGCCGCCGGCGCGCCGGAGCCAGCCAGAACCAGCATCAGACCAGCAGACAATGCCACGATCCAGCGCCGAATTCGCATGGGTGCAGATCCCTCCAACAGCCCGCGGATATGGAAGCCTGGCCAATTGTATAGCGCTGGCTTGTGACGGACCTATGAAGATATGTAGGGTGGACGCCTCATTTGGCGGCCCATGGTGCGGCAGAGCCGGCGGGCGGTGCGCCGGCTCTGCCGCACAGTGGGTTGCACGGAAGCCATCCGCAGCCCTTACGCCTGGCCCCCGTGCGCCAGCGCGTACACCCGGGGCGGCGAGAGCGGCAGCTCCCGCACGATGGGCGCCCCGAATGGCTTCAGGGCATCTTCGACCGCCGAGGCGATCGCCTCCAGGGCCGGGATGGTGCCCCCCTCCCCCGCGCCCTTGGCGCCGCTGGGGTTCAGGGGCGTCGGCGACTCGAAGTGGCCAACGTCCATGTGGGGAACGTCCATCGTGGTCGGCAGCAGGTAGTCCATGAACGTCGCCGTCAGCAGCTGCCCGCTCTCGTCGTAGGCGATCTCCTCGAGGAGCGCCGTCGACAGCCCATACATGGTGCCGCCGTGGATCTGGCCCTCGACCAGCATGGGGTTGAGCAGGGTACCGCAGTCGTGGATGATCGTGTACTTCGCAAATCGCACGCCGCCCGTTGCCGGGTCGACCTCCACCTCGACCACATGGGCGCCGTTGGCGAAGGTCTGCCGCTCGGGGCGAAAGTAGACGGTCTCCTCGAGCCCGGGGTCCTCCCCCGCCGGGCCGCCCAGGCCGTGGGCCATGCGCGCCACGTCGGCGATGGCCAGGCCCTTGCCCGGCGCACCCCTGACTTCGACCCTGCCCCCCGCCAGCACCAGATCCTCAGGCCGGGCCTCCAGCCGCCCGGCCGCGATCCGCCGGAGCTTATCCGCCAGCTTCCTGCCGGCGGTCGTCACGGCCCCGCCCGCCACCGGCGCGCTGCGGCTGCCGAAGGTGCCGACGCCCATGGGGACCGTGGCCGTGTCCGAGCCGATGACCGTGATGTCCTCCATGGGCACGCCCAGCTCGTCCGCCAGCAGCTGCGCCCAGACCGTCTCGTGGCCCTGCCCCTGCGAGGGCGAGCCGGTGGCGCAGACCACGCGGCCCGTGGGCTCCATCCGCACGCGTGCGCTCTCGAACGGACCGCCGCCCGTGTCCTCGTTGTAGACAGCGAAGCCGAGGCCCAGATACCGGCCGGCGGCGCGGGCTGAGGCCTGCCGCGCCGGAAAGCCAGCCGCATCCGCCTTCGCCAGCGCCGCGTCCAGGCAGGCCCCATAATCGCCGGTGTCGTATACCCGCCCGCCCCCAGGCAGGTCCCGGCGGTACGGCATCTCCGCCGGCGTGATCAGGTTGCGCCGCCGCACCTCGGCCCGGTCACACCCGGTGGCCCTGGCCACCGCGTCCATCAGCCGCTCCATGGCGAAGTTGCCCTGGGGCCGCCCCGCCCCCCGGTAGGGCCCCGTGAACACCTTGTTCGTGAACACGCTCTCGCACGCCGCGTCGTACACGGGGATCCGGTACGGCCCCGGCAGGGTCATCAGCGCCGTCGTGCCGATGAAGCCGCCGCGGAAGTTCCACGGGCCGACGTCCACCACGATCCGCGCGCGGACCCCCAGCACCGTGCCGTCGTTCTTGCATGCGGCCTCCAGGTGCTGCACCTGCTCGCGCTCGTGAACGCAACCGAGGAAGTGCTCGCGGCGGTCCTCCTGCCAGCGCACCGGCCGCTGCAGCCGCAGCGCCAGCCAGGCCACCACCACGTCCTCCGGGTAGACGCCGTTCTTGACGCCGAAGCCCCCGCCCACGTCGGGGGTGATGACCCGGATCTGGTGCTCCGGCAGGCCGAGGACGGGCGCCAGCCCGCTGCGGAAACCGTGCGCGCTTTGCACGGCCGCCCATACGACCAGCCCGCCGCTGGCGGGGTCCGGCGCAGCAACCAGCGCGCGGCCCTCCAGCGGGTGGCCCGCCGCGCGGTGGATCGCCAGGTCCTCCTTCACGATCATGTCGGCGGCCGAAGCGGCCGCCGCCCAATCGCCGTACTTGGCCTCCCAATGCTGCGCGCGGTTGTTCTCCAGCCCCTCGCGGGCAAGCGGTGCATCCGGCGCGAGCGCGCCCTCCAGATCCACCACCGCCGGCAGCGGCTCATACCCCGCCGTCACCAGGTCGCAACCGTCCTCGGCCACGTACCGGTCCACGGCGGCCACTGCCGCCACAGGCTGGCCGACGTAGTGGACGAAGCCCGGCGCCAGGGCCGGCGCCCCCGCCCCACGCGCGGCCGCCCCCAGGTCGGCGGCCGTCAGCGCCGCCACCACGCCGTCCAGGCCGCGGGCGGCCGACACGTCCACCCCACTCAGCCGCGCGTGCGCGTGCGGGCTCCGCAGGAAGGCGACGTCGATCATGCCCTGCAGGCGCAGGTCGCCCGTGTAGTGGCCATGGCCCGTGATGAGGCGCGGGTCCTCGCGCCGCCGGATGCTCTGACCCGTGAGCCGGGTCTCGGTCGAAGCGCCTGCACCGGAGACACGGTTGTCGGAGGCCACGCCGGGATGCATCAGACCCCTGCCTTCACTTCTCTGTGGTCGATGACGAACTGCGCCACCTGCGGCGGCACCTCTTCGTAGTGGGAGAACGCCAGCGTGAACACCCCGCGCCCCTGCGTCATGGAGCGCAGGTCGATGGCGTAGCGGAAGACCTCCGCCTGCGGGGCCTGCGCGTGCACGACCGCGAAGGAGCCCCGGGCCTCGATGCCCTGGATGCGGCCGCGCTTCTTGTTGAGATCCCCCATCACGTCGCCGAGATATTCCTCGGGCACCGTGACCTCCAGGTCGACAATGGGCTCAAGCAGCACGGGCTGCGCCTCCTGGGCCGCCTTCTTGAACGCCAGCGAGGCCGCGATCTTGAAGGCCATCTCCGAGCTGTCCACCGGGTGGTAGGACCCGTCTGTCAGGGTCGCCTGCACGTCCACCACGGGGTACCCGCCCAACACACCTTCCACCATACACTCGCGCAGGCCCTTCTCGACGGCGGGGATGTACTGGCGCGGCACCGCGCCGCCGAAGATCTTGTCCACGAAGGCGAAGCCCTGGCCGCGCGGCAGCGGGTCGAGCTCGAGGAAGACGTGGCCGAATTGCCCGCGGCCGCCCGTCTGCTTCTTGTGCTTGCCCTCCGCCTTGCCGTGGCCGTGGATGGTCTCGCGGTACGCCACGCGCGGCGGCACGGAGACGACCTCGACGCCGAACTTGCGGTGCAGCCGCTCCATGATGACGTCCAGGTGCAGCTCGCCGAGCCCGGAGAGCAGGGTCTGGTGCGTCTCCGCGTTGCGCTCGACGGCGAGGGTGGGATCCTCCTCCTGCAGGCGCTGCAGGGCCGCGGAAATCTTGTCCTCGTCGCCCTTGGTCCGGGGCTCGACGGCGACGACATGCACCGGCCGCGGGAATTGGGGCGGCGCCAGGCGCCCGGGGTGGGCCTGGTCGCAGAGCGTGTCGCCGGTGTGAGTCGCCTGCAGCTTGGCCACGGCGCCAATGTCGCCGGCCTCCACGCGCTGCACGGGCTTCTGGTCCTTGCCGCAGAGGCTGTACAGCTGGCCGATGCGCTCGGCGGCCTCGGCGGTCGCGTCGTAGATCTGCGAGTCGGAGGCCAGCTGGCCGGAGTAGACGCGGAAGATGGTGAGCTTGCCGACGTAGGGGTCGGCCATGGTCTTCCAGACGAGGGCGAGGGGGGGCGCTGAGGCTTCGGGCGCGCTTTGGCGCGCCTGACCGGTCCGCGGGTCCTCGACCCGCACGGGGCCACGGTCGGCGGGCGAGGGCAGGAACTCGACCATGGCGTCGGCGAGGGGCCGGAGGCCGTGCAGGGCCCCCGCGGCCCCGCAGAGGACCGGCACAGCCTTGCCGGCGTGCACCTGCTTCTTGAAGGCGGCCCGGACGGCCCCGGCCTCCAGGGTCTCGCCGTCGAGGTAGCGGGCCAGCAGGTCGTCGTCGGCCTCGGCCGCGGACTCCACCAGGGCCGCGCGGGCCGCCGCCGCGGCGGACTGGAGGTTCTCCGGAACGGGGCCCTGGCCGGTCCCGCCCTTGGCCTGGAAGAGCACGGCCTGCTGGCCCAGGACGTCGACTGCCCCGCGCAGGCTCGCCTCCGCCCGGATCGGCAGCTGGATGGGCAGCACGGCGGCCCCGAACGCGTTGCGCAATTGCTCGAGGGTGCGGTCGAAGCTCGCGTTCTCGCGGTCCATCTTGTTGACGAAGACCAGGCGGGGCAGCCCCAGCTCGTCGCAGAGGCGCCAGGTCAGCTCGGTCCCGACCTCGACCCCGGCCACGGCGTCCACCACGAAAAGGGCGGCGTCCGCGACGCGGAGGGCCGCGCGCACATCCCCCTGGAAGTCGAGGTAGCCCGGGGTGTCGATGAGGTTGCACTTGGTCCCGGCCCAGGGAACCGGCGCGATGGAGGCACTGACGCTGATGCGGCGGCGGATCGCGTCCGGGTCGGCGTCGAGGATGCTGCTACTCTCGTCGACCCTGCCCAGGCGGGCCGTCTCTCCCGCCAGGAAGAGCAGGCCCTCCGCCAGGGTCGTCTTGCCGGACCCACCGTGGCCGACGACGGCGACGTTGCGTAGCTTCGGGCTCTGGGCCGCCACGCGCCTCATCTCCTTGGGCTTATATGGGGCGGGCAGAGCCCGCCTTTTGGGGAGGGGCTTCGACGGGCACGCCGCCGCCTCCTGGGCGGCCATGTCGGAAGGGCCATATGGACTTGAGGCCGGTCGAACGGCGGACCGCCGGAACGTCCGATCCGCCAGTCGGGACGGCGCCTCCGTCGCTTGGCGGATACCATGCAGGCATGCCGCGCGTGATGATGGGCACGAGGTGACGGGCGGCTTGGAACGGTTCGTTTGGCTTCGGAAGGCGGCTCTCGCATGCCTTGGCTTGGCCCTGGCGGCGTGCGGACCCACGGCGGGCGGTGGCGTGAAGGCTGCCGCCGCCACAGTCGCCCCGGTCATCGGGACGCCATCCGCCACGGCGAGCGGGGCCATAACCTCGGCGGGCAGCCCGGCGCAAGCCGGTTCCAAGCCATCCACGGCGACCAGCACCGTGACGGCGGCCACCGGCGGCAGTCCGGCGCGGACCGGGCCCAAGCCATCCACGGCGACCAGCACCGGGACGGCGGCCACTGGCGGCAGTCCGGCGCGGACCGGGCCCACGTCATCGACCGCCACCAGCGCGGCCGGGACGGCGAGCGTCGGGGCATTGACGGTGACGTTGCCCTCGCCGCCGAGCGGCGTCTCGGCGGGCCCTGTCGCGGGCGACCTGGCGGCGAACCTGCTCAACGGCCAATGCGCAGTGGTGAAGGGCGGGCAGGTGGTCGATTCGATCCCGACCTGCGGCTGGATCGGGTGGATACCCGGGAGCGACTGGATCGTCTTCAGCCGCACGTCGGAGCCCAGCATCCAAGGGTCCTCGGTGCAGGGCTACGTCGCGGAGGAGGTTGGGGGCGGCTCTCGCACCGACCTGCCGTGCGCCGGGGCCTCGCCAGCGTTCGTGGAGCCGCTGCCGGGGCCTGCCGTCGCCTACGGCTGCGGAACCGACCTCGACGTTCTGTCCCTTGGAGGCGCTGCGCAGCCCAGGGTGTACAAGTGGGTGCGCTTCGCCCAGGACCAGATGGGGCCGCTGCTGTTCTCGGTCGACCCGACGCAATCACTCGTGGCGATCACGCATGCGGACGGCACGGTCAACGCGTACAAACTGGCGGACGGGACCCCGCTCCCCGGCACCTACCAGGCGGGCAGCCCGGCTGGCATGGCGTGGTCGACCAACGGCATCCTGGCCATCGCGTCGTCGCAGGGCGTGACGGTCTGGCAGCCGGGAGTGGCCGTGCACACGGCCGCGGCGGCCGCTTACGCCGATATCCTGCGCTGGCTGCCGGACAACTCAGGTGTCGTCGCCATCTCCAGCTTCCGGCCGGCCGTGCTGCCGCCTGGTTTCGTCATCCGCCCCGACGGAAGTGCACGCCAGATCGTCACGCCGCAGACGAGCCACCTCCTGTACGGGTGGACGGCCGACGGCACCCGGTACTGGGCCGGGCCGGCGGGCGTCCACGCAGGCCCCGATACGCTCACGGCGGAGGCGTGGGCGAGTCCTCAGAACTGACCCGCGGCTTGGGCGGTGCGCTCTCCCCGACCCTGTGCACCGCACCGCCGCCACGCCATCCCCTGCCGCCGGCGGGATTGTGGAGTCTCCCACCGGCGGCAGGGTCCGCCAGGATTCCCGGTGAAGCCCATCCCAGGACGGGGGGCGCTTCCGGCGGGCCGGGTCGTGTTCATCCTCGGAGCCGCAGGCAGTGGCAAGACATCGCACTGCCTCCGCGAGATCGCCACGGAGGCGGCCCGGACGCCGGATGGGCCGCCCCTCCTCCTCCTTGTGCCTGAGCAGGCCACCTTTCAGATGGAGCGAGCCCTCCTCCAGGCCATCCCGGGCGGAGCCACCCTCCGGGCCCAGGTCATGGGCTTTCAGCGCCTCGCCCACCGGGTGGCCGAGGCCGCTGGCGGCGCCTCCCGCCCTCGCGTGGGTGCCCGCGGCCGGCAGGCGCTGCTGGAGATCGCCCTCCGCCGGGCCGGCGACCTGAAGGTCCTGCGCAGCACGGCGGGCGTCCTCCAGCCCCTGGGCGCCTCCCTGCGCGAGCTGAGCACCTGGCGCCTGAGCCCGGACGCGCTGCGGGCGGCGGGCGAGCGCGTGCAAAGCGGCGATGCCGTTCTGGCGGACAAGCTGCAGGACTTGGCCGCCGTCTGGAGCGCGCATCGCGCGCTCCTGGAAACCTGCTTCACTGACCCGGAGAGCCTGGCCGACCTGGCGGCCGAGCGGCTTGCGGCTTCGGGGATCCTCCGCGGCGCCCGCGTTTGGGTGGACGGCTTTGCTGGCTTCACCCCCCAGGAGATGGCCGTCCTGCTCGAGGTCGCGGACACAGCCGCGCACACCGCCATCGCCCTCTGCCTGCCGGCCGACGCGCGGCCGGAGCGACCGGCCCCCGGCGACCTCTTCTACCCGACCCGCGCCACCTACGCGCAGGTGCACGAGGCGCTCCTGGCGCGGGGGGTCCTGGTGGAACCGGCGACCCGGCTTGCCCGGGCGCCTCGGTTTACGCGCCCCCTGGCCGACCTGGAGCGCTGGCTGCGGGACCGCGCCGGCAAGCGGGCCCCGCAGGTGGCAGGAGCCCTGGCCCTGCGCCCCTGCGCCGACCGCCGGGCCGAAGCGGAGGCCGCGGCCGCCGAGATCGTGGCCCTTTGCCGCGACCACGGCTACCGCTACCGCGAGGTCGCCGTCCTGACGCGCGACCTCGACACGTACCTGCCCGATTTGGAGGACGCCCTCCTCGCGGAGGGCATTCCGTATTTCGCCGACGCCCGGCGGCCCCTGCACCAGCACCCGCTGGCCGTGCTGGCGCGATCGGCCCTCGCCGTGGCCGCGGAGGGCTGGCCGAGCGCAGCCGTCCTGGCCTACCTGAAGTCCGACCTGTCGCCGCTCTCGCGGGCAGAGGCCGACGCGCTGGAGACGGCCGCCACAGCGCTGGGCGTGGAAGGGGCGGCCTGGCTGCAGCCCGCGGCCTGGCGCAGGCGCCAGCGTCCAGAGGTCGAGGAGCCTGAGGACGCGGAGACCGTCGGCGCCGCGCGCACGGACGTTGAGGCCCTGCGCCGTCGGGCGGTGGCCCCCCTGCAGCGCCTGCGGCGCGAGCTGGGCCGCAACCCGTCCGTGGCGCCGCTGCGCTCGTTCCTCCTCCGCCTCGGGGCGGCGGAGCGTGTGCAGGCCTGGGGCGATGCGCACGCCGGAGTCGCGGAGGCCGTGGCGCGCCTGCTGGACGAGGTCGAGGCCGCGTTGGGAGAGACGCCCGTCGGCCTGGATGAGCTGCGCGCCGCGCTGGAGGCGGGCCTGGACGGTCTCAGCCTCGGCCTGATCCCGCCCACGGCCGACCAGGTGCTGCTTGGCGGCGTCGAGCGGTCGCGCCAGCCCGAGCTCCGGGCCCTGATCCTGCTGGGCGCGAGCGAGGACGCCTTCCCGCGTGTCCAGGGCGAGGACGGCCTGTTCCCTGATAACGAGCGGGCCGCGCTGCGGGCGGCGGGCGCCGAGATCGCCCCCGGTGCGGGCGAGCGGTGGCTGCACGAGCCTTACCTGGCGTACATCGCCCTGACGCGTGCCTCCGAGCGCCTGGTCGTCTCCTGGCCGCTCCGGGTGGACGGGCGCCCCCTGCGCGAGGCGGCCTTCGTGCGCGGCATGCAGGCGCGCTACCCCGACGCGGCGGCGGGCGCGCCCGACCCGGGGCCGGGGGCGTTCCCGGGCTGGCTGCTGCGCCAGGTGGTGCGCGACTGGCGGGGGAGCCTGCCCGCCTACGCGGCCTTGCGAGCCGATCCGAATTCGTGCCGGCGCGCCGCGCCGGCCTTTGCCGCACTCAGGTACGACAATGGGGTTGGGCCCCTCCCGGACGACCTGGCCACAGCCCTCTTCCCGTCCCCCGTACGGCTGACGGCCACCCGCCTGGCCGCCTACGCGGCATGCCCCTTCCAGCACTTCGCGGCGTATGGCCTGCGGCTGCGGGAGCAGGAGGCGGCGCAGCTGGACGCCCCCGGGCTCGGCGCCCTCCTCCATGACGCGCTTGCCAAGGTCGTTGGCGGCCTCCTGGAGGAGGGCGCCGATCTCGCGGAAGCCGCCGATTTGCCGGAGCGTTGCGAGGCGGAAGTCGTCGCCCAGAAGTCCGCCCTGGCCGGCTTGGATCCCGCACGCCGGCGGAGAGTGGAAGGGCGGTTGCTGGCTGCCGTGCGCGCGACCATGGAGGCCGCCCGGCAGGAGGCGGCGGCTGGCCTGTTCCGGCCGGTCGCGGTGGAGCAACTCTTCGAAGAAGAGTTGCCCGGCGCGCTGCTGGTCGGCAAGATCGACCGCGTGGACGTGGCTGGGACGGCCGTGCGCGTGGTGGACTATAAGAGCCGGCCCCGGCCCTTTCGCCAGGACGACGTCGCCCTTGGGCTGGAGTGGCAGCTGCCGCTTTACCTCGGTGCAGCGGCTGCTCTGATGGAGGCCGAGCCCG
This sequence comes from Bacillota bacterium, assembly GCA_035533535.1. Lineage (GTDB taxonomy): Bacteria > Bacillota > Sulfobacillia > RBS10-35 > JAJYVM01 > JAJYVM01. The sequence continues at coordinate 10,579 of DATLTP010000282.1, read as the reverse complement.
GCGCGATGCTCTATCAGCCGGCGCAGGACCCGCTGGTGGCGGCGGACGGGCCGGTCGGGCCCGACGAGGCCGCGCGCCTGCGCAGGTCCGCGCTGCGTTCCAGCGGCCTGGTGTCTACCGCGGCGCTGGATGCCGTCGGGATTGGCGCCGGGGTCCTCCCCGTGCGCCTGCGCCAGGACGGGCAGCCCACGGCGGACTCCTCCGTGGCGGACCCGGCCGAGGTCGCGGAGCTGCTGGCAGCCACCCGGCAGGCGGCCGTCGGCGTCGCCGCCCAGATCGCAGCCGGCGACATCAGCATCCGGCCGTGGCGGCGGGGCCGCGACGCGGCCTGCCAACGTTGCGCATTCGGCGCCGTCTGCCGCTTCGACCCACGCATCCCCGGGGAGCGCTACCGTGAGCTCGATGGCTGAGGGCTGGACCGAGAGCCAGGCGGCGGCCATCGCCATGGCCGGTGGGCTGACGGTGTCGGCCGGCGCCGGCTCTGGCAAGACGGCTGTCCTGACTGAACGAGCCGTGCGCCTGCTGGAACATATCGAAGCCGACCGGCTGCTGGTCGTGACGTTCACCGAGGCGGCCGCGGCGGAGATGAAGGCCCGCATCGGCCGCCGGCTCGCCGAGGCGGACGCGCCGCGCCTGAAGCACCAGGCAACCCTGCTGCCACGCGCGCAGATCAGCACCCTGCACGCATTCTGCCTGGCCCTGCTGCGGCGGCATGGTCCAAGGATCGGGCTGCAGCCAGGGTTCACGGTCGCCGAAGCGTCGGCGAACCAGGTCCTCCGCCGCCAGGTGCTGGACCGGCTCCTGGGCGAGACGGGCGACGCGCTTTGCGACGCATACGGGGAGGGGCAGGTCGTGGGCGCCGTGCTGGGTGCCCACGACCAGGCCCTCGCCCAGCCGGACCCGGAGGTGTGGCTGCGGGAGAGCGCCCAGCGTTACGTCGACGGCGAGGTCGAACCGTATGCCGAGGCTTACCTCGCGGCCGCGGCCAGGGCCCTGGAACGGGCGCGGCTCCGACTGCAGCAAGCGGCTGAGGTGGCGCCTGCGGCGTACCTGCCCACGCTGGAACGCGAGGCGGCGTCCCTTCCACCTGCCGACGAGTGGGACAAGCTCACCTCCGGCCTGGCCAGTTTCGGATTCGGCCGGCTGCCGCCGTCCCGGGACCCGGCGCGTGAGGCAGCCCAGCGCCTCCGCAAGCAGGCGAAGGACGAGGTGGAGAAGCTTCAGGCCGGCCCACTCAGCCGCAGCCTGCAGGAGCACCGCGACGAGATGAGAGGGCTCGCGCCCCTGGCCCTGGAGCTCTCCGGGCTGGTGACAAGGCTGCAGGAGCGCTTCGCCGCGGCGAAGCGCTCCCGTGGCTGGCTGGACTTCAACGACCTCGAGCACCGCGCCCTCAGCCTGCTGCGACGGGAGGCCGCCCGCATCCGCGCTGACTACGACGCTGTGCTCGTGGACGAGTATCAGGACACCAGCCCCCTCCAGGACGCCATCCTGGCGGCGGCGGCCGACGACGTCTTCCGCGTGGGCGATGTGCAGCAGAGCATCTACGGGTTCCGGCTCGCAGCGCCGGACCTGTTTCAGAAGCACATGGCCGAGGGCCCGCTCGTGCGGCTGGCCGAGAACTTCCGCAGCCGAGGATCCGTCATCGACACGGTCAACGCCCTGGCGGGCCAGATCCTGCCCGCGCAGTCCACGGACCTGCCGTACCAGCCGCTCGTGGCCGCTGCGGCATACGCCGGCGCCGATCCCGACGTGCGCTTCCACGCATTGGAGGCCAGGGTCCGCCCAACCGAGTCGGAGGCGGTCCTGGTCGCCCAGATGGTGCGCGACCTGCTGGATCACCCGCCCCTGGTGCAGGGCCCGAACGGGCCCCGCGCCTGCACGGCGGACGACGTCGCCATCCTGCTGCGCGCGGGCGGCGTCCGCGGGGGGACCTACGCGGAGGCGCTGCGCGCGCTCGGCGTGCCGGTGGCGGCTGAACCAGCGGCCCCACGGACTGGCCAGGAGCTGCTCACCCTCACGAACCTGCTGCGCACGCTGGATAACCCAGCTCAGGACATCCCCCTGGCGGCGACGCTGCGCTCCCCGCTCCTTGGACTGAGCGCCGCTGACCTGGCCAGGTTGCGGGTGGCCGCACCGGACGGGTCGTTCTGGGCCGCCCTCCAGGCTGGCGCCCCGGAGGTGGCCGCAAGGGTTGACGCCTGGCGCACAAACCTCCGCCGGGAGGGCCTCGGGCTCGGCCTGGCGGCCATCCTGCGGGAATGCGGCTACCTCGATTTCGTGGCCGCCCTGCCGGACGGGCGCAAGCGCGAAGCGGAGGCCCGCGCCCTCCTGCGGCGCGCCCGCGCCTTTGAGGGCACCGGCATCGGGGAGTTTCTGGAGATGGAGGCGGAGCGGCGGGACCGGGGCCAGGACGCGGACACGGCCACCGGCGGCGTCCGCATCCTCACCATCCACGGCAGCAAGGGCCTGGAGTTCCCCGTCGTCGCCCTGGCGAGCTGCGGCAGCGGCTGGAACCGCGAGGACACCACTCGGCCCGTGGCCTGGCGCCGCGAGCTGGGCTTCGGCCTGGCCGTGGTCGACCGGTCCCTGGGGATCCGCTACCCGTCGCTGCCGCTGCTGGCCATCCGGTCGGCGGCGCGCGCCGCCGACATGGCCGAGGAGGCCCGCCTCCTCTATGTGGCCATGACCCGGGCCAGGGAGCACCTCTGGATCACCGGCACGGTCTCCGATCTCGACGACGCCTGCGCGCGCTGGACGGCTGGCGCCCTGTTCGACGGCGGCTCAGCTTTGGACTGGATCGGCTCGGCCCTGGCGCGCCTGCCCGGCGGCGGCCCCATTCGCGAGCGGGCCGCAAGCCCGGCTCCACGCTGGGGCGTGCTGGATCCGCCGGTCGCCGTCCACCTGGAGGCCTTCGCGCCGGCGATGGCCGAGGTTGCCCCCGCGGCCGGCGACTTTCCGGCCGAGCGCCTGAGCCGCCTGGAGGACGTCGGCGAGGGCCAGCCCGACCCAGACCTGGTGCGCGCCCTGCGGTGGCGGTACGCGCATCCCGAGGCGGCCGGCCTGCGAACCAAGGCGAGCGTGACGGAGATCAAGGGGCCGCTGGACCCGCTGTTCGATGCGGACGCCCCGGAGAGCAGCGCTGCGGCGGGTACAGCCACACACGTGCTGCTGCGGCACCTGGACTTCGGGGGGCCGGCATCGGCTGAGCAGCTGGCCGCCCTGGTGGCCCGCGAGCTGCTGACTCCCCAGCAGGCAGCGGAGGTGGACTTGGCGGCCGTCGAGCGGTGGCGTGCAGGCGCCCTGGCCGCGCGCGTGCGGGCGGCCAGGGCACGGCGCGAGACGCCGTTCTATGTGCGGCGGGACGCCGGCGGCGGCGAGTGGCAGCTGGTCCAGGGCGTGATCGACCTGCTGGCGACGGAGCCGGACGGGCGCCTGCTGTTGCTGGATTTCAAGACGGGCCGGCCCGCGGAGTCGCACCGGGAACAGGTCCTGCTGTACGCCGAGGCGGTGGGCAAGGCGTTGGGACGGCCGGTGGACGAGGTCTACCTCTGTTACCTCGGGCGCGGCGACGAGCGGGTGCTCTAGTCGCCCAGCAGCTCCCGCAAGGGGCAGGAGAAGCCTGGGAGCGCAGGGTCCGTCACGGCCGCATCGGAGTCGGCGATGGTGGCCGGCTGTGCCCCGGACCGGTGCTGCGTGAGCGTTCTCCGCGTAGGATCAATCACCCACACGCTCTGGACCCCAGCCGTCAGATACTGCCCGACCTTCCGCTGCATGTCCGGCTCGTATGGGAGATGAACCTCCACGGCGAGGTCCGGGGCCACCTCAGGGAACCCAGCCTTGTTACTGATCCGGGACGCCCGCTCGCGCGAGAAGAAGAGGACGTCCGCCGCACGCAAAGTCTCAAGCGGCTGCCGCTGCAGGTAGACGCCGGGCTCGCCCGCCAGCACTTGGCCGAGGCCATTGTGCTTGACGAAGTCATGCAGAATGGCGGTCACGGCAGTCACGATCTGCCCGTGCCGGTACCCGGCTGGCGCCATGATGACCAACTCCCCTTCGTCGATCTCATAGCGCCACCCGTCCGGCAGGCGGCAGAACTCGTCAGCGGTCCATGGCTTGACGGCCGCATTCGTCGTGGCGTCCATCCCGTGCACCCCCTGCGCCCCAAGTCTAGCAGACCAAGCGTGGAAGCTCCGCGAACGAGCCCAGGACGTGCAGGGCCCCCGCTTCCCGCAGCCGCTCCCCCGAAAAGGTGCTCCAACCGACGGCGATGGCCCAGCAGCCAGCCGCCACGGCCGCGCCCATGTCCGCCGGCGTATCCCCAACCATCGCCGCCTCGGCCGGCGTGCACCCCAACTCGTCCAGAGCTCGCAGCAACGGCGCTGGGTCCGGCTTCACCACTGCCACGTCGTCCAGGCCCACCACCGCTTCCACCAGGTGGTCGAGGCCGCAGACGCGCAGGCCCCGTTCCGCCGTGGCGTGCATCTTGCTGGTGACGACCGCGCGGGCGATCCCGGCCGAGCGCAGAGCCGCCAGGGCCGCCCCCGCCCCGGGGAACGCCCGCACCATCTCATCGTGGTGCTCCAGGTTGAAGGCGCGGTAGGTGCTCACGAGCTCCTCCACCCGGTCGGGCTGCAGGCGCCGCAGCGTGTCGCGCAGGGGCTCGCCGAAGTGGGGCAGGATGTCTCGCTCAACGTCCAGACCAGACCCGAGGGCGTGGCGGAAGGAGGCCAGGATCAGGGGACCCGTGTCGAGGAGGGTTCCATCCAGATCGAACAGGACGGCCCGGATCATAGGACCTCCAGAATCAGTGGACGCGGCGCCGCCGGCGCCGCGCCGATCCGGTACGCCGCCAGCAGTTCCCCCGCGCCCGCGCCTTCCCGCCTGGCGAGGACGGTGGCCAGGGACTCGCCGGCCCGCACGGCATCGCCCACCTTCTTGCGCAGGATGACACCAACCGCCGGGTCCACGGCATCGCCCTTGTGGCGGCGGCCGGCTCCGAGCTCGGCGACCGCGCGGCCGACGGCCAGGGCGTCCACCTGCGTGACGTAGCCCGAGGCCGGCGCGGCCACATCCGTGCGGCAGGGCGCCTGGGGCAGGCGCTCCGGCACCTCCAGGGCGCGGGGGTCGCCGCCCTGGGCCTCCACCATGGCGCCAAGCTTGGCAAACGCGCTGCCGTCGGCCAGGAGCCGCTCCAGGCGCGCGCGCTCCGCCCCAGCCCGCTCGCCCAGCGCCAGGCAGAGCTCGACGAGGTCGGCGGGCCCCCGGCCCCGCAGCGTCGCGGCCGCCTCGGCCACCTCAACCGCGTTTCCAACCGCGAAGCCAAGCGGCTGGGACATATCCGACAGAAGGGCGACCGTTCGGCGCCCAGCTGCGCGACCAATGGCGAGCATCCGGCGGGCAAGGTCGCGCGCAAGCGCGGCCTCCTTCATGAAGGCGCCGCTGCCCACCTTCACGTCCAGCACGACCGTGTCGGCGCCGCCCGCGATCTTCTTGCTCATGATGCTGGCCGCGATCAGGGCCGGGCTCTCGATGGTCGCCGTCACATCCCGCAGGGCATACAGCCGCCCGTCCGCCGGCACGAGGTCCGGGCCCTGGCCCGCGATGGCGAGGCCAATGCGCTGCACCTGGTCCAGGAAGCGGGCGCGGTCCAGGTCCACGCGCATGCCGGGGATCGACTCCAGCTTGTCCAGCGTGCCGCCCGTGTGGCCGAGGCCCCGGCCGGAGAGCTTGGCCACCGGGAAACCCGCCGCCGCCAGCAGCGGGATCAGGACCAGCGAGGTCTTGTCCCCCACGCCGCCTGTGCTGTGCTTGTCCACCTTGGTGCCCGGAATGGCCGACAGGTCGACGCGCTCGCCGGAGGCGATCATGGCGTCGGTCAGGGCGGCCGTCTCGCCGTCGTCCATGCCGCGGAAGAACACGGCCATGCAGAGGGCGGCCGCCTGCTCGTCCGCCACGTCGCCCCGCATGTAGGCCTGGATGAAGGCGGCGATCTCCGCGGCCGGCAGCCGCTCGCCGTCGCGCTTGCGGCGGATGAGGGCCACGGGGTCAAGCATGACGCAAGGCCTCGGGGAGCTGATTGCCGAGCGTTGTGAGATGCGACCTGCCATCCCCGCCCTCCAGGCGGTCAAGCATGGCGGAAGGCCCGTGGCAGCAGGGCGCCAAGGGTCGTGGCCTCGGGCCGGCCGTCCTCCCCCTCCAAGATGACGGCCATCTCATCGTCGCCGAACTCGGCGAGGACCTGGCGGCAGGCGCCGCAGGGCGGACACGGCCGAGCCTCGGGGCTGAAGATGGCGACGGCCTGCAGGCGCTCGGCGCCGCCAGCGGCCACGGCGGCGAACACCGCCGCTCGCTCGGCGCAAATGCTCAGGCCGTAGGAGGCGTTCTCGACGTTGCAGCCCGTGACCGTGCGGCCCGAGGCGGTCAGCAGGGCCGCGCCGACGGGAAAGCGCGAGTAGGGGGCGTAGGCCCGCGCGGCGGCCCGCCGGGCCTGGTCCAGGAGCGCCTTCGCGTCCACCTTCATGCCCCCACCTCCAGGCCCAGGTGGCGGCGGAAGTCCGCCAGGCGCTCCGGTGGGGCCAGCACCTGCACGCGCTTGGCCTGCCGGTCGAAGTTGGCCGACAGGCTCGTGGCCAGAAGCGACACCTCCGGGTCGGCGGTCGTGCGACCGGTGCCGTCCAGCACCGGCACCTCGAAGAACAGCTCCTTGCCCTGGCCGGCGACATCGACCAGGAGCGCGTGGTCCGGCGCGCGCATGCAGCGGCAGGCTTCCGTGCAGGCCGCCACCTGCCCCCAGTAATCCGCAGCGGCCACGCGGGCCAAGAACGCATTGCCGCTGTCGGCGGCCGCCTGCAGGCTGCCGCTCCAGACACGGCGGAACAGGCGCCGGCCGGGCCCCGCCACGCGAGCCAGGAGGTCGGCTGTGGCGGTGTTCGGGCAGGTGCGCATCCGGTGGAGGGCGCTGCCGTCGTCCAGGTCGGCCAGCTCCTCGAGGTCGAGCTCATGCAGGTGCAGCGCCTCGGTGACGGCCCGGCGCACCATGGCCTGCGCCGCCCGCACGGTGTGGTGCCAGTAGAGCTCGCGGTACATGAGGTAGGACGCGAAGATCAGGGTTTCGACGGCGGAGACGCCCTTGCTTGTGACGCCGACACGCACCCCGTCGGGGGCGAAGGCGATGGCGCCCATCAGCCGCTCGCCGTCGATCGCGCGGCCATACGGCACGCCGGCGTGGTGGCTGTCGCGCTCGAGGTAATCGAGCCGGTCGGGGTTCAGGGGCCCCGTCATCAACTCGCGCAGGCGAAGGTCGCCGGGAGCCGCCAGCGGCCCGGTATCGTCGACGATGGCGGCGACCCGCTCGGGGTCGACGGACCAATCCCGTTTGAGGACGGCCACGAGGTCGCGATCCTGCAGCAGGATGCGGCGGGTGCGCTCCTCGTGGCGGGGCAGGGGCGCGATGCCCTCCAGCGTGTGGGAGAACGGGTAGTGCCCCACGTCGTGGCAGAGGGCCGCGACCAGCAGGCAGCGGATGTCGGCCGCCGGGAGGGGTGGGCCGCCGCCGGATTCCAGGAGCTGGGCCACCATGCGGCGCATCAGGTCGTAGGTGCCGAGGGAGTGCTCGAAGCGGGTGTGCACGGCACCTGGGTAGACCAGGTCCGCCTGCCCCATCTGGCGGATGCCCCGCAGGCGCTGGATGGGCGCCGTGTCGAGCAGCCGCAGCAGCCGGGGCGTGGCGGGCACGTTGCCGCGCAGGGGGACCCGCACGGGCGGGCGCTTGGCCGAAACGGCGTCCAGCTCAGGGATCGAGGTCATGGCGCATGCTTCCACGGCGAACCTACTGGCTCCTGGCTGCGGCATAGGCCGCGAGGACCTGAGCCGCGTACGGCGTGGGGGCCGTGACGCCCCCGCCGGCGTTGTAGGCCGAGAGGGCCATGGCCAGGTTGCCGCGGAACCGGGCCTCCTGCACCGCCAGGTAGGTTGCGCCCACGCGCACGTTCCAGCCGGGCTGAAACAGGCTCGCGGCGGGCGGGGCGGGGCCGCGGATGATGCCACGGGCCACGGCGGCGGCCGTGCTGGGCAGGACCTGCATCAGGCCGATCTCGCCGTGGGTGCCGACGGCCGTTGGGTCAAAGCCGCTCTCCACCTGGATGACCGCGAACAGGAGCCGGGGGTCGGTCCGGGTGGCGGCCGCGCCCTGGAGGATGGCCGTGGCGATGGCGGCGCGCTGGGCCTGCGGCGCCGCGGGGCGGATCTCCCCCACGCGGGCGGCCAACAGGTCGGCGGCGGTCGGCACGTGCGGTCCGGCGACGGCAAGGACAGCAACGGGAGCCGGCGCTGCGGATCTGTTCGCGGCGGCGGCGCCTGCCGCCGCCCACACGATGATGGCAAAGATGGCGGCCCCGCGTTCGAAGGTGGACATACGGACGAGGATCGCCCGCCCGCTGGGAAATTATCCTTCGAAGACCACCTCGGTCCTGGGATCGGCTGTGTGCGGGCCCGGCCAGGGTAGGCTGAGGGGGGCCTCGCCGCTCCGCCGCCGGTGCTCCGCGGCAGCCCGCTCCATCGCCGTCCACTCCTCGGGCGCGCCGTCCAGGATGACGCCGCGCTTGCGGAGGGCGCCGGCCTCCTTCACAGCCGCGGGCAGGTCGAGCAGCCAGAGGCCGGGCCCGGCCGGCTGGGCACCCGCGGGTGGCGACCAGCCCTCCGGCGGGCCGCCGACAAAGCGCAGGGCGACCACGGGCCCCATGGCGGCCCGGCGGACGGGGACGGCCCACTCCACCAGGGCGAAGTGGACGTTTTCCGGCACGCCGTAGCGGCCAGCGGCGGCCAGGCGCTCCAGCCACGGCTCCACGGGCTCGCCCAGGCGGCTGCGGCGCTGCACGGTCTCGCGGGTGATGCGGTAGCGGGCGACGCGGTCAACTCGGACGCGGTGGGCCCAGCGCTCCAGGTCCCAGACGAGACGGGCCGGGGCGCCCGTCGGGATGGTGACCTCGAAGTCGGCCTCGATCACGACCGGCTCGACGGGCTGCGGCCACTCCGGGACCTTGCCACTCAGCACGGCCAGGGCGGGCGGGGTCAGCCGGAAGACGGTGCGGTCCGCGGTGGCGCCGATGGCGATCGCGCCGAGCGCCAGGCCTGGCCGCACCAGCAGGGCCTCGGCGGCGGCGGGCAGGGGCGGGTAGGTGTGGACGTACCGGGCCAGGTGCCCGCGCCAGCGGTCGAGGTCCACCCACTGCCCTTCCCGGAAGGCGGCGAGCAGGTCGGCGAAGCGCCCCTCCAGCCGGTGGTCGCCGATGTCGACCCAGGCCTGGACCAGCGAGGCCCACTGCTGCGCCGGGGGCAGGTGGAGCCAGGTCTCGGCGGCCGCGGCCGTTCGCCAGCCCCTCTCGTCGGTCTCCAGGAGGTCGAGTTGGATGACCAGGGCGAGATGCAGTGCCAGAAACTCGCTCACATAGCCCTCCCAGGGATGGGACAGGCCCGGCGGCAGGTGGGGGCGGCTATGGTCGAAGAGTTGGGCCAGCCGGCGCTGGTCCGCCTGGAAGACCCCGCCCTGCTGGCGGATGCGGACGCCGTCGCTCATGGCGGCCAGCAGGCGGGCGGTGTCCGCCACGGCGGGCATGGGGTCCGCCACCAGCCGCTCCTCCGCGGCGGGCACCCACGGCTGCGCGGCGGCCGTCAGCCAGGCCACGGCCGCGGCATGCACGTCGGGCGCGGACTCCTCCACCAATTCGCTCAGCCAGGCATTGACGGAGCGGGGCGCCAGGAGCCCGGCCCGCTCCAATTCGGCCACGGCCTCGCCAGCCGACGTGGGGTGCATGCGGGTGAGCTCCCGGACCAGGGTGTTGCGGTCCGCCCGGCCGCCGAAGCCCACGGCCAGCAGCACCAGGGCATCCCGAGCCGGCGCCGGCAGGCCGTCCAGCGCCCTGCGCACGCGCGCGGGGTCGGTGAGGGCCGCGCTGAGGGCCTCCACCGAGGCCGTCCGGGAGAGGCCGGCCGACTCCGCGTATGCCTTCCGCTCGGGGGCGGAGAGGCGGTTGATCCAGTCGGCGGCCTTCACCGAGACCCCACCGAGTGGATTTCGGCGATGGCCACGTCCACGTCGCCGCCGCAGTCGACGCAGCGGCCCCGAACGCGCTGGCCGGATAGGGTGGGCACGATCGAGCAGCGCTGTCCGGCCAGGGTGACAACGCTGACGAGCCGCCGCGCGCGTTCCGCGCGCTCGAGGAAGCGGCGGATCTCGCGGCGATGGGCGGCGGGCCCGAGGGGCGGGGTCAACGGGGGCTCAGCCGGCACCGGTATCGCCGGGGGCTCGGCCGGCACCGGCGTCGCCGGCAGCTCGTCGGCGAAGAGGGTGTTGGGGTCTCCCGCCACAGGCCCGGGCCAGGGCAGGGACGGCAACGACTCGGCGGCCTCACGGCTGTCTGCGGCGGTCTTGGCCAGCCGGCGCCATGCTGTGGGGTCGCCATCGACCGAGATCCCCGAATCGGCGAGATGCCCGTAGACGGTGGCCGCCTGGTCGATGTCCACGGACCAGGCGGCCTCAGCCAGGCGACGGGCGCCCTCGGGCGGCGTCCAGCCGGCCGGC
>DATLTP010000281.1:0-9806 GCA_035533535.1 Bacillota bacterium | reverse complement strand
TGAGTCAGTTGCGCAAGTTGTATGAGCGGGCACTGCGCAACCCAGGCTCGGTACGGTTCGAGGAGCTGGATCGGCTCTTGCGGCGATGGGGATTTGTCCGTCGGCAGCCGGGTGGCGGGTCAAGTCACTACGTGTACACGTTCGCTGACATCACGTTGACGGTCGTCCGCCATGGCGGATCCGTTAAGCCGATTTATGTGCGTTGCGTCATGGAAGCGATCGAAGGCTTGAATCTCCCAGAGGAGGGCCGCCATCACGAAGAACACTGATGAGCACTCTGCCGTCCCCACTTCCTCGACAGGGCTGGACGCCGTCGAAGGCTATCTCGGCCTGCCTTACACCATTCGCATCACGGCAGACCCAACCGGTGGTTATGTGGCTGCAGTGCAAGAGTTGCCCGGCTGCGTGACGCAGGCGGAATCCTGGGCTGAAATCGGTGATATGGCGCGGGATGCGATGCGCGCGTGGATCTCCTTTGCCCTGGCGGATGGCCGCCGAGTGCCGGTTCCCCATGAACCGGCCGAGCCGGCACGCATCCTCGTGCGCCTTCCCCGCACACTCCACCTGGATCTGCTCCGGGCAGCGGACGCCGAAGGCGTGAGCCTCAACCAGTATGTCGTCTGTGAGCTGGCGCGGGCGGTGGGCCGCGAGGATTTGCAGACGAGAAAGTGAGCAACCATGGCGCTGCCCTTCGCCCATCTGCATGTGCACGGGCCGTTCTCGCGCCTGGACGCGGCGTCCACGGCCGATGAGCTCTGCGCGCGGGCGGCGGCGCTGGGCATGGAGGCCATGGCCCTCACCGACCATGACACGCTCTCCGGGGCGGTGCCGTTCCTGCAGGCCTGCCGCGACCACGGCCTCAAGGGGATCCTCGGCGCGGAGGTGACGCTTGCGGGCGGCCACCACCTGACCCTGCTGGCGCCGGATGCCGACGGCTACGCGGCGCTCTGCCGGCTGGTCAGCCGCGCCCACCTCGACCACCCGCGGAACGAGCCGGCCGTCACGCCGGAAAGCCTCCAGGAGGCGGCGCCCCAGCTGATCGGGCTCTCGGGGTGCCGGCGGGGCGAGGTCGCATCCCACATCCTGGCGGGCCGGTATGACGCGGCGGCGCAGGCCGCCGCGCACTACGCCAGCGTGTTCGGGCCGGATCGCTTCCACCTGGAGCTGCCGGCCGACCGGTTGCCGGGCAACCGGCGCCTGATCCGCCAGATGGGCGAGCTGGCTGTGCGCTGCGGCCTGCAGACCGTCGCCACCGGCAACGTCCACTATGCGGGGCCGGACAAGGCATGGGTGGCGGACCTATTGACCTGCGTCCGCTATCGCTGCGGCCTCGATGACCTGCGCCCCGAGCGCGCCTTCAACGCCGAGCGCTACCTGAAGGGGGCGGAGGAGGTGCGGGCGGCCGTGGGGGATGCGGCGGCCGTGCGCCGGGCGGCCGAGATCGCCGAGCGCTGTGACAGCTCGCTGACCCTGGGCGGCAGCCGCTACCCGCGCTTCCCCATCCCCGGCGGGCGTCTGCCCGAGGCCGAGCTGCGCCGCCAGGTGCAGGCGGGTGCGGCCGAGCGCTACGGGCCACGGCCCAGCGCGGCGGTCTGGGCGCGCCTGGAGCACGAGATGGGCGTCATCACGCGCCTTGGCTTCTCCGACTACTTCCTTTGCGTGGCGGATGTGGCGCGCTGGGCGAAGGCGGAGGGGGTGCGTGTCTCCGGGCGCGGCAGCGCGGCCGACAGCGCCGTGGCCTACGTCCTCGGCATCACGGACGTCGACGCGGCGGGGCGCGGCCACCTCTTCGAGCGCTTCCTCTCGGAGGAGCGGGCGGAGGCGCCGGACATCGACCTCGACTTCGATGCACGACACCGCGACCGGGTGGCGGCGTACGTGGTCGGCCGCTATGGCCAGGCCCGTGTGGCGGCTGTCGCCGCCCACAACACCTTCGGGGCGCGGGCAGCCGTCAGGGAACTGGGCCGGGTGCTCGGCTTTCCGGCCGAGGACCTGGACCGGGTGAGCAAGCGCGTCCCCTATTACGTGGAGGCGGACCAGCTGCGCCAGGCGCTGGAGGTGGTCCCGGAGCTGCGGGACCTGGACCTGCCGCCGCACGGGGGGTCGGGCAAGACGCGGCTGCTGGCCCTGGCGGAGGCGGCGGCCATGGTGGCGGGGATGCCGCGCCACATCGCCACGCACCTGGGCGGGCTCTGCATCACGCCGGGGCCGGTCACCGACCTGATGCCGGTGCAGCGCTCGGCCAAAGGGGTGGTCCTGGCCCAGTTCGACAAGCGCGACCTGGAGGCGCTGGGGCTTTTGAAGCTCGACCTGCTGTCGCTGCGGACGCTCGGCGCCGTGGACGATGCCGTGCGCACGGCCGCCCGCACGGGATCGCCGGTGGAGTATGCGGGGATCCCGGAGGACGACCCCGCCACGTATGCGCGGCTGCGGCGGGGGGAGACGGTGGGCGTCTTCCAGCTCGAGTCGGCGGCGCAGCAGGCCCTGCAGGTGCGCCTGCAGGCGGAGCACATGGAGGACATCATCGCATCCGTGGCCCTGATCCGGCCGGGGCCCATCAAGGGCAACATGGTCGACCCGTTCATCCGCCGCCGGCTGGGCCGCGAGCCCGTCAGCTACCCCCACCCGGACCTGGAGGGCGTGCTGAAGCGGACCTACGGGGTCGTCGTCTACCAGGAGCAGGTCATCGCCATCGCCACGGCCGTGGCCGGGTTCACGCCCGGGGAGTCGGACCGGCTGCGGCGCGTGATGTCGCACGCCCGCTCGCCGCGGGAGATGGACGCGATCGGGCAGCTCTTCTGCGAGCGGGCCATGGCCCGGGGCATGTCCGCCGAGGCGGCCGAGGACATCTTTCGCTGCCTGCAGGGGTATGCGAGCTACGGCTTCCCGGAGGCGCACGCGGTCGCGTTCGGGGTGACGGCCTACCGCACGGCCTACCTGGCCGAGCACCGGCCGGCGGCCTACTTCGCCGGCCTGCTCGATAATCAGCCCATGGGCTTTTACCCCGTCCGCACCCTGGTCACCGAGCTCAGGCGGCGGGGGGTGCGTGTGCTGGGGCCGGATGTGAACGAGAGCTGCCGCGACTGGTCGGCGGCGGCGACGCCGGGCTGCCTGCGGGCGCCGCTCCAGGCCGTGGCCGGGGTGGGGGTGGAGCTGGGGGCTGCGATCGTGGCGGAGCGGGAGCGGGGCGGGCCGTTCGCCAGCCTGCTGGACCTCTGCCGGCGGGTGCCGGCCATACCGCGGGACGCGGCTCAGGCCCTGATCCTGGCGGGGGCCTGCGACGGCCTGGCGGCGGGGGTGGCCGGGGGGCGGCGCGGCCTGCTCTGGTCGCTGCAGGGGGTGGTGGAGGCGGCCCGGTCGGGGGGCCTTTACCTGGATGGCGGTGGGGCGGGCCAGTCGCTGCGCGACTTCACCCCCCGCGAGCTCTGGATGCAGGAGGAGCGGTTGCTGGGCTTTTCCCCGCGCGGGCACGTGCTGGAGCTCTTCCGCGCGGACCTGGAGGAGCAGGGCTACCTCCGCACCGGCCAGGCGCGGTCGGCGCCGGACCGCGAGGCCGTCTCCATCGCCGGGGTGCCCGTGCGCCCGCACCGGCCACCGACGCGGTCGGGCAAGCGCCTGGTATTTTTGGCCCTGGAGGATGAGGAGGGGCTGGTCGAGGTGATGGTGCCGGAGGAGGTTTATAAGCGGGATGGGGCTGTGCTCTTCCCCGCGGCGCCCCTGCTGGCGGCCGATGGCCGGGTCCGGCGGCGCGGCAACGGCATGAGCTTGGTGGCCGACCGGGTGGCCGCCCTGGAGGCGCTGACATGATGCGCATGCGCATCCGTCCGATGCGGGCCGCGGATGCTGGCGCCGTTGCGGCACTCACCAGCCAGCTGGGGTACGCCGTCACCCCAGAGGAGACCGCCGCGCGCCTGGACTCCGATCGCGGCGCGGCCCGAGCACGCCGCCTTTGTGGCGTGCTTGGACGCGGGCGTGGTCGGCTGGGCGCACATCCACGCATCCTGTGACTTCGAGCGGGGGCCGCATGCCGTGATCGAGGGGCTGGTGGTCGACGCAGCGGCCCGGCGCGGCGGCGTGGCCACGGCTTTGCTGGAGGCCGTTGAGCGGTGGGCTGCGGAGGCCGGCCTGCCCTTCGTACGCCTTCACTCGCACGTGACCCGGGCGGAGGCCCACGCCTTTTATGCGCGCCGCGGCTTCGAGCAGGTTGCCACCTCCCACCAGTATCGCAAGGTTTGCAGCCCCCGCCCCGGCACGGCATGATGGGGGGTGCATTCCGGCGGAGGGTGGATCGCCGTTGTCGCTGCAGCCCATTGAAGTCACCTCGTTCAGTCCCGTGCGGGAGGCGGTCTTCCTGCGCCTGCGCCGGGCCATCATCTCTGGCGAGCTGCCACCGGGCACCCGCTTGGTCGAACGCGAGCTGGCCGCGCAGCTGGGCGTGAGCCGCACGCCCGTCCGCGAGGCCTTCCGCAAGTTGGAGCAGGAGGGCCTGGTCGGGCAGGTGGGTCGCCGTAACCTCGTGGTGCGGCAGGTCTCGCGTGAGGAGGCCCGGGAGATCCTGGCCATCCGCGCCTCTCTGGAGGGGCTGGCGGCCGAGCTCGCCGCCACGAACGCCAAACCCGAGCACCTGCAGACCCTCCACGGGCTGCTGGCCGAGATGGACGCGGCGCACCTCGCTGATGACCGGGGTCGCCTCGCCGACCTCAATGCCGAGTTCCACGGCACCCTCTATGCGGCGGCCGGCAGCCGGCGCCTGACCGAGATGGTCGGCGGGCTGCGGGAGCAGGTCGTGAAGTTCGCCGAGCGCGGCTACGAGATCCCCGGCCGCGCGGCTGAGGCCGTGCGCGAGCACCGGCGCATCGTGGCGGCCATTGCCGCCCACGAACCGGAAACTGCTGCCCGCGAGGCGCGCGACCACGTCCGCCGCTCCGAGGCCAACCTGCTGGCGGGCTGGGGCGCCGAAGGGGGAGGCCGCGAGGGCTGACCTGCTCTCCGGCGCCAGGAGCGTGTCCGCCATCTCCTGGAACTCGCAGTCGCCTATGGTTTGCTCTGCATTTGCGTCTACTTTTTGTTCCGCGGCCGCATCCTTCGCGCAGTCGACGACTACCTGCATGTCCGCGCTTCCTGATGCGCGTTACGGCTGCACGGGCCGCCCGGTCGCCATGGCCCTCGACCACGCCGCCGCGGGTAGCCCGGCCGCGGTGAGGGCTGGCCCGCAGGGGGCCACGGTGAGCGGCTCGACGGGTGCCAAGGGCGGCGCCCCCGCCTTGCGCCCGACGGCCGCCTCAGCCTCGCCCTGGCTGTAATAGGCGCCTGTCTGACCGTGCTCCACCATGACCGCCAGCGTCGGGCCGAACTGCCACGCCGCATACGCGAGGTCGGCCCGCGCCGCCTGCGGGTCGTTCAGCCCAGTCAGCATCTGCCCAAAGTCGTACGCCAGGAACGGGTCGTAGGGCCGCGTGTGCACGGCAGCCTGCTGGGCGCAGGCTGCAGCCTGTACACGGCCCAACTTGGTCTCAAGGGCGGCCGCCACGGACCAGACCGAGCCGTCGTATGGGTCCAGGCGTAAAGCGTCCGCAAGGCGGGCCTGTGCCACCGGTGCCACGTCCGCCTGCCCCGCGTAGAGCGCCAGAACCGCCGCATCGCCGGCGGCCGCCTGCGCGCGCTCTGACGACGGGTCAAGGTCCGTGGCCCGTACCAGGGCCGGGATGGCGGCTGCCGGCTTCCCGGCCGCAAACGTCGCAAACCCAGCCGCGTATGCCTGGTAGGCCGGCCATGCCGCCCACAGGGTTGCGGCCAGGGCCAAGCAGGCCGCAAGGGAGGGAACGGCCAGCAGGCGGGTCCAGTGCAGGCGGTGCTCGCGCACCGCCCCCGAGTCCGCCAGCAGCAGCGCGAAGGTCCAGGCCATCAGGGCCTGGACGGGCAGCGCGTACGCCGTCACCTCGAACATGCCCTGCACGGCGACGCCCGCCAGGGCGGCGATCAGGGCCACGGTCACGGCCGAGCGGGGACGGCGCAACAGGCGCGCCGAGAGCAGGATCACGCCGGCCAGAAGCGCCAGCACCCCGAGGGTGCCCGTCTCCGCCGCCCACTCCAGCAGGTCGTTGTCCGCGCTGCTCGGCACGACGGTGTAGATGAAGTTGCCGTGGCGGCCAAGCGGCGCCATGACGGCATACAGCGCCTCCAGGCCGCCCGGGCCGGTCCCCGTCCATGGGTGCGACCGCCAAACGGCAAGGGCGTCGATCCAGGTGAAGAAGCGGCTGGCGTTGTCGCTTGCGCCCACCCCGATGGAACTGGCCCGCAGGCCAATGGCCGGTACGCGCAGGTGGACGACGAGGGCCGTCAGGAGCACTACGCCTGTGGCGGCGAAAACCCGGCGGCGGTCGGCCGCCGGCACCAGGGCGAGGGTGAGTAGGACCGCGACGGCCAGGCCGAGGTAGGCGCCGCGCGAGAAGGTGAGCAGCAGCGCGGCCGTGATCGGCGCCAGCGGGAGCAGCCCGGCCCAGCCCAGGCTGAGGGCCGCGCCCAGGCAGAGCAGGAGGACGGCCGCCAGCACATTCGGATTGCCGAGGGTCGCCGTCACGCGCACCGCGATGCCCGGGCTGCCGGTCCAGGCCGCGGGCGAGGGCTGGCCGAGGGCGAACTGATGAAAGGCGAACACGGCCAGGGCGCAGCCGCCGAGGGCGGTCGCCCAAAGGGCCGGTCGCAGCAGCCTGCCGACCTGTCCACAGATGACGACGGCGAACAGGCCCATGGCCAGGGCGATGGCCAGGTCGATCCGTGCGTCGTGCGGGTAGACGGCACGGGCCGTGGCGACCGCCGTGGCGGCAAGCGGCAGCGCCACGGCCAGGAGCACTTTCGGCTCCGGGAGGACCATGCGCCCGCGGAGTGCGGCCACGATGGCTGCAAGACCGGCCAGAGCGGCCATGGCCGCGACGATATGGCTCGTGCTGTAGAAGCCGACGGTCGAGGACGAGGCGGCGTACAGGGAAATCGGCGCCACCAGCGGCGCCCGGATGATCAGCCATGCCAGCAGGGCGGCAGCGAGGACGAGCATGCGCCCACGATACGGCGGGGGCCGGGCCCTGCCTATCGGCCAGTCGACGGAGCCAGCTCGCGGGCGTCCCCGACGAAACGGACGTCCGCCAGGCGCGCCACGCCCTCGTCCATCGCGACGAGGTCACTGGGCGACAGCTCGTGCAGGCTCGATCTCCCCATGGTGCGCAGGGCGATCTCCATCTCGGCCCGGCAGCTGGCCAGGTAGTTGGCGAGCGCCTGCGCGGCGGCGTCCACATCCAGCGGGATCTGGGGGTGGGAGCGGTAGAAGACGAGGTCGGTCGGCGGGTGAAACGGCACCGTGGCGGTGATCTGCGGGTGGGCGATGGCGAACATCGCGGCCGTGCCGATGGCCACGCAGTCAGCGCCCAGCGCGATCGCCTTCAGGAAGTCCCCGGGTTCGCGCAGGCCCCCCGAGACGACGAGGTCGACGTCGGCGCCCCGCTCGCGGAGGTGGCGGGCGGCGCGGGCGAGGGCCGGCAGGGTGGGGATCCCAAAGTGGTCGGAAATGGTCACGGGCGCATTGCCCGTTGCGCCCTCGGTGCCATCGATCACGACCACGTCGACGTCCGCGGCCAGGGCGACATCGATGTCCGCCTCGATGTCGTCGCCAGCGCCCATCTTGACGGCAAGCGGCACGTCGGGGCAAACCCCACGCAAGTAGGCGGCCACCTCCCTCAGCGTGGAGGGCCGGTCGGGCCGGTCCAGGAACAGCCGCGCGTGGATGATGGGCGGCTCTTCTGGTCCGATGTGCAGCATCTCGCGGATCTCGGGCCCGACGTCGCCCACATGGCCGATGACGGCGTTGCCCGGCTGCGCGCCCTGGCCGACCTGGATTTCCAGCATATCGGCCTGGCGGAGGATCTCGACGTCGCGGTTCCAGGTCCAGCGTCCAAATTGGAGGATGTAGGCGCGGCAGAGTTTGCGCTCCTCCGCGAAGTAGGGTCCCTGGCCGGAGTTGAGGGCTGTGCCGGCCATGGCCGTGCCCTTGGCCATCGCCAGGCGCGACTGCCGCGTCACGGCGAGGCCATAGGCCATGCCCGAGACGAAGATCGGGATGTCGAGCCGCAGCGGGCGGCGGGCGCGGCGGCCAAGCGTGACGGAGAGGTCCACGGGGGCCGTGTAGGGGAGCGGGACGCGGGCCAGCTGGGCCGGGTTGAGCGCCAGGTCATCGAGGCCGTGGACCGGGTGGGCCGAGCCCATGGGACGGATCACCGGGCCGCCGGACTCGGCCCGCTGGCTGAGGTAGATCATCTTCAGGGGAGTCGTCGACTGCGAAGAGACGTAGAGCTCAGCCAGCGTGTCCGAGAGCGGACGGGAGAGGACGGCGCGAATGGTGCGCCGCGCGAGCAGCGGTAGCGCGACGATCAGGGCAGCGGTGCCCAGTGCCAGCGTGATGAGTGGGATCCAGATGAGGGCCATCGTGGGGATGGTGCCCGGCGGCCGCCGATCCGATACTGAGGCCATGGAGGATCTTGTGGCCCGGGCCCAGGCCATGGACTTCGACCGGTCGTGCGCGCCCGAATTCGGGCGGCTTCTGCGCACGCTGGCGGCGGCCGCCGGCCGCGGCGTCCTCGCCGAGATCGGAACCGGCGTTGGGGTGGGGGCTGCCTGGATCGCCGCCGGCATGCGTCCTGGGGCGCGCCTGGTCACGGTGGAGGCCGACCCGGAGCGGGCGGCTGCCGCAGCAGCGCTTTTTGCCGGCCATCCCGCGGTGACCGTGATCCAAGGCGACTGGCGACTGATCCTCAGGCACGGGCCCTTCGCGCTGGTCTTTCCCGACGTGCACTCCGCCAAGGTGGCGCCCGAAGTCGTCGAGGCGCTGGCACCGGGCGGCATCGCCGCCATCGACGACCTCACGCCCGAGGAGCACTGGCCGCCGGAGTGGCGCGGCCGTCCCGACCCGGTCCGCGATTTCTGGCTCGGTCACCCGCGCCTGTACGCGTGTGAGGTCCGGCTGACCGCCCGGACGGCGGCCATCATCGCTACCGCAGCAGGAAACCCTCGCCCAGTGGGTCCTCCGGATCGACCACGAACTGGTGAAAGCCCGTGATATGGGCCGAGCCCTCGACCTCGGGGACCACGGCGTCATAGGGGCCGACCCGGGCTTGGCGCAGCGCCCGACCATTGAACACGGCGCCGGTGATGCTCTCGTGGCGGAAGGTCTCGCCGATGGCCAGGTCCCCCCGGGCGACCAGGAGCGCCACACGGGCGGCCGTACCAGTCCCGCAGGGCGACCGGTCGATCTGCTTGTCGGCGAAGACGCACACGTTGCGGGCGCCTTCGGTGTAGATCGCGCCGTAAATCCCGGCGAGCTCGGGCTCGAGGGGGTGGCGCACATCGTAGGCCGCCTCGATGTGCGAGCGAAATACCGGCTGCAGGTCCTGAAGCTCCTCCAGGTCCGCCACCGCCACGTGGCGCCCGACTTCGGCGGCATCCACGAACGCGTAAAAGGCGCCGCCGTAGACGATATCGGCCAAAGCCGGCTGGCCGCCCGGCAGCGGTACCCGGACGCCACGCTTCAGGACGAAGGACGGCACGTTCTCAAAGCGAACGCCGCTTACCCGCTCGCCGTCCCACGCGGCGACGGCGCGGATCAGGCCCGCGGGCGAGTCGAGGACGACGTGAGCCTCCGGTCCGGATTTGGCCAGAACCCCGGTTTCCAGCAGGGCCGTCACCGCGGCGATGACGCCGTGGCCGCACATGCTGCTGTACCCCTCGTTGTGCATGAACAGGATGCCGAGGTCGGCCTC
>DATLTP010000280.1:0-13119 GCA_035533535.1 Bacillota bacterium | reverse complement strand
AGGGCATCCACCAGGGCAGGTAGATCCTCTCGTGCGGTCGCCACACGCCATACCCCCGCCGCTAGTTTACGCCTAGGAACCCTGGCCGGCCGTCTCCCTGCAGGCTGCCCCGCCCCAGCGGGCGCGCCTTCCAGCTGTAGGTCGGCGCGCGGTCCGCGCGCCGCCATCGCGGTGCCGGTGCGCCGCAGGCGGTGGCTCGGCGGGCCGTCGCGCCGGGCGCGAGCGTGCTGTCCAGGCCATCTTCGAGTGCGACTTCACTCGAGCCTCGGCTGCCGCACCCCAGCCCAATTCCATGAGATTTCTGCGTGCGGGGGAGGTAGCTTTAGCCAGAGCAAGCGTGAACCTGTCCATCACCAGCCCAGGCCCCGTCTCAGAGCGGCGCAGCACGCCTCATAGTGGCGACCAGAGCCCCGCCCCAGAGCGGCGCAGGCGCAGCGGCGCAGCACATCTCACACCGCCGCCTGATCCCGGCGCCTCACAGCGGCGGCGGACACCAAGAAGCGGCGCCGGTTCACCAGCGCCGCTCCCGGGAATCGGTCGATCGCGGCGTCCGCGCAAGCGGCGCCGCTCACGGATTACTTCACACGTGCCCCTTGGCCTTCTTGTCGGCGACCCACTCCTGGACTTCCTCGACCAGGGCGTCCACCATCTCCGACTCCTTGACCCGGCGCGAGATCTTGCCCTCGCGGAACAGCACGCCGAGGCCGTTGCCGCCCGCCAGGCCCACGTCCGCCTCCATTGACTCGCCCGGTCCGTTGACCACGCAGCCCATGATGGCCACCTTCATCGGCGGCAGGTCCAGCCCGGCCAGCCTCTCCTCCGCCGCGTGCACCACGTTGAAGAGGTCGATCTCGCAGCGCCCGCAGGACGGGCAGGCCACGATCTCCAGCCGCTTCTCGCGAATTCCCAGCGTGTACAGGATCTCGAGGCCGACCTTGACCTCCTCGCCGCCATCGCCCGTCAACGACACGCGGATGGTGTCGCCGATTCCGGCCGCGAGCAGGTGGCCGATGCCGACCGAGGACTTGATCGTGCCCTGGAACGGCGGCCCCGCCTCCGTCACGCCCAGGTGGAGCGCATACGGCACGCGGTCGGCGATCAATTCGTAGGCGGCGATCATGGTGCGCACATCATGCGAT
The DNA here is from genome assembly GCA_035533535.1 of Bacillota bacterium. GTDB lineage: Bacteria > Bacillota > Sulfobacillia > RBS10-35 > JAJYVM01 > JAJYVM01. The sequence goes on along the minus strand of DATLTP010000280.1, from coordinate 11,980 downwards.
TTGAGCGAGATCACCATGTCGAGAAAGTCGTGGTCCTCCAGCATCTCCACGTGGCGCATGGCGGATTCGACCAGCGCCTCAGGGATGCGCCCGTACTTGGCCACAAGATCCTTCTCCAGCGAGCCGGCGTTGACGCCGATCCGCATGGGCACCCCGCGCGCCTTGCACTCGCGCACGACGGTCTCGACCTTCTCACGGCCGCCGATGTTGCCGGGGTTGATGCGCAGCTTGTCGACGCCGGCATCGAGCGCGAGCAGCGCCAGCCGGTAGTCGAAGTGGATGTCGGCCACGAGCGGCGCTTCGGTCTGCTTGCGGATCTCCTTGAGCGCGTGCGCCGCATCGGCGTCGGGCACGGCCAAGCGGATGATGTCGCAGCCGGCCACGAGCAGGCGGTAGATCTCCATCATGGTGGCCTCGACGTCGCGGGTGTCCGTCTTGGTCATGCTCTGGACGAGGATCGGGTTGTCTCCGCCGATGGTCAGGTTGCGGACCTTGACGGGCCGGCTCTTGCGCCGCGGCCGGTCGACGGTGGTCGTGCCCATAGTCTTGCTCATCGGCTCCCCCTTGGGTGCCTGAAGTTCGCCCGTATTATACATCGGAGTTTGCGGCAGCTTTGTTTGCTCTTGGCCGCCATACGGCGGCCAAAACACGAAGGTTCCGTTGGGGGTCCGCCGGAGTGTCCCGCACCGGGCGGGTGGATTGGTGGCGCTGCAGGGGAAGCGGGGGTTCACGCGATCTGATTGCGCCGGACGGGGCTTTCGTTGCGACAGACTCACACGGGGTTGGTGCCGGGCCGGGGCTGACGGGCTGAGCCGCGCCGCGCCGCGGCCCGCCTCAGCCCGTCAGCCGCAGGATATCGCGATAGGTCACAACCACCGATAGCAGGATCAGCAGCGCAAAGCCCACGAAGTGGATGAAGTTCTCCTTCTCGGGGTCGATGGGCCGGCCGCGCAGCCATTCGAGGCCAATGAAGGCCAGGCGGCTGCCATCCAGGGCCGGGATGGGCAAGAGGTTGATCAGGCCGAGGTTGGCCGTCAGCACGGCCGCCACCAGCAGCAGGCTGCCGGCGCCCTGTTGCTCGGCCTGGCCGATGACCTGGCCGATGCCGACCGGGCCGATGAAGTTGGATGCGCCCGCCCCGTGAACGAGCGAGCCGAGGGCCATGAACCAGCCGGCGATCACGCCCCAGACGGCCGTGAAGCCGCCCCCGACGGCGCGGGGCAGGGCCATGCGCATATTCGCCATCACGGGCGCCACGCCGATCAGGCCGCCGCTGCTCGTCTCGGTCGGCGTCACGGTCAGGGAGACGGGCTTGCCGTCCCGGTCCACGGTGATCACCAGGGACTTGCCGGCGCTGCCGGCCACGGTCTGCTTCAGGGCGTCCCAGCCGGTCAGGGTGTGGCCGTCGATGGCCACGATGCGGTCGCCTGGCAGCATCCCGGCCGCGGCCGCCGGGTAGCCGGCCTGGACGTCGGCCACCGTCAGCGTGGGGTTGCTCGGCACTCCGACGAACAGGAAGACGATGGCGAACAGCACCACGCCGACCAGGAAGCTCATGGCCGGGCCGGCGGCGATGATGGCGGCGCGCTGGCCAAGCGTCTTGCTGTTGAAGGCGCGGCCCGAGGCCAGGGCGCTGCGGGCCGAGCGGGCGTCGGCGGACTCGTCGTCTTCTGCCGGCGGCACCATGCCGGCCATGCGCACGAAGCCGCCGACGGGCAGCAGGCGAATGGCGTAGCTGGTCTCGCCCCAGCGGAAGGCCACCAGGCGCGGGCCGAAGCCGAGGGCGAACTCGTCGACCTGGACCCCCGTGGCCTTGGCCACGGCGAAGTGGCCCAGCTCGTGGGCGAAAATGAGGCCCCCGAAGACCAGGACGATGACCAGCAGCGTCACCGCAGCACCCCCCGCGCGGCCGGGAACGGACGCCAGGCCGCTGCCCGCTCGCGGGCCCAGGCGTCGGCGGCCAAGGCCTCGGCGAGATCGGGCTCGCCACATCCACCCTTATGCTGGCCCAGAACCGCCTCAAGCAGACGCGGGATCTGGCCAAGCGAGTATTCGCCGGCGAGGAAGCGGGCCACAGCCACCTCGTCGGCGCCGTTGAGGACCGCGGGCGCGGTGCCGCCCATGCGCAGGGCCGCGTACGCGAGGTCCAGGCACGGGAAGGCCGCGCGGTCCGGCTCCTGAAACTGCAGATCGGGCAGGGCCGTCGGCAGGATGGCCGGCTCGGGCGGCGCCCAGCGCTCCGGGTACGCGAGGGCGAACGCAATGGGCAGGCGCATGTCGGGCCGGCTGGCCTGCATGAGCAGCGAGCCGTCCATCAGCTCGACGACGGCGTGCACCACGCTCTGCGGGTGGACCACGACGCCGATGGCCTCGGCGCCGGCATCGAACAGGTGGTGCGCCTCGATGACCTCCAGGCCCTTGTTGAGCAGGGTGGCGGTGTCCACCGTGATGCGGCGGCCCATGCCGGGCCAGGTCGGGTGGCGGAGCGCCCGCTCGGGGGTCGCGGCGGCGACGTCCTCGGCGGAGGCGCCGCGCAGGGGCCCGCCGGAGGCGGTCAGCCACAGCCGGCGCAGCGTCCCCTGCTGCACGCCCTGCAGGGCCGCGAACAGCCCCGCGTGCTCGCTGTCGACGGGTAGGATCTCGGCGCCGCTCCTGCGGGCCAGCTTGATGAGCGCGGCGCCGGCGGCCACCAGCGACTCCTTGTTGGCCAGGGCCAGGCGCTTGCCGGCCTCGGCCGCGGCCATGGACGGGCGCAGGCCCGCCACGCCCGAGATGCCAACGACCGTGCAGTCAGCCGACGGCCAGGTGGCGGCGTCGACCACGCTGACGACGCGGATGCCGCTGCCCTCCAGGCGGTTGGCGAGGACGGCGACAGCCCAGGGGTCGGCGGCGGCAACCGCCTCGGGGCGAAAGCGCTTGGCGGCGGCCAGCAGGCCGTCGACGTCGCGGTTGCAGGCCAGGGTCGCCACCCGGATGCGGTCAGGGTGGCGAGCGGCGAGGTCGAGCGCATCGCGCCCGATGGAGCCTGTGCAGCCGAGGACGGCGATGCGGCGCAGGGGGGCGCCCACTGGCAAGTCCATTTCGCTTATTGTATCGCGCTTCTTGCGGCGGCGGGCGAGGGGGGCGGCCGCCGCCGCCCGAGCCGTCACCCCGCCGGGCGCTCGCCACTGACCATCGGGGCGGCCTCGTTGGCGACCGCGGCCGCCTGAGCGGCCCGCTCCTCGGGCGGCGCCTCATTCTTGAGCAGCGCGTAGTAGAGGCCAGCGTTGACCAGCTGGAAGAAAGTGGCCAGCCACAGCGGGGCGTCGATGGTCCACGTCTCCATGAAGTACGTCCCGATGTCGGGGCTGACGGCGGAGGTCAGCTGGGCGGGCAGGCCGCTGAAGGCCGAGACCACGGAGCGGCTGCGCTCCTCGGTCACGCCCATGACGTAGGACTGGCGGATCGGCATGCTGACCAGGGCCATCTGCACCCGCACGAGGTAGACGACGGCGGCAAGCGTGAAGGTCGGGCATAGGGCCTGGACGCCCAGCATCAGGGCGGACAGGACCCGCGACCACGTCACGGCGGCGACGGCACCCATGCGGCGGGCCAGGACCGGGGCGGCGAGGTACGGCAGCACGGAGATGGCGTTGGCGGCCGTGTAGAGCAGGCCGAGCTGGGCGGGCCCGACGCCGAAGCGCACGTAGAACCAGTACGTGAGCAGCGGGCCGAGCAGGCCCATGGCGAACCCGTTGCTCAGGTTGGTGACCGAGAGCTTGCCCAGCAGGGAGAGGGTCCGGCGGCTCGGCAGCGACCAGGCGGCGGGCGGCCGCCGCTCCTCGCGCACCGCCATCAGGCACAGGAGGCTGCCGAGGGCGAAGGCGGCCCCGATCCAGAACATCGCCTGGTAGGCGGGGACCCAGCCGAGGCCGCGGCCATGGAGCCAGGCCGGGATCACAGCCAGGGCCGAGCCGACGGCGCCGGCGATGGCGCCGCCGACCGAGAGGGCCGCAAAGACGTTGTTGCGGTCGCGGTCGTTGGAGGCGCCCGCCACCATGGGCTGCAGAGCCGGGTAGATCGGGCCCCAGCTGGCTCCCGCGCCGGCGCCACCCCCGCGCCCGAAGGTGCTGAGGATGCTCATCAGGGCCAGGACGCCGAAGTTGTGGGTCATGGCGAAGCCCGCCGTGCCGAAGACGGCCAGCACGCTGATGACCAGGGCGGGGCGGCGGCGGCCGTACCGGTCGCCCGTCAGGCCGAGGCCGAGCGTCATGATGGCGCTGCCGAAGCCGGCCAGGGTCAGCAGCGACCCGAAGGCGAGCGTGGAGAATCCGAGCGAGGCGATGTAAAGCGGCACGACGACGCTGAGGAAGCCCTGGGCGATGCTGCGCAGCACGCGGACGGCGAGGAGCCACCGGAGGTTGCGATTGCCACGGAGCCAGGCGGGCATCGCCATACAGGGACATTTCGCGAGGCGAAGGGAATCCCCTGCCTTCCCCCCATGTTGATTCCGCCGCCTGGCACTGGCTGGGCGGCCGTTGGTCGTGGCCTCCCGGCTCCACGCCACCAGTGGCAAAGCGATGGGACTCATCTCCAATCGCCATGGCCGAAGCGCAGGCGCTTGCAGGCGACGATGGGCGCCGTCCATCAGATGGCGACGGCCAAGGAGATCGTCGACGGTTACCGGATGTCGCTCACGCACCCCACGGCCCTGCCCAAACGCATGAAGGAGTATCAGTTTCCCCGCTTCGACGAGGTCATGGAGGAGTTCCGCGAGCCATGTGACGATCGATGGCCCTGGCGGGTCTGAGTGCCTCTCCCCCGGTAGGACAGGATCCCTCGCGTGTCGAAAGGCCTTCCCCACCGAGGGGGAAAGACACATGCTCCCGTCTCTGCGTTGGCGCCTGGCGGGTCCGCACCGCGGCGGCCGCGTCGTGGCCGTGGCCGGCGATCCCGAGCGGCGGCTCGATTTCTACTTTGGCGGCTGTGGCGGCGGGGTCTGGAAGACCACCGATGCCGGCATCACCTGGCGAAACCTCACCGACGGCTTCTTCACCAGCGCGGCGGTGGGCGCCATCGAAATCGCGCCCTCCGACCCCAACGTCATCTACGCCGGCACGGGCGAGGCCTGCATCCGCGGCAACGTGATCGCCGGCGACGGCGTCTACCGCAGCACGGACCGCGGCAGAACCTGGCGCCACCTTGGCCTTGCCGACACGCGCCACATCGCCCGCGTGCGCGTGCACCCCAGCGACCCCGACACCGTGTACGTGGGCGCGCTGGGCCACGCCTTCGGACCGAACGAGACGCGCGGCGTCTTCCGCAGCCGCGACGGCGGCCACACCTGGGACAAGGTGCTCTACCGCGACGCGCGCACCGGTTGCGCCGACCTGCGCATCGACCCCACCAACCCGCGGCGCCTGTACGCCGCCCTCTGGCAGGCCCAGCGCTACCCGTACAAGATGGAGAGCGGCGGCCCCGGCAGCGGGCTCTTCCGCTCCGAGGACGGCGGCGACACTTGGGAAGAGATCTCGCGCCGCCCAGGCCTGCCGCAATCGGGCGTCCTCGGCCGCATGGGCATCGCCCCGGGCGCCCGCCCCGGCCGCCTCTGGGCCCTGATCGAGGCGGAGGACGGCGGCCTCTACCGATCCGAGGATTACGGCGAGACCTGGCGGCTGACCAGCGACGACCCGGAGATCCGGGCCCGCCCCTTCTACTACACCCACGTGTTCGCCGACCCCAAGGACACGGAGACCGTCTTCGTCCTGGCCCTGCGCATGCTGCGCTCCACCGACGGCGGCAAGGCCTTCGCCCAGGTGCCCACGCCCCATGGCGACAACCACGACCTGTGGATCGACCCGAACGACCCGCAGCGCATGGTGGAGGGCAACGACGGCGGCGCCTGCGTGTCGATGGACGGCGGCGGCACCTGGTCCAGCATCTACAACCAACCGACGGCGCAGTTCTACCACGTCACGACGGACAGCCGCTTCCCGTACCGGATCTACGGCGCCCAGCAGGACAACACGACGCTGTGCGTCCCCTCCCGCACGGACGAGGGCGGCATCGCCCCCCGCGAGACCTACGACGTCGGCGGCGCTGAGAGCGGCTGGATCGCCGTGCGCGAGGGAGAGCCCGACGTGGTGTTCGCCGGCAGCTCCGGCGGCGGCGAGGGCGGGCGGATCACGCGGTACGACCACCGCCTGCGCCAGATCCGCGACGTGTCGCCCTGGCCGCAGCGGACGGCCGGCCGCGCCGCCAAGGAATACAGGTACCGGTTCCAGTGGACCTCGCCGATCGTGCTGTCGCCGCATGACCCGAACGTGCTGTATGTCTGCGGCGACCGCGTCTTCCGCTCCCGCGACGACGGGGTCAGCTGGGAGAGCATCAGCGGCGACCTGACGCGCAACGACCCCGACAAGCAGGGCCCGTCCGGCGGCCCCATCACGCTGGACCACACCGGCGTGGAAGTGTACTGCACGATCTTCGCGTTCGCGGAGTCCACGCGTGCGCGCGGCCTTCTTTGGGCCGGTTCCGATGACGGCCTCATCCACCTCTCCAAGGACGACGGGCGTACGTGGGAGAACGTGACGCCGCCAGCCGCCATCCTTCCGGAGTGGGCGCTGATCCTGACCGTGGAGCCGTCGCCCCACGACGCCGGCACCGCCTATGTGGCGGCCACGCGCTATAAGTGGGACGACACCGCCCCGTATCTCCTGAAGACCCAGGACTACGGCAAGACCTGGCGCCGGATCGATGCCGGGGTTCCCGACTTCACCCGCGTGATCCGCGAGGACCCGGTCAAGAAGGGCCTGCTGTACGTCGGCACGGAGTCCGGGGTCCTGGTCTCCCACGACGACGGCGCCCATTGGGAGCCCCTGCAGGGCAACCTGCCCGTGGTGCCGATCCACGACCTGGTGATCCGCAATGACGATCTGGTCGTGGGGACCCACGGACGCTCGTTCTGGGTGCTGGACGACATCACGCCGCTGCGGGACGGCGCGCCGAAGGGCGCTGTCCATTTGTTTGCCCCCCGTCCCACTGTTCGGTTCCGTCTGGGCTCCCGCTTCGCCGGCGAGATGAACGTCGAGGTGCCGGCCATCGTCATGCTCTCGCGGGCCGGCGGCAACGGCTACCTGGTCAAGAAGGGCGAGAACGGGGAAAGCCCAGAGTTCCTGGACGCCGGCAGCAATCCACCCGCGGGGGTGCTGCTCCAATACACCCGGCCTGAGGGCGACGCCAAGCTGGTGATCAAGGACAGCAGGGGCCAGGTGGTCCGCACCTACGACAAGGTCCCGGCCAACCGCATGGTCTGGAACCTCCGCTACGACGACGCTGAGCCCCTGGACGTGAACACGCCGCGGGACCTGCGCAGCAATGCCAGCCCGTGGGCGCCCCCAGGCCACTACACCGCTGAGCTCACCGCCGGCGGCACCACCGTGGCGCAGTCGTTCGAGGTGCTCAAGGATCCGCGCATTCCCGCCACGCAGGCCGACCTTGACGAGCAGCTGGGGCTCGCGCTCCGCATTCGCGACGCGCTCTCCGAGGCGCATCGCTCCATCAAGAAGATTCGGGCCACCCGCGAGCAGATTGATTCCGCGCTCGCCCGCAGCGACAAGGTGGGACCCCAGGCGGAGGCCCTCAAGGCCGCGCTCACGGCGGTGGAACAGGAGCTGACCCAGGTCGCCAAGGGCAAAAACACCCGCGCGTGGGGCTTCCAGCCCAAGGTCACCGACGAGCTCGTGCACCTGGCCGACGTGGTCGGCTCCGCGGACGCCGCGCCAACCAAGCCCAGCTACGCCCTGTACGACGAGGTCCGCGAGACCCTGGCCCAGCAGCTGGACCGCCTTGAGGGCGTGCTCGGCCGCGATGTGGCCGCCTTCAACGCCGCCCTGAACGAGGGCGGGGTTCCAGCCATCAGGGCGTAGGCGTCCCCTCGCCGCCGCCCGGGGGCAGCATCAGCGGCAGATCGACGCGGACCCCGCGGGGAACGTCCTCGATCAGGGCGCAGATGCTCCGAACCGGGATGACGGTGGTCAACTCGAAGATTCCGTGAGGGAAGCCGCGGCGGCCGCCCGCACCCAGGGTGTGGACGGCGCCGCGGACCTCCACCACATCGGGGCTGACCTGCACGATCCAGCCCGTGGCCTCGGCCACGGCGTGCCCGCAGTGCCACAGCAGGGCAACCCGGCGGCCGACGCAGGCTCGCAGCGTGGAGAGGATGTCTGCCGCGGGCTCCCACGGGGGGGCGGGAGCCGGGGCGGTACGCGCCATCCGGTACCATGACATGCGCGTCACCTCAGGGCCAACCTATGGCGGGGCGGGCGGGGACGTGCTGTGCCCCAGCGCGGCCTGCGCCACCACCGCCACCAGCGGCCCCCAGAACAACCCTGCCACTCCGAAGAGCGCCACTCCGGCATACAGCGAGAACAGGGCCAGCAGCGGGTGCAGCCCGACGCGGCTGCCCAGCACGTGCGGGGTCAGGGCCCAGCGGGCCAGGGCGGCCGCCCCCCAGACTGCCAGCAGGGCCGCGGCCGCCGCCGGGGACCGCCCCAGCCATAGAAACGCCGCCCACGGCACGAAGATCAGCGAGGGGCCGACCACCGGCAGCAGGTCCAACAGGGCCGCCCCGGCCGCCGCCAGGAGCACATAGGGGGCCCCGATCAGCCAGAGGCCGAGGGCTGTCGCCAAAAAGGTGACGCCCACCAGCAGGGCCTCCGCGCCCAAAAAGCCGCGCGCCGACCCGGCCACGGCCGTCTGAACGCGGCGCAGCCGCTGCATCACGGGCCGGGGCAGGCTGGCGGCGATCATGTCCGCGATCGCGATGCGATCGCGGCACAAAAAATAGGCGGAGAAGCAGGCCACCCCCAGGGCAACCAGCTGGCGCGGCAGGTGGCCGAACGCCCACGCCTGCACGGCGGCGGCCGCCCGGCCTGCCGCGGGGCCGACCTGCCCATAGACGCGCTGCGTCTCCGCCTCCAGCAGCCGGCGCGCCACGGGGGGCAGCCCGCCACCCAGTTCCGTCAGGTAGCGGCCCACCTGCTCCCCCAGCCGCTCCAGGTCTGGCAGGCGCGAGGCCAGGCGCCCCAGCTCGGCGGCCAGCGTCGCCAGGGTCCAGGCCAGCGCCAGGGCGCCCCCGCCAACCGCCGCCAGCAGCGTCAGGCCCGCTGCCCACGGGCGGGGCATGCCGCGGCGGACAAGCCAGGCGACCGCCGGCTCGATCAGCACGGCGATGACGGCGCCCAGCAGGAACGGTCCGAGGATGGGCAGGCCGCGGGCCAACAGGAGGACAGCGAACAGGGCCAGGCCCGCCCAGATCAGGGGGCGCCAGCCATTCACGCGGGCCGTGGCGGGGACCGGCGCAGGCCGCGCCCGGCCCGCTGCCAGGGGAGACGGCCACCGTGGTTGCCCACTGCTGGCCAAGCATGCCATAGGGGTGGCTCGCCCCGCAGCCAGCGAGCGGGAATCCTGCGCGTTGCGGCTGGCAGAGGGCGGCGAGGACCGCGCTCGCCCCATGGCCAGGGAGCGGGAATGCCACCCGTTGCCGCTGGCACAGGGTGGCGAAAGTCGCGCTTGCCCCATGCCCAGGGAGCGGGAATCCTGCGCGTTGCGGCTGGCAGAGGGCGGCGAAGACCGCGCTTGCCCCATGGCCAGGGTGCAGGAATGCCGCCCGTCGCGGCTGGCAGCGTCGACGGGCTACCGCAGCCGCAGCCGCAGCAGCCAGTATGCGACGGGGGCGGCCAGGATGAGCGAGTCGAACCGATCGAGCACACCCCCGTGACCGGGGAGGATGGTGCCGGAGTCCTTCACCCGCGCCCGCCGCTTCAGCCAGGACTCGAAGAGGTCGCCCACGATGGCCGCGATGGACACGACGACCCCGAAGAGCAGGCCCAGGTGACCCAACATCGCCACCACGACGCCCGCCACCACCCCAGCCAGGGCGCCCTCGACCGTCTTGCCCGGCGAGAGCCGCGGGGCGAGCTTGTGGCGGCCGAGGTAACGCCCCGCAAAGAACGCCACCAGGTCGGTCGCCCAGACCAGCGCCACCGTGAGCAGGGCGTGGGCCATGCCGTCGGGACCGGCACGAATCAGCAACAGGTGGCCCAGCAGTACGGGTATGTAGAGCACGGCAGCGGTAAAACCGAGGCCGTAGCCCAGGGGGCGCTCAAAGCCGGGCATGGTGCCGTGTCCGTAGAGGTAGAGGATCTCGGCGAAGCCGAGGGCCGAAATGAACAGCAGGGCCCCGATCAGCAGCCAGCCGCCTTCGTAGACGGCCCAGAGCACAAGCGGCCCCCCGACCAGCACCGTGAAGGCGCGGGCCGCCAGCGGCCGCTCGGCGAAGGTCGCGCGCAACGTGCTCATCCGGAGCCTCCCAACCCACCGAAGCGGCGCTGGCGGCGCTGGAACTCGGCGACGGCCGCCAGCAGGTCAGCCTTGCCGAAGTCCGGCCAGTGCACGGGCGTGACCAGAAGCTCCGCGTACGCCGACTCCCAGAGCAGGAAGTTGGAGAGGCGCATGTCGCCGCCGCAGCGGATCAGCAGGTCGGGCTCGGGCAGGCCGGCCGTGTCCATGGCGGCCGCCAGGCGCTCCTCGTCGATCGCCTCCGGCAGCAGGCGCCCGGCCTGCACCTCGACGGCCAGGCGGCGGACGGCGTCCACGACCTCCTGGCGGCCGCCGTAATTCAGGGCGAGAACAAGCTGCAGGCCCGTGTTGGCGGCGGTCTTGGCCTCGGCCCGGTCCAGGGCGGTGCGGACGGCGGCCGGTAGACCGGCCCGGCGGCCGATGCCCCGCAGGCGGACGCCCTTTTCGTGCAGCTCCGCGACCTCGCGGTCGAGTACCTCGATGCAGAGGTTCATCAGCAGATCGACCTCGGGGCGCGGCCGCTTCCAATTCTCCGTGGAGAAGGCGTACAGGGTGAGCACCTGGATGCCGATCTCGCCGCAGGTCTCCACCACGGCGCGCACCGGGCGAACGCCGGCGCGGTGGCCCGCCGAGCGGGGCAGGCCCTGGCGCTGGGCCCAGCGGCCGTTGCCGTCCATGATGATGGCGATATGGGCAGGCAGGCGGCCCAGCGTGAGGTCCGCCGCCGCTGCTGCAGCCGCAGCCGCAGCGGAAGCAGCAGCCCCGGCGGCGGGCGGTGCATACGGGCGCGGGCGTCCCTTCATGGCCCCACCTCCGGGCCTTGGCCCTGCATGGGGACGGCCTCCGGCCCCGCCAGAAAGCCGGCCGTGACCAACTCCAGCGACCCGTCGTCCAGCCGGATGGCCCGCACCACGCGTGTGGCGGTTCCAGGGCCCTGCCGGCCAGTCTGGCGCACGTGCAGCGCGCCGGGGACGCGTAAAGCCGCATCCTCCAGCCGCAGGCCGATCAGCGCATGACAGAGCGGATCGTCCATTTCGAATTCCCCGCCGGCGCCCGGCGGGATCAGACCTCCATGATCTCCTTCTCTTTGGCCTCCAGGATCTGCCCAACCTGCTCGACCATGCGGTCGGTCAGCTTTTGCAGCTCCTCCTGGCCCCGGCGCGCCTCGTCCTCGGAGACCTCGCCCTCCTTGGCGGCCTCCTCCATCATCTCGCGGATCTCGCGGCGGATGTTGCGGATGGCGACCCGCTCTTCCTCGCCGAGGCGGCGCGCCGTTTTGACCAGCTCCTGGCGGCGCTGCTCGGTGAGCTGCGGGATGGCCAAGCGGATGACGGTCCCGTCGCTGCTCGGCGTCAGCCCGATATCCGACTTCAGGATCGCCTTCTCCAGCGCGCCCAGCACCGTCTTGTCCCAGGGCTGGATAACAAGCAGGCGCGGCTCTGGCACGGAGATCGTGGCCACCTGGTTGACCGGGGTCGGCGTGCCGTAGTAGTCCACGCGGACCTTCTCCAACAGACCCGGGTTGGCCCTGCCCGCCCGCAGCCCCTGCAGGTTGTGGCGCAGCGAGCCGACCGACTTGGTCATGCGCTCCTCGGCGTCCGCGATCAGTTCCCGGATCATTGCGATCCCTCCCGCGCCA
>DATLTP010000279.1:0-7013 GCA_035533535.1 Bacillota bacterium | reverse complement strand
CCTCGACGGCCAGGGCCACCTGGTGTCGGGGGATAGCGGCCGCACGCTCCTCATCCAGGTGACGGGGCCCGGCAACCCCTCGCCCCTCTCGGCCAACGACACCGGCGGCCAGGCGGCGATCGACTGGAAACCGACCGCGTCCGGCACCTACACCCTTGAGGCGACGGGCGGGGCCCTGCGGCCGACGGCGCAGGTCACCGTGACGGTCACGCCGGACAAGCCGAGCCAGCTCGTGCTGACGGCGAACCCAGGCACCCTGACCTCGACCACGCAGGCTTCGCAGATCCAGGCCGCCGTCGAGGACGCCTACGGGAACGTGGTGCCGAGCTCCACGCCGGTCCAGCTGACGGTGTCGCCAGCCGCGGCCGGGAGCCTGGACGCCACCACCAGCAGCATCCAGGGCGGGCCCTCGCTGGTGGCCGACCTGCACCCCTCCGGCAGCGCCCCCAGCCTGCAGGTGCAGGCCACGGCGCCGCAGCTTGGCCTTTCCGGCGCGGTCACCCTCCAAGTCACCATCGAGCCCAGTCTCGCGTTCGTTTCCGGCGGCGCGCAAAGCGCGACCGCCGGGACAACGCTGTCCGTGCCCGTCCAGGAGCTGGCCCCGGACGGGACGCCGATGCCCGTGCCGGGCGGCACGGCCCTGACGCTGAACGTGACGGCGCCCGACGGCAGCCAAAGCACCGTCACCACCACGACCGCGGCGTTCACGCTGAGCGAGACCGTCGCTGGCAGCTACCAGCTCGAGGCCACGGGGGATCACCTCACCACCAGCGCGCCCGAGACCGTGACCTTCACGCCCGGGACGCCGGTTGGCCTCCGCCTCTGGAGCGCGCCCACCTTCCTGCTGGCGCCCGGCCAGAAGGCCTCGCTGCACGCGGCGGAAGTGGACAAGTACGGCAACCAGACGCCCAACGCCTTTCCCGTCGTGCTGGCCGTCACGGGGGCCGACAGCGGCCTGACCGACACCGTCAGCCAGGCGAGCGCAGGCGGAGTCGTCGGGACCTTCGTCAGCTACGGGCCCGGTACGGCCAACCTCACGGTCAGCTCGCCCGGCAGCGGGCTGCCGAACTTCCAGTACCAGCTGCAGGTCCGCAAGTCTTCCGCGGGGGTCGTGGCGGGCAAGGGTGTGTGGCTGCGCTACTCGGACGTGACCAGCCTCGGGGCGGAGGCCATCGTCAAGCAGGCGCAGGCGGAAGGGCTCACCCACCTGTACGTCTGGGTGGGCTCGACTTACAACAGTGACGGGTTCATGGGGGCGGACCTCCTGGCCTCGATCCTGCCGCTGGCCCACCAGGCCCACATCTCGGTCATCGCCTGGATCTACAACACGCTGGCGGACCCGGCGGCCGACCTGCAGCTGGCGCAGCAGGTGTACAGCTACACGACGCCCAGTGGGGACCGGGCCGACGGGCTGGCCCTGGACCTGGAGACGGACTCGACCATGACACCGGCCATAGTGGGGCCCTTCGACCAGGGGCTGCGCAAGATCGTGGGGCCGTCCTACCCCCTGATCGCCGTGACCTACCCGCCCCAGTTCCGGCCGAACTACCCCTTCGCCACCCTGGCGCAGACATTCGACGCCATCGCGCCGATGGATTACTGGCACGTGCAGGAGCAGGGCTACAGCGGCGCCCAGGTGCAGAGCTTCGTGCAGACGTCCATCGACCGCCTGCGGGCGTTCGCGAACGACGCCAGCCTGCCGGTGAGCGTCATCGTTCAGGGGTATGATTTGTTCAACTCCGGCGGGCAGGGGACTTACAGCCCCACCGCGGCCGAGGTGCAGGGGGCCGTGCAGGGGGCTGCGGCAGATGGCGCGATCGGGGTCTCGCTCTACGAATGGACGACGGCCACACCGGCCGAGTGGCAGGCCTTCCTCGCCACGGCCGGCCCGTCGGGGGGCTAGCGGCTTGCGGCGGCGGCGGGCGGGCGTAGGGGGCTGGCTGGTGGCTGTCCTCATTGTGGGCGTGCTGGTTGTCGCGGCCTCGGTGGCCGGCGTGGGCCGGGCGGGCACGAACACGGCGGGGACCGCAACCGGGAGCGGCACTTCCTTGGGGGCTGCGACCGCCACGGGGACGGCAGCGGCCGGGGCGGGCGCCGGGTATGGTGTAGCCCCGGCGACGGCGAGCGCGACGGCGACGGCCACCGCCACGGGGACGGCCAGCGACGCCGTGGCGGCTGGGCCACTTGCCGCCGTGGATCAGTACTTTGCCGCATTGCGCGCGGGCAGCTACGCCAGCGCCTATGCGCTCCTGGCACCGGCGTGGCGGTCGGCGCACTCGCTGGCCACCTTCGTCAGCGGAGTGCCCCCGCAGGCGCCACAGCTCACGGGGTCCACCGTGACCTCGGTGGCCAACTTCCAGGCGACCGTGAGCATCACGCTGGTGCCCGTCGGGGGCTCGCCCAAGACCGAGGACGTGCAGCTGACGGACGTGAACCAGGCGGCGACGGGCTCGGCGGCGACGCACTGGCTGCTGGCGGCGCCTCCGGTTGGGGCGGGCGGGTAGCACGAACGAGGGATCGTGCGGCAACGTCTGTCCAACTCGTGAGTCGAAGCAAGCTCCCGCTCCCGACTGGCGGGCGGCCGGAGGCCCAGAGGGCGGATGCCGTCCGGGAGTCCGCACATCTCGAAGCAGCGGCCAATCAAGAGCCACGCGCCGCCGGTGACGAGCCCGGCAAGGGCTGGTCCGCGTGCGCCCTTGCCCGTTGGCCGGCTCGCGCGAGAGCCCCGGCTTATCAGCCTCGGTGCTCGGCCACCAGCTCGCCCCACTCCCCCACCGCCGCGTCCCAGTCAGGCGGTAGGTACGTGGTGGCATCCGGCTCATGGATGAGGGCGGGCCCCGGCACCCGCTGCCCCCTCCCCAAAGCCGCTCGCTCGTAAACCGGCACCGACACCGGCTTGCCGGGCTGGTCGACGATCACCTCGCGGTTGCCAAACGGCGCGCCGGTCTTTGCAGGAGCCCGCGCCGGCTCGGTCCGCGGCACCTGCCCGATGACCAGCACCCGCGCGCTGACCAGCTCCACGGGCTCGTCGGGCACGCAGAAGCCGTAGCGCCGCTCGTGGAGGGCGTGAAAGCGCGCCGCGAGGTCGTCCGGCTGGTCGGCCGCCTGCCAGGGCACGGGCAACTCGAACGACTGGCCGAGGTAGCGCAGGTCCAGCAGCCGCTGCGCCTCCACGCGGCCGGCCCCGCCGATGCCCTGCGCCGCGAGCTCGCGGCGCAGACCGGCCTCCAGCCCGTCCAGCCGCTCCCGCACCTCGTGTAGGGGGGCCGCGCCCAGGCCGGAGGGCCAGGAGAGCACCGACTCCAGCTTGAGGTCCGTCGTCAGCAGTCCGTACGCCGACCCCAGCCCCGGCCGCGGCGGGATCAGCACGCGGCGGACGCCCGCGTCGCCGGCGATGGCGCAGGCGTGCAGGGGGCCGGCCCCACCGAGCACGACCAGGGTGAAGTCGCGGGGGTCGTAGCCCTTGTCAACCGTGGCCAGGCGGAGGGCGCCGGCCATGGCGTCCACGGCGACGGCCAGCGCGCCCAGGGCCATCCCCTCGGGGTCGCCCAAGCGCGCAAAGGCCGCCGTGGCGGCATCCGGCCGTAGCTGCATGCGCCCGCCGAGGAAGCGCGCAGGGTCGAGGCGCCCCAGCACCAGGTTGGCGTCCGTCAGGGTCGGCTCGCTGCCGCCCTGCGGGTAGCAGGCTGGGCCGGGCACGGCGCCCGCGCTGCGCGGCCCCACCCGCAGGGCGCCGCCGCTGTCCAGCCAGGCGATGCTGCCGCCGCCGGCGCCGATCTCCACGAGGTCGACGCAGGGCGTGCGCAGGGGGTAGCCACCCCCCTGGACGGAGGCCGCATGGCGTGGGCCGACCTCCAGCTCAGGGGCGATGGCCGGCTCGCCGTCGAGGATGAGGGCGACCTTGGCCGTCGTGCCGCCGATGTCGAGTGCGAGCGCGCGGCTGGCGCGCGCCCGCTTCGCCCAGTCCGCAGCCGCCATGACCGCGGCCGCTGGGCCGGACTCGACCATGAAGGCCGGCCGCCGCCGCGCGAGGGCGGCGGCCAGCATGCCCCCGTTGCTCTGCATGACGTAGACATCGCCGACCCGGTCGAGGTAGCGCGCGACCGTGGTGGCCACCATCGCGTTGACGACAGCGGTGCTGGCGCGGGGGTATTCCCTGAACTCTCGGCACACGTCGGCCGAGGCCACCACGGTCGCGCGGGTCCGGCGGAGCAGGAGGTCGGCCACGGCCTGCTCGTGGGCGTCGTTCCGGTACGAGTGCAGCAGACAGATGGCGACTGCCTCGACGCCCGCCAGGCTGTCCGCGAGGGCCTCCACCTCAGCCAGGTCGAGGGGCTCCTCTTCCCGGCCGTCCGGACCCATGCGGCCGGATATCTCGAAGCAGAGCTCACGCGGCACCAGGGGCGGGGCGCGGTGCACCCGGATGTCGTAGAGGTCTGGCCGGTTCTGATAGCCGATCTCGAGGATGTCGCGGAAGCCCCGGTTCGTGACGAGGGCCGTTCTGGCCCCCTGCCCCTGCAGCAGGGCGTTGGTCGCCACCGTCGTGCCATGGGCGATGAAGGTGGGCTTGCCGCCGAGAGCGGCCAACGCGGCGAAGAAGCCATCCTCCGGCGCGGGTGTGGACGGCACCTTGGCCGTCCACATGTTGCCCTGGTCGTCTACGGCCAGGCCGTCGGTGAACGTCCCGCCGATATCAATGCCGATACGTAGCATTGGCACGCTCCCTGGTAATTTTGCCGGACCGGACGTCGAGATCAATGGCTTCGCGGTCCCGCTCCCGCGGATCGCCATACCCGCCGCCGCCCGGGGTCTCCACCGTGATGATGTCGCCTTCGTTCAGGGAGACCTGACCCTTGGAAGGGACGGGCTTGCCGTTATGCAGGTAGCGGGCGGGCCTGGCCGCCTGACCGCCCGCGAGGCCCCACGGCGCGATCTTCGCGCGGTCGGTCATGAACGAGAAGGTGCCGCCCGACCTCAGGAAGCGATACTCCCGCACCACGCCGAGCCCCCCGCGCCAGCGGCCGGCACCCTCGGAGTCGGGAATCAGCGCGTACCGGGTGATGCGCACCGGATGGTAGATCTCGATCTCCTCCACCGGGGCGTTGGGCGTGTTGGTCATGTCCGCCTGGACCCCGTCCTGGCCGTCCATGCCCAGGGCGCCGCCCGCGCCACCGGCGACCGTTTCGTAATAGGCGTACCCCGGGCCACCGAAGCCGAGGTTGCCGATGATGCCCTTGCTGCCGGCCGGCACCCGCTCCGGCACGGCCTGGGCAAAGGCTCGGAACATCGCCCCCACCGCGCGCTGGGCCACCTCCCAGCCGCCCACGACGCCCGCGGGGGAGACGGCGTTGACCACCGAGCCCTCGGGCGCGCGCACGCGCACCATGCGGTAGAACCCGTCGTTGGGCTCGATATCGCGGGGTAGCAAGCACTTGAGCACGAACGACACCGCTGAGAAGGTGAAGGCCAGGGTGGCATTCACCGGCGAGGCGCGCTGGGCGTCCGTTCCGGCGAAGTCGACCAGGACCCCGTCGCCGTCCACGGTCACGGCCACGTGAATCCGGATCGGCGGGCCGCCCCAGCCGTCGTCATCCAGGGAATCCTCACCCTCCCAGCGGCCGCGGGGGAGGTCGCCGAATGCTGCAGCCGTCCGGCGAGCGGTGTAGTCCAGGAGCGCCTGCGAATAGGCGGACAGTTGGCTCGCGCCATAGCGCGAGCCCAGGTCGGCCAGCTTGCTGCGCCCGGCGGCGTTGGCGGCCAGCTGGGCCCGCAGGTCGCCCGCCACTTCGTGCGGCGCCCGCACGTTGGCCAGGATCAGCCCCAGCACGTTGGCGTCGGGCCGGCCACCGCGCTCCACGAAGGTCGGCGGGATGATGACGCCCTCCTGATGGATCTCGCGCGAGAGCGGCAGGCTGGCCGGTGCGGCGCCGCCGATGTCGATCCAATGGGCGATGTTGGCCACGTAGCCGAAGGGCCGGCCCTCCAGCTGCACGGGGCTGATCGCGCAGACGTCGTTGAGGTGGACGGCCCCGTGGTAGGGGTCGTTGACCAGAATGGTGTCGCCCGGCTCGAGCCGGACCCGCTCAAGGGCGCGCGGGACCAGGCGCACCAGTGAGCCGAGGTGGGCCGGCTGGGCGAAGGACTGGGCCAGCACCCGCCCCTCCCCGTCGAGGATGGCGCAGGAAAAGTCCTTGCGCGTCTTGATGTTGGTGGAGTAGGCGCTGCGCGAGAGCACCAGGGCCATCTCCTCGCAGAGGTTGCGCAGGCCGTTCTTCACGATCTCCAGCCGGGCGGGATCGATCGCCGCCAAATGGGGAAACCTCCCGTCATGCACCACCTGCGCTGGGCCGCCGCCATATTCGTCTGCGCCGCCCTGGCCGCCTGCGGGACGCCAGCGCGCCAGGCCCCGGGGACGGTCCCGCTCGCGCCTGTCCCGCCCGGCCCCGGCAGCGCCAGCAACGGCGAATCCGTCTACCAGGCCGACTGCATGTCCTGCCACGGGGCCGGCGCCAAGGGCGGCCTGCCCGTCGGCGCGGTCACCTCGGCCGACATCCGCTGGAGCACGCTCTCATCCATGAACCCGCCCTACACCGACGACCTGCTGCGGCGGGCCATCCTCCAGGGGCTCGACCAGACCGGCAAGCCGCTCGACGGGACCATGCCCCGTTGGCAGGGCCGTCTGACGACCAGTCAGGTCGACGACCTCATCGCCTACCTGCACACGCTTCCTTAAACCCGTGATGCACGGGAGAAACCCCTGCGTCCAGTGAACCGGTGATCCACCGGAGAAGCCCCTGCATCCATTGAACCCGTGATGCACGGGAGAAACCCGTGCATCCATGAACCGGTGATGCACGGGAGAAACCCCTGCATCCATGACGGGGGCGCCGCAGAGCGGCCTCCGACGGACACTACTCCAACAGCACGTGGCCATCGTGGAACCGCGTCCCGTAGGGAGCCGAGATCTCCGCCAGCTGAGCCAGAATGCGGCGGCCGTCCTCCGGGCTGGCCAG
>DATLTP010000278.1:0-8170 GCA_035533535.1 Bacillota bacterium | reverse complement strand
GACCTCGGCTTCGACCCGGACGAGGCGATCCTGGCTTCGGCCAAGGAGGGCATCGGCGTCGACGACATCCTGGAGGCCGTCGTCACGCGGGTGCCGCCGCCCAAGGGCGATCCGCAGGCACCGCTGCGCGCCATGGTCTTCGATTCGCACTTCGATTCCTATCGCGGCGTGATCGCGTACGTGCGCGTGGTCGACGGCGAGATGCGGCCCGGCCAGACCATCCGCATGTTTGCCACGGGCCTGCAGTTCGGCCTGACGGAGGTCGGCGTTTTCCGCCCCCGCCCGGAGGCGGCGCAGGTTCTGAGCACCGGCGCGGTCGGGTTCCTGGCCGCCTCGATGAAGCACGTGCGCGACTGCCGCGTCGGCGACACCGTGACGGATGCGGACCACCCGGCCCCGGCGGCCCTGCCAGGGTACCGCCCCGCCAAGCCCATGGTCTTCGCCGGGCTCTACCCGGTGAACGCCGCCGACTACGGCGAGTTGCGCGAGGCCTTGGAGCGCCTGCAGCTGAACGACGCCGCCCTCACCTTCGAGCCGGAGACGTCGGTCGCCCTCGGCTTCGGCTTCCGCTGCGGGTTTCTCGGGCTGCTGCATATGGACGTGGTCCAGGAGCGGCTGGAGCGCGAATATGGCCTCGACCTGATCACCACCGCGCCCTCGGTGCGCTACCGGGTGAGCATGCAGGGCGGCGACGTGGTGGAGATCGACAACCCGGAGGCCCTGCCGCCGGCCGACCGCCGCGAGGAGATCGCCGAGCCGGTGGTCAAGGCCAGCATGTTCAGCCCTTCCGAGTATGTGGGCGCCCTGATGGAGCTGTGCGGCCAGCGGCGCGGCACGTACATCGGCATGGAGTACCTGGACCCGACGCGCGTTCGCCTGACCTACGAGCTGCCGCTGTCGGAGATCATGTACGACTTCTTCGACCAACTGAAGTCGCGCAGCCGCGGGTACGCCACATTGGACTACGAGCTGGACGGCTACGAAGCCGCGGACCTCGTGAAGCTGGACGTGCTGGTGGCGGGCGACCCGGTGGATGCGCTGTCGAGCATCGTGCACCGGGACTCGGCCGAGAACCGAGGCCGCAAACTTGTCGAGCGCCTGCGCGCTCTCATTCCGCGCCAGCAGTTCGAGGTCGCCCTGCAAGCGGCCATCGGCGCGAAGATCATCGCGCGCGAGAACATCCCGCCGCTGCGCAAGGACGTGCTTGCCAAGTGCTACGGCGGCGACATCTCGCGCAAGCGCAAGCTGCTTGAGAAGCAGAAGGAAGGCAAGCGCCGCATGAAGCAGGTTGGCGCCGTCGAGATCCCGCAGGAGGCCTTCATGGCGGTGCTGCGGGTGGAGCAGTGAGCGCCGTCGGCGCCGCCCTGACCATGGTGGCGACGGCCCTGATCGCCCAGGTCTGGATGCGGCCGAAGGTCAGGCGGTGGCCGGTCTGGGCGGTCTGGGTGGCGCCCATCGCCTGGGGCGTGCTGATCCTGATTGTCCTTACCTTGGCGCCCTGGGGCTGGTTTCTCAAGGGCGTGGCCGCCGGGTTCATATACGCCGCCATGGTCCTGAGCTTTCAGGGCCGGGTGCGCGGCAACCGCTGGTGGCCGCCGCGGACGCCGGAGCCATGAGCGGCTGGGGCCTGTACGTCCACATCCCCTTCTGCCCGTACAAGTGCGACTACTGCGATTTTGTGGCGGTCACGGCCGGCCCCAGGACTCGCCAGTGGATTCCGCGCTATATGGCCGCCCTGGTCCGCGAGATGGAGAACGAGCGGTGGGATGGGCCGGCCGCGACCGCCTTTTACGGTGGGGGCACGCCAACGGTGGTGCCACTGGCGGAGCTGCATGAGCAGTTCAAGCGCCAGTTGGCCCCTGATGCCGAGGTCACCGCCGAAGCCAACCCCGGCACCGTCACGGTGGACAGCCTCCGCGCCATGCGCAAAGCCGGAATCAACCGCCTCAGCATCGGTCTGCAGTCGAGCCAGGACCGCATCCTGCAGGGTCTGCATCGTTTGCACACCTTTCAGGACTTCTTGGACGCCTACCGTGCGGCGCGGGAAGCCGGCTTCGACAACCTGAACGTGGATTTGATGTATGGCTTGCCAGGTCAGAGCCTGGCCGACTGGCGGGAGACCCTGGCCCAGGTGTGCGACCTGGGTCCAGAACATCTATCGGCCTACGGGCTGCAGGTGGAGGAGGGGACCGTGCTCTTTGCGCGGCGCCCGTCGCTTCCAACCGATGACGATCAGGCGGAGATGTACGAGGTCGCCCGTCGCGACCTCGCGGACGCGGGATATGAGCAGTACGAGATCTCCAATTGGTGCAGGCCCGCAAGGGCCTGCGCCCACAACCTGCTCTATTGGCGCAATGAGCAGTGGCTGGGCCTCGGCGTCGGGGCTGCCTCCCAGGGTGGGTCACGGCGCTGGACCAACGCGTCGCGGCTGGCGCCGTACTGCGAGGCCGTGGAGGCTGGCCAGCCGGCGCCGGTCCGGGACGCGGAGCCGCGGGACATCGCCTCGGATGTCCTTGTCCTCGGCCTGCGGCTGCGGGAGGGCGTTCCGGCGGCGGCCATCGATATGGACCGCTTCGGGCCGGCCATCGACGCGCATGTGGCGCGGGGATGGCTGCAGTGGCGGCAGGGCCGCCTGCGGCTGACCGATGCGGGCCTTCCGGTCGCCAATCAAGTTTGGTCCGACCTGCTCTGAAGGGGGCGGAGGGCGAGTTGCGAGAGGGCACGTTCTGGCCGGCCGTCGGCATCGGGGCGGCAGCGTACTTCATCGCGGTGGAGCTGCACATCCCATTCCTCAGTAACCTGCTGGCCTGGGCGGCCCTTGCCTGGGCCGGGTACTGGTACGTGGAGAACTCGCCCCGCCAAACGCTGGCCTGGCTGTGGGCCGCAGTGGTCGGGGCCGCCGCCGGGGTCGCCGGCAGCGTGGTCGGCGTGCTCCTGACCTTCGTGATGTCCCTGCTGCACCCGCTGCGCATCCCGTACGAGCTGCTCGCCCTGGCCGGCGGGCTGCTGAGCGCCGTCTTCGTCCTGCTGCCGCTTGGCGCCATCTGCGGCGGCATCGGCGGCTACATCGCCATGCGGCGTGGCGGCGGGCGGCCATGGCGCCGCTGGGACCACGGCCGTGACTGAGGGTTGGAGCGAGGCAGACTCGCGCGAGTTCCTCCGGAGCGCGCGCCTTGTCACCCCGTCCCGCGATGAGGCCATGGATATGATCGCCGCCCTCGTGCCCGGGGGGCCGGTCCTCGAGCTGTGCTGCGGGGGCGGTGACCTGGGCGTGCGCCTGCTCCGGTCATGCCCAGATGTGGCCTACCTGGGCCTGGACGGCTCTGAGGTCATGTTGGCTGTTGCGCGAGAGCGGCTGGGCCAGCGCGTCGCGCCGTTCCGGTTGGAGGCGAGCGGCTGGCGCGCCGGTCTGCATGGCTTCGGCTGCATCGTCTCGATGCTCGCCGTGCACCACCTCGACAGCACCGGCAAGCGCACCCTGTTTGCTGACCTCCTGCCGGCACTGCGGCCGGGTGGCGCCCTGCTGATCTTCGACCTGGTCCAGCCGACGTCGGATCGGGCTCGAGCCGCCATCGCCAACGCGTGGGATGCGGCCATCCGCCAGCAGGGCGGCACGGTGCCACACCCGGACAACATCTACCGGAACCCAGACCCCATGGACATGCCTGACCCGCTGGTCGACCAGTTGGACTGGCTGCGGGCGGCTGGCTACCGGGATGTGGACTGCTTCTGGCAGCGGGCCGGCCACGCGCTTTACGGAGGGTACCGGTAAGGTGGTCGGCCCGCCCCCGCAGGATGGCCGTCCCGCGACGCTCCCCGAGCCGCGTGAGCTGGCGAGCCCCCGGCGCGCGCAGGGTTCTGGCGGCTGACGTCGCGTCGCGCGTCGCGTCCGATCGCGTCCCATTGCGTCCAATGAATTGGGCCGCCGACGAGTAAGGCGGCTGCGCCCGCGCAAACTGCTCCTATGCTAGAGGCGCCGCCCGCCCCGGCCGTCAGCCTGATCGTCCCGAGCCGCAACGAGGGTGACAACCTCCGCCGCCTGCGCGACCGTGTGGCGGCCGCGCTTGCGGGGACGCCCTGGGAGCTGGTGGTCGTCGACGACAGCGACGACGACACGCCCGAGCGCCTCCAGCGCCTGGTGGCGGAGGATCCCCACGTGCGGGCCCTGCACCGGGCCGAGCCCGGGTCGCTCGCCTCAGCCGTCGTCGCTGGCGCCCGGCTGGCCGCAGCCCCCGTTGCCGTGGTGATGGACGCGGACCTGCAGCACCCGCCGGAGGCGGTGCCGGCGTTGCTCCAGGCCCTGGTCGCGGGCGCGGATGTCGCCGTGGCCAGCCGGTTCGCGCCCGGGGGAGGGCGGTCAGGCCTCTCCCCCGGACGGCGGCTGCATGCGTCCATCGCGCGCGCCATGGCGCGCGCAATCCTGTTCGAAGGGCGCCGGACGGCCGACCCGCTGTCTGGGTTCTTCGCCTGCCCGCGCGGCTGGCTGGCGGCCCTCGGCGACCGGCCGCTTGGTTGGAAGGTGCTGCTGGACGTGCTGGTGGCGGCCGCCCCCCGCTGCGTGGCTGACGTGCCATACGCCTTCGCGGCCCGCGGCGCTGGCCGGAGCAAGTTGCAGCCGGGCGTGCAGATCGACTTCCTGCGCCAACTGGCTGCCCTGGCTGTGCGCAGCCCCGCCAGCCGCCGGATCTGGGTGTACGGCGCCGTGGGCCTGGTGGGGGTCGGCGTCAACCTGGGGGTCTACGGCCTGGGGCTGGCGGCCGGCTGGCAGCCCCTGCTGGCCGCGCTCTGCGCCACGCATGTGGCGATGGCCAGCAACTTCGCGCTGCACGTGCGGGCCACGTGGCGCGACCGCCCGCGGTCGGGGCTGGCGGCCCTGGTGCGGTTTCTCTGCGTCTCCGAGCTCGGCAACGCCGTCACCATCGCCGTCGTCGCCCTGGCGGCGCGGGCCGTGCCCGGCCACCCGCTCCTGGCGGACGTCGGCGGCGTCGGTGTGGCGCTCCCGGCGACCTTCATGGCCAACGACCGCTGGACGTGGTGGCAGGGACCGCAGTGATCGCAGCCGCGCGCACCCGCTTGGCGCCACGGATCGGGCCGGGCCGGGCCGCCTTGGTCGGCTGCGGCTACGCCCTCGCTGACCGCGCCCTGCTCTTTCTGGTGACCCTGGCCACGCTGCCGCTGCCGCAGGCCGGCCAGCTGCGGCGGGCGGCCTTCAACCCGTGGCTGCAGTGGTCGAATTGGGACGGGCGGTGGTATGTGGCCATCGCCACGAGCGGGTACCGGCCCGACCTCCGCCGGTTTGCCTTCTTCCCGCTCTATCCGATGCTGGAGGCCTTCCTGCGCCCCTACTTCGGCGGCCAGGCCGCCATCGCGGGCGTCGTGGTCTCGCTTCTGGCCTCATGCGTGGCGTTCACCCTGCTCTACGACCGCGTCCGCCGGTGGTCGGACGACGCGACGGCCGAGCGCGCCGTGCGGTACCTGGCCCTGTTCCCCACGGGGTTCTTCCTGGCCGTTGCCTACACCGAGTCGCTCTTTTTGGCCCTCGTCCTAGCCTGCATGCGGGCGCTGGATGGCCGCCGCTGGCTGCTCGCCGGCGCCGTGGGGGCCCTGGCGGCCCTGGAGCGCAATGCGGGGGTGCTGCTGGCCCTGCCGGCCCTGTGGTCGCTCTGGCAGGCGCGGGTCCCGCTTCGGCGCTGGTGGCCGGTGGTCCTGATCCCCGGGGCGCTGCTGGCGTTCATGGCGTTCAGCGCCCTGGTCGCGCATGACCCCCTGGCGTTCCTGCACGCCCAGGTCGCCTGGCGCCGCCATGTCAGTTGGCCCTGGGCCACCGGGGCGCTCGTGTGGCATGCCCTCTGGCACGCGCCCGACCCGGCGGGCAACCTCGCCAACCTGGCCTCGGCGGTGCTGTCGGCGGGTGCCCTGTGGTGGGCGCGGCGCTTCATTCCCTGGGCGGATCAGCTGGTCGCCTGGTCCTTCTGGTGGATCTCGGTGGCGGCGCCGGCCCAGCCGCCGGCCCTGGTCCTGCTGAGCATGGACCGCTTCGTGCTCGTGCTCTACCCGCTCTTTGCCGTGATGGGCCGCTGGGGCCGGGTGGAGGCCGTGGACCGCGCGCTGACGCTGGTGATGCCCGTGGCCCAGGCCGCCCTGTTCACGCTGTTCATCCACGGCTACTTCGTGGGGTAGAAGACCGGCGGATCCGGTACCACGGAGGCTTGGGATGCTGTACCCGCCGAAGGTGGCGGGGAGTGCCCGAAAAAGGCGCAGGCCAAGGCTGTGGCGTTCGAGAGAATGCGTTCCTAGTTCCAGTCGATCCCCAGGGTGGACCACCCCAGCAGGTAGTAGAGCATTCAGAAGCCCGTGAAGGCCGCCACCAGCTGAAAGCCGGCCACGATCCCGCCGGCCAGCAGCAGGTACGGGCTCCGGGCCCATGTCGGCAGCCAGTAGAAGAGGGCGGCGGCGATCCCGAACCGCAGCGAGCGGTCCCAGTCGGCGGTGTTCTTTGGCAGCAGCGCAGATTCCCCGCGCTTCAGAATGCCCGCCCCGCGCCGGGCTTACCCCTGCGCCGCCAACATGGCCGCGTTCTGAAGCGCCGAGGCCGTTATGGCATGGTGCGAGGCTTCCCAGACCACGGCCCCGTTCTTCACGACCATCGCCTGCGGGCTCTGATGCTGCAGGTGCACGCGGTCGGCGAGCAGCAGCGAGATGGGACGCTCCTGCATCACCCGCACCCAGGCGTTATCGACCTGCTGCGCGGCGGGCGAGGCCAGGTACGAGGCCCACGCACGGTGGGCCGCGGCGGACACCGGTCAGGTGGTCGAGTGCTTGAAGATGAGCACGGGCCGGTCGGCGGAGCCGGAAATGGCGGCGTCGAGATCCGGCTGCGACAGCAGCTGCTTCGGCTGGACCATGCGGTGCACCCCCGAAAGGAATTCTACGCCACTCCTCGCCCGCAAGGCGCACGGTCCGCCAGATTCGGATGAACTCGGCGTACTCCGCGGACAGTGCCTCGAAGTGGCGCTGTCCGTCCGCGGCCGTGGCCTCGCGGGGATCGCGGTAGCCGAAGACGCCCGACGTGGTGTGCTCGTGCGTGTCATGCAGGTACAGGTGCAGCATGGCCACCTGCTGCGCCAGGAAGGCGTCTGGCCGCTTTTCGTCCAGCAACTCCCGCACGTCGGCCGGCAGGGCCTCCGCCGGCGCGTAGCCCTCGAGCCGCCAACCCTCCACCAGCTCAGGCGCCACCGCCAGCATGGCGGCGGTCTCGCTCCGGCCGGCATGGATATCGAGGTCCGCGGTCGCCTCGGGCGCCGGCGCGGCCGCGCGCGTGCGGGGCTTGGCCACCATCACGCCGTGCCGGCTTGCGGCCGTGCGGGCCACCTGGGCGGCGATTTCCTCGTTGCCGCCGTGGGCGTTCAGGATCATGATGCGCCGCACGCCGTGGCGGGCCAGGCTGCCGATGACGTCGTCGAGGTAGGCGGCCAGCGTCTCCGCCCGGAGGGTGATGGTGCCCTTGAAGCCCATGTGATGGGGCGAGTACGCCGCCAGCGTCGTCAGCACGCCGAAGGCGTTCGCCTTCCGGGCCGTGAGCTCGGTCAGGTGCCGCGCGGCCAGGATGTCCATGCCGAGCGGCAGGTGGGGGCCGTGCTGCTCGATGGCGCCGAGCGGGAGCAGGGCCACGGGCTTCGGCTCCGCGCGCAGGTACTCCTCGAAGGCCGGCCGGGTCATCTCATGGAGCCAGACGGCCATCTCCACCGCCTCCCATCATGCGTGCCAGCGCAATCCGTCGCCCCCAGGCGCGAGCGGGGTGCCGAGCTCGGCCGAGAGCGCCTGCACGCGGCCGAGGATCTCGGCGGCCTCCTCGCCCGCGGCCGGTGCGGGCAGGCCCCGGCGTGGCCGCGGCAGGGTGCGGCCCAGCGTCAGGGGCGCCAGGGTCATCGACTCCAGCCCGCCCGGGCCCAGGCTCAGGGTCGGGAGCACGGTCTGCCAGACCTGCACATCGGCCGGGAAGCCGCGCCGGTCACGGTCGGATCGCGCGTCGAACAGGTCGGCGGGCGTGGCCTCGGGTCCCAGCCCGAAGATCTCGTAGGCATCGGCGGGCAGGGCGGGCGTCGTCTCGTTCTGGATCAGGAAGTCGCCCAGGCTGTACAGGATGGGCCAGCCGCGGTAGATCTCGATC
>DATLTP010000277.1:0-13282 GCA_035533535.1 Bacillota bacterium | reverse complement strand
ACTCACCGGTGGGCACGGCGGCGTTCGGTATTCGCAGGCTCCAGGTCTACGTGCTGGACGACCCCAAGCTGCCGCCGCTGGGCGCCGGCGGCAAGCCGGAGCCGGCGCCGGCGCCCGCGTCCTCAGGTGGAGGCTGAGCCCCAGAGCCGCACGCCCAGCTCCGCCGAGAGGCGGGGGCACCCTTCCAGGGGCGTGGGTGCAAAGGCCAAGCGCGTGCGGGGCACCTGCGCCATCGCGGCGCGGATCTCCGCTGGGGTGTGCATGAGGGAGGCCTTCGCCAAGGGCGGGGCCTGCCCTCCTGCCGGGCAGGAGCCTTCGCCGCCCAGGA
Organism: Bacillota bacterium; assembly: GCA_035533535.1. GTDB lineage: Bacteria > Bacillota > Sulfobacillia > RBS10-35 > JAJYVM01 > JAJYVM01. The sequence continues at coordinate 12,954 of DATLTP010000277.1, read as the reverse complement.
GAATTGCGTGACACCAAAGAGGCGGTCGATCAAGCCATGAGCATCCACCAGCAAATCGACGACCTCCTGGAGCTGGTCGGCGGCGAGTTCAGCGGCGCCCGGGCCCTGGACGATGTGCGCGTGATCTCTGGCCACCACCGCATCCAGGTCAGCCCCATGATCCGCGCCGCCTGCGGGTATGTCGCCGAAGAGGCCCGCAGGGCCGGCGCGCCCGCCGAGGTCGTGTCGTTCCCGGCCAACGCCGGCGCCACGTACTGGACGCAGCGGCTCTTCCCCGAATGGAGCTGCGAGCAGGCCGAGCTTTCGCTCGACTCGGGCGAGCGCCTTTGCCGCTTCAGCGAGGATGCGTGCTCCCTCATCCAGCGCAGCAGCAGCCTGCCGCCCACCGAGGGCGAGGTGGTGCTTTGGGATCCCGCTTGCGGCGACGACCTCCGCGGCAAGTGGGCCCTGGTCCGGGGCGATGTCCAGCGTGCCCTGGAACTGGCCTGCGGCCGCCATGGCGCCATCGGCCTGCTGACCGATCCCATGAACGAGATCCCTGGGGTGCGCACGCGGACCGACCTCTACGACTTTCGCCAGTACACCTCGTTTTGGTGGGACGGGGTGGCGCAGCCGCGCGGTGCCGGCTTTGTCCTCACCCCCCGCCAGGGCGACCGCCTCCGGGCGCGCCTGCAGCAGCGTGAGCGCGTCCGCGTCCGTGGCCACGTGCGCGCGGCCTTCCGCGACGGGCAGACCGAGGACGTCGTCTCGTTCTTTCCCGGCGAGACCGAAGCCGAGGTCTGGGTCTGCGCCCACATCTGCCATCCCAAGCCGTTCGCCAACGACAATGCCTCGGGCGCCGCGACGCTGCTCGAGCTGGCCCGAAGCCTCGCCGCCCTGCGTGCCGCTTCTCGCCTGCCGCGCCTGCGCCGCGGCATCCGCCTCATCTGGATGCCGGAGATGCTTGGCACCTACACGTACCTGGCCACCCATGAAGCGGAGTGGCGAGGCAGGGCCGTCTGCGCCATCAACCTGGACATGGTGGGCGAGCGGCAGGAACTGACCCGCGGGCCGTTCGTCGGGGAGCACCCGCCGCGGGCCCAGGCGAGCTTTGCCGGCGACCTGGCCACCGCCATTCTGGGCCGTCTGAGCCGCGAGGCCGCGGCCCTGGGCAGCGCCCGCCGCTACGCCCTGTTCAAGCACGAGGTGACGCCGTTCTCCGGCGGCTCCGACCACCAGATCCTCTCCGACCCGAGCGTCGGCATCGGCTCGCCCATGCTGATCAACTGGCCTGACAAGTACTACCACACCAGCGCGGACACGCTGGAGAAGGTCGACCCCGAGGCCCTCCTGCGGGCCGGCAGGTTGGCGGGGGCGTACGCCCTGCTGGCGGCCACGGCCGGCGAGCAGGAGGCCCGGGGATTGGCAGGGGAGATGGCCGCCGCCTTCCCGGGCGAGCTGCACGCGACCCTGGCGGAACGGGGAGCCGGCGGCGCGGAGGCGGAGCGGATCTGCGATTTCTTTGCCGAGCGGGAGCAGGCTGACCTGCGGAGCCTGGCGGTCCTGCACCCGGACCTCGACGTGGAGCCGTACTGTGCCGACGTGAAGGCCGCGGCGGCGGCTGAGGCCCGGCGGCAGACTGCGGATTCGGTCGCGGACGCGTCCGCGTCCGCGAATCCATGGCTCGCGGAGGCTGCCCGCGTGGTGTGCAGGCGCCTGATCTCAGGCCCGGCAAGCCTGCGGTCGGTGCTGGCCGCGGTGCCGGCGGAGGAGCGCGAGGCCTGGCAGGCGTACGCGGGCGGGCACCGGGCAAGCGGCCTGCTCTATGAGTTCTGGATGGACGGCCGGCGCACGCTGGCCGAGGTCTGTGAGGCGGTGCGGCTGGAGTCCGGCTCCGCCGACCCCGTGTTCGCCATTCGCTACGCGCGCCTGCTGGCCGCTGCCGGCGTGGTGCGCCTCCAGGAGGTTATGTAGGCCATGGCCTTATGGCTCAACGAGGACGAGATTGTCGCCTGCCTCTCGATGGAGGATGCGATTGCCGCCCTGCGCGAGGCGTTTGCCGACCCCAAGGCCCAGGTGCTGCCCAGGTGGCGCGGGCGGGGGGAGCGGGCCCAGTACAGCGTCATGGCGGCGGCGCTGCCAGGCCTCGGCATCTGCGGCCTCAAGCAGTACATGGGCGGGGCCGGCAGGACCCGGTTCGTGGTCCTGGTCCATGACATGAACACGGGCGAGCTGCTGGGGCTCCTGGAGGCCGACCACCTGGGCCGCATCCGGACCGGCGCGGCCTCGGGTCTGGCGACGGACCTGCTGGCCCGGCCGGATGCCGAGGTCTTCGGCTGCATCGGCGCCGGCGGCCAGGCCGCCACCCAGGTCGCGGCGGTGCTTGCGGTGCGGCCCGGGATCCGCGAGGTGCGGGTGTACAGCCGCACCCCGGAGCGGGCCCAGGCCTTCGCGGCACGGATCGGCGAGCGGGCGCGGGCCGTGGCCTCCGCCGAGGAGGCAGTGCGCGGCGCGGACATCGTCACGACGATCACCAACGCGCGCGCCCCCGTGTTGGAGGGGCGCTGGCTGGGCGAGGGCTGCCATGTGAACGGGGCCGGCAGCAACGTCGACGGCCATGCCGAGCTGGACGCCGAGGCGGTGCGGCGGTGCTCGGCCATCTTCGCCGACAACGTGCCGGGGGCGCGGACCGAATGTGGCGACCTGATCCAGGCGGGCGTGGACTGGTCGCAGGTGCATGAGCTGGGGGACCTGGTGGCCGGCCGCGTCCCGGGCCGGCGCGCGCGGGGTGACATCACGCTCTTCGAGTCGCAGGGCATCGCCCTGGAGGACGTGGCGGCCGGCGCCGCCGCCCTGAAGGTGGCCCGGGCCCGGGGGATCGGCCGCGAGGTGCCGTTTGGCGAGGGCCGCGACGGTGCTCCCATGCCGGCCCAGTCGCGCGGCTGATGGGCGAGCAACCGGGAGGTGCCCCTGCCATGAGCGGGCTGACCATCGGCGATGTCCTCGACGTCCGCCACGCGGAGCGGCCGCAGTGGTCGCCGGACGGGCGGATCGGGTTTCTCTGGAACCAGAACGGACCCGTGCCCCTATACGCGCATGACGGCGAGGCGCTGGCGCAGCTCTCCGCAGGCGAGGAGCCGGTGCGGGAGTTCTGCTGGGACGGGCAGGACGCCCTCTATGTGCAGGAGGGGCGGGTGTACCGGGTGGCGCCGGGCGGGCGGCCGGCCGTCGCCATCGACGTGGGCACGCCCGTGACCTCGCTGCGGGTCGGCCCAGACGCCCTGGCCTTCGCGGCCGCTGGCGCCGTCTGGGTGCTGGGCGCGGGCTGCCTCCGGCGCCTGGATCTGCCCGCGGAGGCGTCGCTGCCCAGCAGGCCCTGGGGGCCGGATGGCCAGCTGATTGTCCAGTACCGCGACGGGGATCGGCGGTTCGTGGCCGTCGCGGACCGCGGCGGCCACCTGATCTGGCGCACCCAGGCCGGTTTCCGCTGGCGCGGCGGGGCCGTGGGCTGGGCCGGGTCGCGGGTGCTCGTGCTGCGCACCTCGGACGCTCGGTCGCGCCGCCGGCTGGTGGCCGCCGACCCCGCCACCGCGGTGGAGGAGACGCTCCTTTATGAGGAGGATCCGGCTGGCCTCAACGGTGCGCCGGGGCCCGTCATCTCGCCCGACGGCACGGCCGTGGCCGTGTACCTGGCGCCGAACGGCTGGGACAACCTCCACGTGCTCGAGCTGGCCACCGGGGCCCTCACCCGCCTGAGCGTGGGGGAGTGGGAGGACTTCGGCCACTCGGCCGACCCGCCGGAGTGGTCGCCCGACTCGCGCCGCCTGGTCTTCGCCAGCAGCCGCGGGGCCCTGGGCGAGCGGCAGCTCTATGTGGCAAGCCGCGACGGGGCCTCGGTCACGCGGATCACGGATCACCGCGGCACCAGCTGCGACGCGGTGTGGTCGCCGGACGGCGCGCGGATCGCCTACCTGCACGCGGGCCTCCAGTCGGCGTGCGATGTGTGGCTTTGGGACGGGCAGACATCGCGTGCTCTGGTGGAGTCGCTGCCTGCAGCCTTCACGCGCGCCCGCATCGTGGTGCCCGAGGAGGTCCGCTACCCGTCGGCCTATGACGGCACGCCGGTGCCGGCGTATCTGTGGCGGCCGGCCGGGGAGGGGCGCCGCCCCGCGCTGATCTGGATCCACGGCGGCCCCATGCGCCAGATGCGGGCCGGCTGGCCGCCGCTGCACTCGTATATGCTGTTCTACGCCTTCCACCAATATCTTGCGGAACGCGGCTACGCCGCGCTCTGGGTCAACTACCGAGGCGGCATCGGCTATGGGCGGGCGTGGGAGCGGGGCGCCCGGGCCGTTCCGCGCGGCCAGGGCGTGGTCGACGGCGGCGACGTGGTGGGCGGGGCCGCCTTCCTGCGGGAGCAGCCCTTCGTCGACCCGGATCGCGTCGGCATCTGGGGGCTGTCCTGGGGCGGGTACCTGACCCTGAGCGCCCTGACCCGGCACCCGGGGATGTTCTCGGTGGGCGTCAACCTGGCGGGCATGTGGGACATGGATCTGGAGCACCCGCGCGAGCTCCCGGCGTATTCGCCGAAGGAGCTTGGTCACCAATTGCGCGATCCGCTCTATAATCTCCAGGGCACGGCGGACCGCAACGTGACTTTCAAGCAGATGGACGCCATCATCCGGGATGGCGTGCGCCACCACCTGCCCTTCTGGACCGAGTACTACCCGGGCGAGGTTCACGTGTTCGAGCACCGGGAAGTGTGGGAGGACGCCTTTGGCAAGATCGAGTCAGCGCTCGCCCGCCACCTCCGCCCCGAGCCCGGGCCTGCCCTATAAGTGGGTCGCCTTTAGCGTCACCAGCGTCGGCGTCCTGATGTCGGCCATCGACAGCACGGTGGTCGTGCTGGGCCTGCCCGTGATGGTCAAGGACCTGCATGCGAGCCTGGTGTCGATGATCTGGGTCATCATGGGCTACACCCTGGTCAGCACGGCCTGCCTGCTGGTGCTCGGCCGCATCGCCGACATGATTGGCCGCGTGCGCATGTATAACCTCGGCTTCATCGTCTTTACCGTGGCCTCGCTGCTATGCGGGCTGACGCACGCCGGTGGCCAGCTGATCGCCGCGCGGCTGCTGCAGGGCCTCGGCAGCGCCATGCTGATGGTGAACTCCATGGCCATCATCACGGAGGCCTTCCCAAGCCGGGAGCGGGGGATGGCCCTCGGGCTCAACTCCGTCATTTGGAACGCCGGCAGCATCCTGGGGCCCCTGGTGGGCGGCGTGCTGCTCTCGGCCTTCACGTGGCGGTCGCTCTTTTATGTCAATGTCCCGATCGGCATCGTCGGCACGATCATGGCCTATGTGCGCCTGCGGGAGCTGTCGGCCCGGCCGGCGCGCCAGTCGTTCGACTTCTTTGGCGCCTCCCTGTTCACCGCTTCGCTGACGGCGATCCTGCTGGTGTTCACCGAGGGCCTGTCCCTCGGGTTCACGTCGCCGCTGATCCTCGGCCTGCTGGCGTTCGGGGTCGTTGCCATCGTGGTCTTTTACCGCTGGGAGCACCGCGCCGTGGCGCCGGTGCTGAACTTTGGACTGTTCGCCAATCGCCTCTACGGCCTGGCCGTGAGCGCGTCCAGCGTCCAGGCGCTCGGCATGTTCTCGATCAACTTCCTCATGGCGTACTTCCTGGAGGCCGTGAAGGGCCAGCCGCCGCTGACGACGGCCTTTCTGATGCTGCCGGCGCCCCTGATCAGCAGCATCGTGGGCCCGTTCAGCGGCCGCTGGTCGGACCGGATCGGCCCCCGCCTGCCGGCGACCGTCGGGGCCATGATCCAGGCCGCCGCCGTGCTGTGGCTGGCCTTTCTGCGAACGGGCAGCCCGATCTGGGTCGTGGTGGTGCCGCTGGCCATCATGGGCTTCGGCGGCGGCCTCTTCTGGCCGCCCAACACGTCCGCCGCGATGGGCGCCGCACCGGTGGATCAGCTGGGCGTGGCCTCGGCCACCCTCACCACAGCGCGCAACGTGGGCTTTCTGATGAGCTATGCGCTCTCGATCGCGGTGGCGGCCGAGTCGCTGCCGCCGTCGGTGATGAACGCCCTGTTCCTCAACACCAGCCTGACCCTGGGCGGCAAGGACATGGCCGCGTTCACCACCGGGATGGACCATGCGTTCTTCCTGTCGTGCATCTTTGCGGCGCTGGCCGCGGTGATCTCGAGCGTGCGCCCCGTGCGGCGGGGTCATCTGGTGGCGCAGGCGGGGACGGACTAGGGCCGCTTCCCGCCGCCATGGTCGGTACTGGAAGCAGCGAAAGGGGGCCCTCACCGGGCCCCCTTTTGATGTTTGCCCGCCCTCCGCCACGGGAATGCTCCCCGTTGAACGGAGGCAACGCGTTGACGGGTAAGGTCGAGATCTGCGGGGTCAACACCTCCGAGCTTCCGGTGCTGGGCAACGAGGTGATGCGCGAGCTGTTCCGGCGCATGCAGGCCGGGGACGACAGCGCGCGCACCCAGCTGATCCAGGGGAACCTGCGCCTCGTGCTCAGCGTGATCCAGCGCTTCAACAACCGAGGCGAGCCCGTGGATGACCTCTTCCAGGTCGGCTGCATTGGCCTGATGAAGGCCATCGACAACTTCGACCTCGGCCAGAACGTCCGCTTCTCCACGTACGCCGTGCCCATGGTGATCGGCGAGATCCGGCGCTACCTGCGCGACAACAACGCCATCCGCGTCAGCCGCTCGCTGCGCGACCTCGCCTACAAGGCGCTGCAGGTCCGTGACGCGCTGACGCACAGGAGCGGACGCGAGCCCACCGTCGGCGAGATTGCCGAGGAGCTCAAGGTGCCGCGCGAAGAGGTCGTCTTCGCCCTGGACGCCATCCAGGAGCCCGTGTCGCTTTTCGAGCCGATCTACGAGGACGGCGGCGACCCCATCTTCGTGATGGACCAGATCTCCGACGACAAGACGCAGGACGAGGACTGGCTCGAGGGCATGGCCATCCGCGAGGCGATGCGCCGCCTGCCGGGCCGGGAGCAAACCATCCTCCACATGCGGTTCTTCGCGGGCAAGACGCAGATGGAGGTCGCCGACGAGATCGGCATCTCCCAGGCCCAGGTCAGCCGCCTGGAAAAGGCCGCGCTCCTGCAGATGCGCAAGTTCGTCTAACACGCGGACGCAAGGTCCGTTACGTCACGATGTCGGGGGTGCAGCCGATGGAAGCCCAGCTCCGCCTGAACCCGGTCCGCGCGAGGAACCTCCTCGGCTGCGCCGCTCTCATCGCGGCCCTGGCCTTCGCCATCGCCTCGCTTGGGCCGTTCGTGGCGCCCGCGCAGGGCATGATTCGCCTGCGGGTCGTGGCGAACTCCAACTCGCCGACCGACCAGGCCATCAAGCTGGCGGTCCGCGACGCCCTGGTGGCCGACTTACTGCCCGGGGCCGCCGGCCTCCGCACGGAAGCGGACGCCCGCGCCTGGATCGCGATTCGCATGGCGTCCCTGCAGGCCATCGCCGCGGACGCCGCCATCCGCGCTGGCGCCCCCGCCGCTCAGCCCGTGACCGTCACGCTGGGTCCCGACACCTTCCCGGTGCGGCACCTGGGCTGGGTCCTCTTCCCGGCCGGCAGCTACACGACGCTGCGCATCGGCATCGGTGCAGCGCAGGGTCACAACTGGTGGACCGTCCTGTTCCCGCCGCTGGCCTTTGTCCAGCTGGCCAAGGGCCTGGCCGTCGTCGGGCCGGCGGATGGACAGGCCACCACTCAGGTGACTCCGACTGCTCAAAGCGACACTGCTCCGGTGGCCTCTTTCTCCTGGCTGGGCTGGCTTGGTCTCCCCGGCCAGGCCGCCGTCACCTTCCACCCGGACAACTCCGACGTCCTGATCGTCTCGGACCAGGCGGCGGCGGCGGCGCCCGTGCAGGTGCGCTTCTTCCTCTGGGATCTGACGCACGACGCCCAGACCCAGGTGGCGGCTGTGGCCGGCGCCCACTAAACGGCAGGAAGGTCCCCTCGGGTCACGAAATGCCGAACCGAGTCACCCTCGGGGAGGCGAACAACCATCGTCCCAGAGGAATCCGCCCATGACGTCGTGGTCGTCGGGGCCGGCAACGCCGGCTTATCGGCCGCCCTGGCCGCCCGCGAAGCCGGGGCGCGCGTGCTCCTGCTGGAGCGGGCGCCGCAGGGCTGGCGCGGCGGCAATTCCCACTTCACCGGCGGCGCCTTCCGCTTTCCGTACCGGGGCGTGGACGAGGTCGCGCCCATCGTCGGCGGCCTCAGCCCGGCCGAGCGCGGCAAGGTCGAGGTTGGCCAGTACACCGAGACGCAGTTCTTCGAGGACATCGCCCGCGTCACGGAATACCGGGCCGACCCCGAACTGGTCTCGCGCCTGGTTGAGCGGGCCCAGCCCACGATGCGCTGGCTGCATGAGAGCGGCGGGGTGCGCTTTGCGCTCTCGTACGGCCGCCAGGCATTCCTGGTTGAGGGCAAGTACCGCTTCTGGGGTGGGCTGATCGTCGAGGTCGTCGGCGCCGGCGCCGACCTGATCCAGGCGATGTTCCAAACCTGCGAGCGGCGTGGCGTGGACATCCTCTATGAGGCGCGGGCCGAATCCCTGGTGCGGGATCCCGGCGGACCGGTGACGGGCGTGCGTGCCTCCGTTGGTGGTCACGTTCGTACGTTCCCCACCCGCGCCGCCGTCCTGGCGGCCGGCGGCTTCGAGGCCAACCCCCAGATGCGCGCCGCCTACCTCGGTCCCGACTGGGACCTGGCCAAGGTGCGCGGCACGCCCTACAACACGGGCGACGGCATCCAGATGGCGCTGGCCGTCGGGGCGCAGCCCTTCGGCCACTGGAGCGGCTGCCACGCCGTGGCCTGGGACGCGAACGCGCCGGCCCATGGCGATCGCAAGATCGCCGACCTCTTCCAGAAACACTCCTACCCGTTCGGGCTGATCGTCAACCGCGACGGCCGCCGCTTTGTGGACGAGGGCGCGGACTTCCGCAACTACACCTACGCCAAGTACGGGCGAGAGATCCTCAAGCAGCCGGGGCATGTGGCCTTCCAGCTCTTTGACCAGAAGGTGCTGCAGCTGCTGCGGGATGAGTACCGCATCGCCGAGGTGACCCGGGCGGAGGCCGGCACCTGGGGCGAGCTGGCGAAGAAGCTGGAGATCGACCCCGCCGGGCTGGAGCAGACCATGGCCGAGTACAACGGGGCCGTGGTGGGCGGCGTCTTCAACCCCACGGTCAAGGACGGCTGCCGCACGCAGGGGATCGCCCCGCCCAAGAGCAACTGGGCCCAGCGCCTGGACAGCCCGCCGTACGTCGGCTACGCCGTGACGTGCGGGATCACGTTCACCTTCGGGGGCCTGCGCATCACCCCGGACACCGCGGTGCTGGACACGGAGGGCCGCGAGTTGCCTGGGCTCTATGCCTGCGGGGAGCTCGTGGGCGGGCTCTTCTACCATAACTACCCTGGTGGTTCCGGTTTGATGGCCGGGGCCGTGTTCGGCCGCCTGGCCGGCTCTGCGGCCGGCGCCTTCGCGCTCCAGCACGAATAGGGGGTTGCCCTACGGCCCATCGGATTGCCGTCCTGGCCGGCGACGGGATCGGTCCCGAGGTGGTGGCCGCCGCCCAGCGGGTGGCCGAGGCGGCCGCCGCGCCCGTGGAATGGGTGCCGTTGCCGGCTGGCCTGTCGGCGCATGCGGCCCACGGCACGACGCTGCCGCCCGCCACCCTCGAGGGGCTGAAGCAGTGCGCTGGCGCCCTGCTCGGGCCGCTCACCACCCATGCCTATACCGGCGCCGCCATGCCAAACGTGAGCGCGCACCTGCGGACGCGCCTCAACCTCTACGCCAACATCCGCCCGGTGCGGGCCTGGCCCGGCGTGGCCTGCCGCTACCCGGAGCTGGATGTGGTCGTCGTGCGTGAGAACACGCAGGGTTTTTACGCCGACCGCAACCTGCTGGATGGCAACGGCGAGCTGCGGCCAGACCCGGATACGGTGCTCTCCGTCCGACTGGTGACGCGCGCCGCCTCGGAGGCTTTGGTGCGGGCCGCCTGCCGCCAGGCGCGGGAGCGGCGCGCCCACCTGACCCTGGTCCATAAGGCCAACGTCCTGCGCATGGGCGACGGTCTGTTCCTGGAGGCAGGGCGGGCCGTGTCCTCTGAGTTCCCGGGCCTGCAGGTCGACGACCTCCACGTCGACGCCTGTGCCCTGCACCTCCTGCTGCGGCCGGAGACCTTCGACGTCATCGCGACGACGAACATGTTCGGCGACATCCTCTCCGACCAGACGGCGGGGATGACGGGGGGACTCGGCCTCGCGCCCGGGCTCAACGCCGGCGATCACTTCGCGGTGGCCCAGGCGGTGCACGGCTCGGCGCCCGACATCGCGGCGGCGCGCCTGGGCAACCCCGTGGCCGAGATCCTGTCGCTCGGGCTGCTGCTGCGCCACCTGGGGGAGGCGGCCGCCGCGGAGCGCATGGAGGCGGCCGTCGGCCGGACCCTGGCCGATCCAGATGCGCCGAAGACGCCGGATGTGGGCGGCCGCGCCCAGACGCGCGAAATGGCGGAGGCCATCTGCCACTCCGTCGCGTAGCGGAAAGTTGAAGGGGGACGCAGCGTTGGATAGCAGGGATTTTGCAACCGGGCTCATCGAGGATAAGCGGCCGATTCTCTCAGCCGCCGCCGACAAGGTGTGGGAGTTCGCCGAGACCAAGTTCGAGGAGGTCCAGTCCGCGCAGGTGCTGATCGACCTCCTGGAGCGCGAGGGCTTCCAGGTGCAAACCGGCCTCGCCGACATGTCCACGGCCTTCGTCGGCAGTTACGGCAGGGGCGGGCCAGTCGTGGCCATCCTGGGCGAATACGATGCCCTCAGCGGCCTGAGCCAGGCGGCGGAGACCCCCGAGCCCAAGGCCATCGTCTCCGGCGCCAACGGCCACGGCTGCGGGCACAACCTGCTCGGCGTCGGGGCCCTGGCCGCCGCCATCGCCGTCCGCCACTACATGGAGGCGGCCGGACTGCCCGGCACCGTGCGCTACTACGGCTGCCCAGGCGAGGAAAACGGCTCCGGCAAGGCCTTCATGGCCCGGGCCGGCCTGTTCAGCGACGTCGACTTCGCGCTGACCTGGCACCCCGGCACGCGCACGGCCGTCCGCAGCAGCAGCAGCCTGGCCAACTACTCGGTCTATTACCGCTTCACCGGGCGCAGCGCCCACGCCGCGGGCGCGCCGCACCTGGGCCGCAGCGCCCTGGACGCGGTCGAGCTGATGAGCGTCGGCGTCAACTTCCTGCGCGAGCACATCATCCCGGAGGCGCGCCTGCACTACGCCATGACCAAGACCGGCGGGCGCTCGCCGAACGTCGTCCAGGCCCTGGCCGAGGTGGCCTACCTCATCCGCGCCCCCCGCACGCCCCAGGTCGAGGAGATCTATCAGCGCGTGAACGACGTGGCCCGCGGCGCTGCCATGATGACCGGCACCACGGTCGAGATCATCTTCGATAAGGCGTGCTCCAACATCATCCCGAACCAGACGCTGGAGCGGGTCATGTATGAGAACCTCGTCGAGCTGGGCGCCCCGTCCTGGACCCCGGAGGAGCTGCAGTTCGCGCGCCGCATCCAGGAGACGCTGACCGAGCCCGAGCGCGGCAATGACCGCATCCCGCCGTCCGAGGGGCCGGACGACAGCCCGCTCCACGTCGGGGTGCGGCCCTTTCAGGACGTGCCGGGCGCCGGCGGCGGCTCCTCCGACGTGGGCGATGTCAGCTGGCTCACCCCCACCGCCCAGCTGCGCGCGGCCACCTGGGCCGTCGGCACGCCGGGGCACTCCTGGCAGGTCGTCACCCAGGGCACCACGACCTACGCCCATAAGGGCATGCTCTTGGCGGGCAAGACCATCGCCGCCACGGCCGTGCACGTGATGCAGAACCCCGAGATCATTGCCAAGGCGAAGGCCGAGCTCGCCGAGCGGCTGGCGGGGGAGAAGTACGTCTCGCCGATCCCGGCGGATGTGAAGCCAGCCCCCACGCGGTAGCGCATCCAGCGCGGCCGATTGCCTCCCGCAAACCTGCCGCCCTCCGTGGCTCCGGATCCGTGGCTGCGGGGCAGGGTGTAGCCCCTGGGCGGCCGGCATAGCGATAGGTGCCGGCGCGCCGGGGGGTGGGCGATTGATGAAGATCTCCGAGCTGCGGGTGCGGGATGTGATCAACATCGCCGACGGCCGGCGGCTCGGGCTGCTCTGCGACGTGGAGATGGATTTGGAGCGCGGCCGCATCACGGCCCTGATCGTGCCGGGTCCGGCACGGTTCTTCGGCCTGTTCGGGCGCGAGCGGGACTACGTCATCGCCTGGGACGACATCGTCAAGATCGGCGAGGACGTGATCCTGGTCGACGTGCCCTCGTACGCGCGATCCAGCGGTGGGGTGGCGTAGGGCTTGGCGTGGCGGTACGAGATCCGGTCGGGCATCGGGTTGTTCGTGGCCGGCGGCCTTGCGGCCGCCGGCGTCAACGCCGCCGCCAGCGGGCGCTCCGGCGGCGCCAGCCGGGTTCCGTTCGACTCCCTGAACCTCAGCCGCGGCGCCGGTGACGAGGAGCCGGCCGTGCTCGAGAACCGGCGCCGGTTGGGCGACGCCATTGGCGTTGCCTGGCCGGCGCTATCGACCGTGCGGCAGGTGCACGGGACGGAAGTGTGGCGGGTCACGGGCCCCGGAGCCCAGGACCGGGACGCGGATGCCCTGATCGCGCAGGGGCCCGGCGCCGCGCTGGCGATCCTGGTCGCGGACTGTGCGCCGGTGTTCCTGTGGGACCCCGCCCACCGTGCCATCGGGCTTGCCCATGCCGGCTGGCGGGGCACGGCCGGTCGCATCGCCACCCGAACCGTCGCCGCCATGGCGGCTGCCTTCGGCAGCCATCCCGCCGACCTGCTCGCCGCCGTTGGCCCGGCCATCGGCCCCTGCTGCTACGAGGTGGACGAGCCGGTGCTGCGAG
>DATLTP010000276.1:0-5363 GCA_035533535.1 Bacillota bacterium | reverse complement strand
CCGGCCACTCCGGCGGAAGCAGGGGCAGTGGATAGCCCTTCTGGCACAGCAGGGGTGGTGGCGGGCCCTCCGGCGCAAGCAGGGGCAGTGGACGCCCTTCCGGCGGAAGCAGGGGTGGTGGACGGCCTCCGGCGGAAGCAGGGGCAGTGGATGGCCTCTGCGGCGGAAGCAGGGGCAGTGGGTGGCACCTCCGGCGGAAGCAGGGGCAGTGGACGGCCCCTCCGGCGTCACATTCGCGGGGACATCGTGCTTTCGGCGATACATGGCGGCGTCGGCGTGCAGGAGCAGGTCCAGCAGGTCCGCGAGCGTCTGCCCGTGCTCGGGGCAGGCCGCGTCGCCAACGCTCGCCCGCAGCACCGTGGTCTCTCAACCGACGACGAGTGTGCGCTCGCTCAAGGCATGCGCGATGCGGCAGGCGGCCCGCCGGCCACGGGACAACGGCCCACCACGGGGGCCGTTGCTTTGATCCACCTGGCGTACCGCGCCCCGCCTACCGCCGGGGGACCGGCACCCGCCGCTCCTGGCGCGCCAGGGCCGACAGGCGGCCGCTCGATGCGTGCTCGCCCTCGGCTTCCGGCGTGCGGGCGATGGCCGAGCCCACCAGCACCGACCCGGCCGGGGCCAGCGCCCCCTCGCAGAGCACGGAGTCGATCACGCTGCTGTGGGTGCCCGCCCGGGCGCCGTCCAGCAGGACGCAGTTGCGCACGGTTGCGCCGGCTCCGATGCGGCAGCCGGCGCCGATGAACACCGGCCCCTCGATGTGGGCGTCCTCGCCCACGCGGGTGCCCGCGCCCAGGTAGACCGGGCCGTGAAGCCGTGCGGAGGGCGCCACGTAGGCCGGCCCGCCCACGGGCCGCGGCCAGGGCCAGGAGCCCGTCAGGGCCTCGGCGTGGACGTCGCGGTAGGCGGCCAGCGTGCCGACGTCCCGCCAGTATGTGGTGGCGTAGACCGCGCCGATGGCGTGGCCGGCCCGCAGCAGCCCCGGGAAGACGTCCTTGGCGAAGTCGACCATGCCATGATCGGGCACGCCCTGGACAGCCTCCGGCTCCAGCATGTAGATGCCGGTGTTGATGCCGGCCCCCGGCAGCAGGCGCTCCAGCGACGGCTTCTCCGTGAAGGAGTGCACCCGGGCGCCGTGGGTGCGCACCAGCCCGAAGCGCAGGGCGCTCTCCGGCGGCGCCAGGCACAGGGTGGCGATGTTGCCGCCGGCCCTGTGGATGGCCGCCATGCGCGCGACGTCCAGCTCGCAGAGGGCGTCGCCGCTCACGACCAGGAAGGTGTCGTCCAAAAACGGCAGCAGGTCGCGCACGCCGCCGGCCGTGCCGCGCGGCTCCGGCTCCTCCGCGTAGCGCACGCGCAGCCGGAACTGCGAGCCATCGCCCACGGCCGCGCGGATCCGTTCCCCGAGGTAGCCGGTCGTGATGGCGACCTCGTCGACGCCCAGGCCGTGCAGCCGCTCGAGCAGGTAGAAGACAAGCGGCTTGCCCGCCACCGGCACCAGGGGCTTCGGCCGGTCCTGAGTCAGCGGCCGCAGCCGCTCGCCGCGCCCACCCGCGATGATGACCGCCTTCACGACTCGTCCCCTCCTACCCGTGCCTCCGCCCGCGGCCCCGCGGCCGGTGCGATCTCCACCATGTTGGTGTAAAAGGTCGCGCCGCCGCCGAGGTCGCTGCACCGCTGGGACGTGGTCCGGTTGATGTTGCCCCCGCCGGGCGACAGCCGGTTCCAGGGCGTGCTCCTCGTGATGACCGTGCCTGGCCGCGTCCGGTCGCTGACCCGCGCGCGCAGCAGGCATTCCCCGCGTTCGTTCCAGACCCGCACCCATGCTCCGTCCGCGATGCCGCGTGTCGCGGCATCGCCCGGATTGACCAGCAGGGCGGGTTCCCCTTCCCGGCGGCGCAGCACGCTCAGGTGGGCAAACGTCGAGTTCAGGTACCGCGCCGACTTCGGCGACAGGCACTGCAGGGGATAGGGCGCGTCGGGCAGCGGCACGTAGTCCGGCAGCGGGTCGAGGCCCTGCCGCTCGAGCTCGTCCGACCAGATCTCGACCCGACCGCTGGGTGTGGTGAAGCCGCCCTCGGCGAAGGGGGCATAGTCCACGGGCAGATCCAGCCGCACGTAGCCCTCGCGCCGCAGCCGCTCCAGGGTGACGCCGGGCATCCTGCCCAGCGCCTGCCGGGCCAGATCCTCGTCGCTGTCGCGGAAGCACGGCTCGGTGTATCCCATGGCCGCCGCCAGCCGGCGGAAGATTTCCGCGTTCGGCAGGCTCTCGCCGAGTGGCGGGATCGCCGGCTCATTCAGCCCGACGTAGAGATGCCAGTAGGACGTATGGACGTCCAGGTGCTCGGCCTGCGACGTCGCGGGCAGCACGATGTCCGCGTAGTCGGTCGTGTCCGTGAAGACCTGCTCCAGGACCACCGTGAAGAGGTCTTCGCGCTGCAGGCCCCGGGCCACGGCCCCGCCGTCGGGCGCGACGGCCGCGGGGTTGCTGTTCCAGACCACCAGGGCCTTCACCGGCGGGTCATCCACCCGCAGCAGCGCGTCGCCCAGCTGGATCATGTTGACCGGCCGCGGCTGGCGGCCGGCCAGCAGCTCGGGCCGGGCCAGCGCGGTGTGGTCAACGGGGAAGGACCCGCTGTTGGACAGGAGCAGGCCGCCGCCCGGGTCGCGCCAGGCCCCGGCCACGGCCGGCAGCGTGGCGATCGCCCGGAAGGTGGCGCCGCTGTTGGTGTGACGCTGCGGGCCGTAGCCGAGTCGGATGAGCGAGGGCTTCGTGGATCCGTAGAGGCGCGAAAGCGCCGCCACATCCGCGGCCTTCAGCCCCGTGACCTCGGCCACGCGGTCGGCCGGCCACTGGTCAAGCCGGGCCTGCAGCTGCTCCCAGCCCTGCGTGTACCGCGCGAGGTAGTCGGTGTCCGCCAGGCCCTCGTCCCGCAGCACCCGCATCATGCCCAGGGCCAGGGCCGCGTCCGTGCCCGGCCGGATCTGCAGGAACCAGTCCGCGCGGTCGGCCGTTTCGTGGCGGAACGGGTCGATGCACACGACCTGGGCGCCGGCGGCGCGGGCCTCCTCGAGCAGGGGCGCCTGGTGGATGTTCGTGGCCAGGGCATTCAGGCCCCAGACGATGATCAGCTTGTTGCGGGCCGCCTGGAGCGGGTCGGGGCCCTTGCGCGCGCCCATGGTGAGGCGGAAGGCCTCGACCGCCGCGCCGGTGCAGATGGTGCGCAGCAGGCGGCTGGCGCCCATCCTGTTGAAGAAGCGCAGGTCCATGCTGCCGCTGTTGACCAGGCCCATGGTGCCAGCGTAGCTGTACGGAAGGACCGCCTCGGCGCCGTGCTCGGCGATCGTGCCCTGCAGGCGCGCGGCCACCTCGGCCAGGGCCTGCTCCCAGGTGATGCGCTCAAAGCGGCCCTCGCCCTTTGGGCCCACGCGGCGGCGGGGGTAGAGGACCCGCTCCGCGGCGTGGATGCGGGCCGGGTACTGCATGACCTTGTTGCAGATAAAGCCGCGGGTGACGGGGTGGTCGGGGTCGCCCTGCACCCGCACCACGGCGCCGTCCTGAACGGTCACGCGCAGGCCGCAGGTGTCCCAGCAGTCATGGGGGCAGACGCCGCGGTGGACCTGGGCCGCTTGGGGCGCCAGCGCCATACCCCCCTGAGGCAATGGTACGAGTGCAAAACCACCCCGGCAAGGTGTCGATCAGGTCGAATCCCGCTGCCCTGAGGTGAGTGAGTGCTCAAAGAGGGCCCCGCGGGTCCGGGGCGAAGGGAGACGTGCAGGACTGCGGGCTTGGCGGGGCGCGGAGCGATGGCCCGCTCGGGCGAGATCCTACTGGCGCTGGCCGCGGTCCCGGCGCACGACTTCCACGATTGTGGGCGAGCTTCGCGTGACTTCAGCTGGGGGTGGGCGGAATGGTTGAGGTGGTGGCGGGCCGCGGCGAGGGCGCGCAGGCCCGCATCGTGGCCGTGGCGGAGGGCGAGGCGGTCCTGGGCCTGCCGCCCGAGGCGGCGCGGGCGCCGCGGGAGACAGGCCTGGGCCGGGTGAGCACGGTCTACCTCCCCGAGCCCGGCCCTCGCTGCCTGGTGCTGGTCGGCGTGGGCCGGCGTGACGCTCTGGACCGGCGCGCGGCGCGGATTGCGGCGGCCGCCGGCGTGCGGGCGGCCAGGTCGGCTGGCGCAGCGAGCGCGTCGCTGGCGGCTGGCGGGTTCGGTCCGGCCGACGCCGCGGTCGAGGGTGCGCTGGCCGGCCTGTACCGCTTTGAGCGGTATAAGGGCGAGGCGGCGCCGGGCGCCCTGACGCGCCTCCACGTGGAGGGCGCGACCGAAGCCGAGGTCCGCCGCGGGCACGTGCTGGGGTCGGCCGTGAGCCTGGCCCGCGACCTGGCCAACACCCCGGGGGCGGACCTGCCGCCGGCCGCGCTGGCGGAGGCGGCGGCGGGGATGGCCAGGGCCGCGGGCCTGGAATGTGCGGTTTTGGAGCCGGACGCGCTTGCGCGCGCCGGCCTCGGCCTGCTGCTCGGCGTTGGCCAGGGGTCAAGGAACGGCCCGCGCCTCATCGCCCTCCGCTACCGCTGCGGGCGCCCGGACGCCCCGCTGCTGGCCCTGGTCGGCAAGGGCATCACCTTTGACAGCGGCGGGCTCTCGCTCAAGACGGGCGAGGGCATGATCGCCATGAAGATGGATAAGTCCGGCGCCTGCGCCGTGATCGGCGCCATGCAGGCCATTGCCGCGCTGCGGCCGGCCGGGTGCGACATCCTCGGCATTGTGGCCGCCGCCGAGAACATGCCGGGCGGCGGCGCCTTCCGGCCTGGCGATGTGCTGAAGGGCCTGGCCGGCAAGACGATCGAGATCATCAGCACCGACGCCGAGGGTCGTCTGGTGCTGGGCGACGGGGTCGCCTACGCCTGCGCCCAGGGCGCCAAGCGGATCGTGGACGTGGCGACGCTGACGGGCGCCGTGTCCGTGGCGCTGGGCAAGGAGGCCGCGGGTCTGCTGGGCAACGACGGGGCGTGGGTTGGCGAGGTGCGCGCGGCGGCCGGGGCGGCGGGGGAGCGGGTCTGGGAGCTACCCACGTTCCCGGAGTACCGCCAGCTCTATAAGAGCGACGTGGCGGACATCAAGAACAGCGGCGGCCGGGGCGCCGGCACCATCACGGGCGGCATGATCATCGGCGAGTTCGTGGCGGCGGGGCACGCCTGGGCCCACCTGGACATCGCGGGCGTGGCCTGGGTTGACCGCGATACGCCAGCGTGCGCGTTTGGGGCAACCGGTTTTGGGGTTACGACGCTGGTCTCGCTGGCGGAGCGGGCGGGGTAGGGCCTCCAGTTGGGCAGGGCCGTGGCGGCGCCCTGAGCCGGGGCGCCG
>DATLTP010000275.1:0-7753 GCA_035533535.1 Bacillota bacterium | reverse complement strand
GAGCACGATGCGCGGCAGGCCCATGGCCAGGGTGACCATACCGAGCCAGAAGGCCGAGCCCGTGAGCTCGTAAGCGAGGTAGCCGCGCGCCACCTGCTGCATCTGCATGGCCATCCAGCCGCCGATGAAGCCGATCCAGAGCAGCCGGTAGTCGGGATTTTCCAGCGAGTGAAACGTCTTGTGGAAAAACCCGCCGCGGACCTGCGGGGCGCCGGTCAGTTCAGGCGACAGAGGAGGCGAGGGCGCCGCTGCGCCGGAGTCCGGGACGGGGTGGGCCAATCAGGATCTCCTCCGCTTCGCACCAACATACCTTACTTCGCATCACCAAACAATAGCTTTACGAGGGATTGTAAAAGCGCCGCCCCGCCAACGCCTCCGGCAGGTGGAGCTGGGTCTTCGCCCCACCCGGGTCGTCGTGGGCGTACACGTAGCCCTTGCCGTAGCCCATGGAGGCCATGAGCCCCGTGACGGCGTTGCGCAGATTCAGGGGCACGGGCAGGGCCCCCGAGGCCGCGATCTCGGCCTTGGCCGCGTTGTAGGCGAGCATGGCCGCGTTGCTCTTGCTCGCCAGGGCGAGGTAGATGGCCACCTCCGCCAGCGGCAGCACGGCCTCGGGCATGCCGATGAAGTGGGCAGCCTGCTGCGCGGCGACGGCCAGGGGCAGCGCCTGGGGGTCGCCGAGTCCGATGTCCTCAGCCGCGAGGATGACCAGGCGGCGCGCCACGAAGTCGACGTCCTCCCCGGCCTCGAGCATGCGGCAGAGCCAGTAGACGCCGGCATCAGCGTCGGAGGAGCGGATGGACTTGATGAGGGCCGAGGCGAGGTCGAAGTGCTGGTCGCCGGCCTTGTCATAAAGGAGCGTCCGCTGCTGAAGCGCCTCCGCAATATCGGCCGCGCTGACGCGCGCCCTACCCTCCGCCGCCAGCTCCAGCGCCGTGAGCGCCACCCGCGCGTCCCCGCCGGAGAGCTGCGCCAGCTCCTCCAGCGCCTCGGGGTCCGCCTGGACGGAGAGGTGCTGGGCCAGAGCCCGGTCGAGCAGGATCCGGATCTGGGCCGGGGTGAGCGGCTCGAGGTGGAAGACCCGGCACCGAGAGAGCAGCGCCGAATTGATCTCGAAGCTGGGGTTCTCGGTGGTGGCCCCGATCAGGGTGATGCGCCCGTTTTCGACATCCGGCAGGACGGCATCCTGCTGGGACTTGCTCCAGCGGTGCAGCTCGTCGATGAAGAGGACCGTCGGCCCGCTCGCGGCGCGGACGATGGTCCGCAGCTCCCCCACTCCGGAGCTCACCGCGGACAGCTGGTGCCAGGTGGCGCCCACGGCCTCGGCCACGATGCGGGCCAGGGTCGTTTTCCCAGTGCCCGGCGGCCCCCAGAGGATGATGGACGGCAGGCGCCTCCTCTCGACGGCGACGCGCAGAACGCGGCCGGCGCCGATGAGATGCTCCTGCCCCACCACCTCATCCAGGGTGCGGGGACGCATGCGCGCCGCCAGCGGTTCGGATGCGTCCCCGCCGAAGAGGCTGCTCTGCCTCACCGGAAGGCGCTCGAGAAGGCGCGGAGCGCCTTCTCGACGCCCTGGCGATCCACGTCTTTGTGGGTGACCAGCCGCATGCGGGTGCCGCCCGCGGAGCAGAGGACGTCCTCCGCCCTGGCTGCAGCGACAAGCTCGCGGGGTGCCACTCCGGTGGCTGAAAAGTCGACCATGACGAAGTTGGTCTCGACGGGCTGGACGCTGACGCCCCTGATGTCCGCGAGGCCCGCCGCCAGCCGGTGCGCATTCTCATGGTCCTCCGCCAGCCGGTCGACCATGGTCTCCAGCGCCACGATCCCAGCGGCGGCAATGATGCCGGCCTGGCGCATCCCACCGCCCAGCATCTTGCGCGCGCGCCGGGCCTTGGCGACGAACTCCTTGGCGCCGCACAGCAGCGAGCCCACAGGCGCCGCCAGCGCCTTGCTCACACAGAACATCACCGAGTCCACGGGCCTGCACACCTCCGCGACGGAAACGCCCAGTGCGACAGCGGCGTTGAAGACCCGGGCACCGTCCATGTGCACCAGCAGGCCGTGCTCATGGGCGACCTGGCTGACTTCCGCAATCCGCTGCAGCGGCCACACGCTGCCGCCGCCGTTGTTGCTCGTGTTCTCGATGGAGAGCAGCCGGGGGCGCGGGTTGTGTTCGTTGGGACCCCGAATGGCGGCGGCCAGAGCGGCCGCGGTGAACTGGCCCTTCTCCACCGGCAGCGGGTTCGGCCACACGCTGGCGATGACGGCTGGCCCGCCCGCCTCGCTGCTCATGATGTGGCAGCGCGGGTCGAGAAAGATCTCATCGCCACGCTCGCAGTGGGCCATGATGGCCAGGCAGTTGCCCATGGTCCCCGACGGGACGAACACCGCGGCGGCCATGCCCACCCGCTCCGCCGCCAGCTCCTCGAGGCGGTTCACGCTGGGATCCTCACCGTAGACGTCGTCTCCGACCTCTGCCGCGGCCATGGCGGCCCGCATCGCCGCCGTGGGCGTTGTGACCGTGTCGCTTCTCAGATCAACCGGAATGCGGCACCCCTCCCGGGTTGCCCCATTCGAATCTGGGCGGCCGCCACCTCCCGCCGGACGCCTTCGGCGCCTCTAAAAAGTCGTATGCTAGGGCGCGGGAGGCAATGGGGACGTCCCCGGGGTGCGATGTGCTCATCTTAATGGCCAGCTACGGTGCCGGCCACCGCCAGGCAGCCCGCGCGGTTGCGGAGGCGCTGCGCGAGGACCGCCCGGAGCTGTCGCTGGCAACGGCCGATTACGTGGACCTGGTCAGCCCGGCCTTCAACCGGGTGACGCAGTCCGCTTACGTGCTCTCCGTCAAATATGTGCCCGCGGCCTTCGGCTGGTTCTACCACGGCACGAGCCGCATCGGGCAGCGCTCCGGCTTTCAGCGGTACCTCAACAGCCTGGGGCAGCGCCGGGTCATGCGGCTGCTGGACGAGCGCCAGCCGCGCGTCGTGGTCTGCACCTTCCCCACCCAGGCGGGCGTGATCTCCGACCTGGTGGGCCGGGGCCAGGTTTCGGTGCCGACGGTGTCGGTGATCACGGACCACACGGTGCACAGCCAGTGGATCCACCCGCACACCAACGAGTACTGCGTCTCCGCCGCGGAGATGGCATCCGGAATCATCGCCCGCGGCGTCCCCCGCGAGCAGGTCCACGTCACCGGGATCCCCATCCGGTCTGCCTTTTCAAGATCCTATAACCGGGCCGCGACCCTGCGGCACCTCGACCTCGACCCGGCGCGGCCCATGGTGCTTGTCATGAGCGGCGCCTTCGGCATGTTGACGGGCGTTGTCGCCGCCTGCCGAGCGCTGCTGCGCCTGCCGCAGGGCCCCCAGGTGGTGCTGGTCACGGGCCGGGACCGCAAGCTGGCCGAGGATGTGCACCTGGCCCTGGGTGGAACGGAGCTGCCCCTGCGGGTGCTGGGCTTCGTGGACGAGATCGCCCCCCTGATGCAGGCGGCCGACGTGCTGGTCACCAAGGCCGGTGGCCTCACGACCTCGGAGGCGCTGGCCAGCGGCCTGCCCATGGTGATTTTCAAGCCCATCCCGGGGCAGGAGCAGGTCAACACCGCCTTCCTGGTCCGCCACGGCGCAGCCCGCTCGGTCCGCACGGCGCGCGAGCTCGCCGGCAGCGTGCGCGAGCTGCTGGCCGACCGCGCGCGCCTGCAGGAGATGCGCGCTTCATGCGCGGCCCTCGGCCGGCGTGATGCCGCCCACCGGGTCGCGGAGATCGTGCTGCAAACGCTTGACCGGACCGCCGCCACCCCACACGGCCCCGCCGTGCGGCCTGGCGCCTGGCAGCCGAAGCGGCGCTTTCCCGGGCCGGTCGCCGCCGACAAGCCGGGCGCCTGATGTCATCGAATTCGGAAGCCCGGACCCTCTCGCAGATGGTTCTGTACATGGTCGCCATCGCGAGCATCGAGTTCGCGCGCGGCGCCATGTTCATTTCGCTGCTCCCCGCGTACCTGCCGGAGCGGGTCGGCATTCCCACGGCCATGGTCGGCATCATCGTGTCGGTGCAGTACCTGGCTGACGGCCTGCTGCGCAGTCCTGCGGGCTGGCTGGTGGACCGCTTCGGCGCCTGGGTGGTGCTGGCGCCAGCGCTCTCCGTCGCTGCGGCGGCGGCCGTCCTCCTGCCCCGCATCCACAGTTTTCTGCCCCTGCTGCTGGTGGCGGTGCTCTTTGGCGCGGGCACCTCGCCCAACTGGCCCGCGGCCATCTCGGGGAGCGTGCGGGCCAGCGGGCTCAAGGGCCGCGCGGCGGGCATGAGTCTCGTCTTCATGGCCTGGATCGGCGGCGGCGGCCTCGGCCCCGTGCTCGTCAACTTCCTGATCAACCACGGCTACCGCCTGGCCTTCCGCGTCGCGGCCGGGGTGGCCCTGCTCGCGCCCATCGTCGCCATCGCCCGCCTGCTGACCCTGCCGGCCGACCAGCGCGTGCAGCGCCAGGATCCGGCGGCCGCCGCCGCGGCCTCGGGCTCCGTCGGCCAGTTCTGGCGCCACCTGTGGCACATCCGGGCCCTGCTGCCGGGCATGTTCGTGCAGACGCTTGCTCTGGGTATGCTGGTGCCCATCCTGGTCCCCTTCGCCAAGCAGGACCTCGGCCTGAGCCAGCCCCAGTTCGGACTGCTGATGGTTGCCGGCGGAGCCGTGACGGTCGCCCTGCTGCTGCCGATGGGGCGCCTGGCCGACCACTACGGCTTTCGGATCTTTCTGGTCGTCGGCTTCGCGCTTGCCGGCATCAGCGCCCACTTCGTCGGCCGCGCCGCGCCCGGATTCGCCGTGCTCCCGGTGGTCCTCGTCCTCGGCGCCTCCTACGCCACCATCCTCCCGGCCTGGAACGGGGTCATGGCGGGCGCCGTTCCGGAGCAGGTGCGGGCAACCTTCATGGGCCTGTTCATGACCGTCGAGGGCCTGGGGCTCGCGATTGGGCCCGCCCTCGGCGGCGCCCTCTGGACGCTCTTTGGCCACCGCTCCCCGTTTGACGCCGCCTCGCTGGTCCTGGTGGCCATGGCCGCCATCTACACCTTCATCCCCGTGGAGCGCCTGGCCACAGCCGGCAGCCGATGGGAGGAGTCCGCGTGAGGGCGGGCTGGTTTCTGGGCGGCGCGGCCCTGGCCGCTTTCGCGGCCTATACGGCGGCGGCGCAGGCCCGCGGCCGCTGGTGGGATCCTGCCGTCCTGCGCCGGGGGCCGGGCCAGCAGCCGCGCATCGCCCTGACCTTCGACGACGGCCCCCACCCCGCCCTGACGCCCGCCACCCTGGACATCCTGCGGAACAGCCGCTGCCCGGCCGCGTTCTTTTGCATCGGCGAGCGTGTGAAGGCCCACCCGGACCTGGTGCGCCGGGCCCGGGACGAGGGGCACCTGGTTGGCAACCACACCCTCAGCCACCGCCACGCCTGGCTGCTGAGTCCCGGCGCCACCCAGCGCGAGGTCGCCGGCGGCGCGGAGGCCCTGGCGGCCGCCCTTGGCCAGCACGCGCAGTGGATGCGTCCCCCCTGGGGCGCGTTCAATGCCGCGACGTACGGCGCGGCACGATCGGTTCGGCAGCGGATTGCCCTCTGGTCGGTGGCGGCGCCCGACTGGGCCCCGGATGCGCGCGCGGGCAACATCCTGGCCTCCGTGCTCGCTGCGGCCCACCCCGGCGCCATCGTCGACCTCCACGACGGTGGGCGCAACGCTGCCGCCTCCGCCGAGATGGTGGCGGCCCTGCCCGCCCTGATTGCAGGGCTGCGGGCTCGCGGCTACGAATTGGTCCGGCTTGACCAGATGGACCAGCAAGGGGTGGCCAGGTTCTGAGGCAGGCGCTCCGCCGGCTGCTGACGCCCCTGGAGGCCCTCTTTCGCCTGGCCACGCACGCGCGCCCGGTGCCAGGGACGCGGGGCACTTTCCTGCTGTCCATGCACCGCCACCGCGGACGACCGGTCGCCCTCCGGGACGGGTCGGCCGTGCACCGCGGCGACCTGGTGGCCGAGATCCACTTCTGGAACGCCCACCTCGCCGCCTACCAGGCTCACGGAACAGGCGACCTGATCTGGGCGTTCGTGCGCGACCTGCGGGCCGACATCCGGGTGCTGGCCGGGGAGTTGGCGCGCCTGCCGGAATCCAGCCGCCCCAAGGCCCTTTATGGTGTCAGCACGCTGGCCGCAGGGGCCTCGCGGTTGGGATTTGAGAGCAGGCCGCTGCCCCCCGGGCTCGCCCGGCGGGCCCTGAGCTTCTGGCAGGGGCGCGTGCTGGGGCGGGTCTTCCGGCCTGTGGCCGGCCAGGCGCGGGCAGTCCACGACTCGCAGGAGGTCTGGATGTCCTACGCCGCACTGCAGGAGCGCTTCGGGGGCCACGAGAGGATGCGGTCGGTCTGATGAGCGTCATGGCGGATCTCACGCGGTTTGCCACCGGGCTGGTGCAGGGCGCCGGCGCCGCGGGCGTCTTCGTGGGGATGACCATCGAAAGCGTCGGCATTCCGCTGCCCAGCGAGGTGATCATGCCGCTCGGCGGCGCCCTGGCCACCGGCCGCGCCGCGCTGGTGGCCGTGATCCTGGCTGGCACGGCCGGCAACCTCGCCGGCTCGCTCCTCGCCTACGCCATTGGCCGCGGGGGCGGGGCGCGCTGGCTGAAGCCACGCCACCTCGAGGCGGCCAACCACTGGTTCAAGCGCTACGGACCGGGCGCCGTGTTCTTCGGGCGCATCCTGCCCGTCGTGCGCACGTACATCTCGTTCCCGGCGGGCAGCGCGGCCATGGCGCTGCCCGGCTTCATCGCCTACACCGTCGCTGGTTCACTGATCTGGTCAGCCGCCCTGGCCTACGCCGGCTACCGCCTGCGCGCGTCCTGGGCCGGGCTGGCGGACGCCATTGCCAAGGCCGCCCCCGTCATTGCCGTTGTGGCCATTCTGATCATCGTGTGGGCGATCTTCGCGCGGCGGCGGCGGGCCACCGCGGAGTAGGGGAACCGGTTCCCGCAGGGTTGGAGGCCGCCGTGCGGCGCCTGAGCAGGCACCCGCGCGGGCCAGTCGCCGGGCGAACTCGGGCTGCAAGCGGCGCCCAGCCGGCAACGGCCGGTCGCGAAACGGGGGGCTCCCCATGATTCTGGCGCAAATCGTCTCCGTCAACGTCGGCCAGACACGGATCCAGGGCGGCTCCGGCCGCGCCTACCCCACCGCCATCGCCAAGACCCCGTGCTCGGGCTCGGTCGCCGTGGACCCCCTGGGCCTCCAGGGCGACCAGCAGGCGGACCGCACCCACCACGGGGGGCCAGACCAGGCGGTGCATGCCCATTTCACGCGCCACCTGGCCACGTGGTCCGAGCTGCGCGGCACGCCGCTCCTGCCCGGCGAGATCGGCGAAAACCTCACGCTGGCAGACGCGGACGAGGGCTCGTTCTGCATCGGCGATATCGTGCAGGCGGGCACGGCGAAGCTCCAGGTCACCCAGCCGCGCGTGCCCTGCTACAAGCAGGCCGACCGTCTGGGCATCCCCCACGCGGTCGCCATGGCCAAGCAGACCGGCCGCACGGGACTCTACTTTCGCGTGCTGGAGTCGGGCGCCGTGGCGACGGGCGACAGGGTGCGGCTGCTGGAGCGCCCACACCCCGAGATCAGCGTGGCCTTTGTGAACCACGTGCTGCACGTGGACCACGGGCAGGCCGCGCGTGTGGCGGCCTGCCCGGAACTGGGGGCGCGGCTGCGACCGGCCGTTACCTAGGCCGGGCGGCGCGGTTG
>DATLTP010000274.1:0-2062 GCA_035533535.1 Bacillota bacterium | reverse complement strand
TCGGCCAGACCGAGCGATTCATCGCCCCAGCGATCGCCGGTGGACGCGTGTTCGTGGGGGTGCCGGACCGGGTGCTGGCCTTCGCGGCCCCATAGTCCAAAGCGATCGACAGCCAGCGCCAGGCGGGCCGCGCCGGCCGAGCCGGCGCGGCCCGCCTGGCGCTGGCTGTCGATCGCTTTGGACTATGGGGCCGCGAAGGCCAGCACCCGGTCCGGCACCCCCACGAACACGCGTCCACCGGCGATCGCTGGGGCGATGAATCGCTCGGTCTGGCCGATGTCGGCGGACCAGATCGTCTTACCCGTTGCGGCCGACAGGGCATAGAGGCGGCCGCCGCGGGTGTCGATCACCCACACGACCGCATTGCCGCCGGTCGGGCCTGTGACGGCGGGTGAGCCGGGGTCCGTCATCCCCACGCTGCACCAGCCGACGCTGAAGTCGCTGGCGCCGTTGGACTGGGTGCCGAGGCGCAGGCCGAGCACACCGCCCTGGGCCTGGCACGGGGCCGGCTGATGGCCGCCGCCCGCGGCGAAGAGGAAGTTGCCGGCCGACCCGCCCTGCCAGTAGGCGGCCGTGGCGAACGAGCCTGCGCGCTGCTGGCCACACGGGCCGAAGAGGCAGGCGCTGAACAGGCCCTCGCCCGTGATGCCGTTGCCGTGCGAGAGCCCGCCCAGGCTGTCGCGGTTGAGGAGGTAGGCCACGCCGGGCTTACCCATGGCGAAGATCAGGTTTGGCGTGGTGGTGCCGGTTTGGGGCGGCAGAATCACGGGCGAGGCCGAGCCGATGTCGGCGTCCTGGTCGTTGAGCGCGGCGAAGTTGCTGGGGGCGAAGAAGTCCTGGCGGTTGAAGCCGAGGGAGGGCTGCGTTTGGATGTGGAGCACGGCGTTGCCGAAGTCCACGGGGCCGCTCGAGCTGCCATTGCCTGTGGTGGCGTAGAGAGTGCCGTCTGGGGCCGTGGCCACGCCGGCGGCGGACCAGATGGCACCCTCGCGGGCGGTCGGCACCATGAAGGACTGCTGCGCCGTGGGGTGTGACAGCGGAACGCCGATCAGCCAGCCGTGGTACGGCCCGCAGTCGCCCCAGTAGCCACCGAAGGGAACGTAGAGGGTGCCGTTGAGCAGCGTCAGGGCGGCGCGCTGCTGCTGGTAGCGGACGTTGAAGCCGGATGGGGCCTGGAGCGCGACGGGGTAACCGGGGCGCATGGCGCCGGTGGCCGAGTCGAGGGCGAGAATCTCATAGGCCATGCCGGCGGCTCCCTGGCGGACCTGGGCCACGGCGTAGAGGGTGCTGGTCGTCGGGTCGAGGACCGGGGTGCTGAGAATGCCGACGGGATCGACGTCCCCGCAGGCCAGCAGGCTGCGGGGGACCGGCTGGCCGACGTTCACGGGACCCCAGGCCAGGGCGCCCGTGGCGGAATGGAAGGCATAGATGTCGTTGGCGGTGGTGGCGACCAGGACCAGGGCGTGGGCGCCGTCGACCAGGGGCTGCGCGTAAATGCGGCCGTTCACGGTGGGGGACTGCCAGAGCGGGGCGAAGCGGGCCGCGACGTCGGCCGTGAGCGCGGATTCATTCTGGTACCAGCCCGTGCGGGCGAAGTCGCCGCGGTAGGTGAGGACGCTGGCGGGGGGCGGGGCAGACGTGGCCGTGGGGGTGACGCTCGCCGTAGGCGTTGAGCTGCGGGAGGGCGTCGGGACCGGAGGCTGGGCAGGCTTGGCCGCCGGGCGGCCACAGGCGGCCAGGGCCAGGCAGAGGACGACTGCCGCCAACAGCGCGGTGTGCGAGGATTTCACAAGGACATCATCGCACGCCGGCGCGCGATGCGCGCCGGCACGAATGAGGCGGCGGTCTTGCGTTGCGGGGGTGGGCGGGGGCGTGGTACGATGCCGTCACATTGCTGGGGCGGTTAGCTCAGTTGGCTAGAGCGCCTGATTGACGTTCAGGAGGTCACAGGTTCAAGTCCTGTACCGCCCACCATCCCACACAGCCACAAGGATTTGCGCAAACGGGGTAGTGCATAGCATTACCCCGCTTTGCATGGTTTGCACCCAATTGCTCAGCATCA
>DATLTP010000273.1:0-6225 GCA_035533535.1 Bacillota bacterium | reverse complement strand
CAGAAACACCAGGATCGACGCAGCGACGATCAGCACCACGATGGCGCCAAGACGACGAAGAATGTGACGTGTCACCGCGTTCCCCCTGCCGACCGCGGAAGCGCCAGCACGGACTGCCCCCCAGCCTGTCCACGACGATTGAGGTGGGATGCTACGCCACACCCACTCGTCAATCCTGCTACCTGAGTTGCACGCGCCATGCAGCGGCACGGGGGATCCCGTTGCGGCCGCCGCGAAACGGCGGCGACCAGCGGGCGTTTCAGGGGTGCCGCAGAGCGAAAGCCCATACGCCTTCAAGCCCTTGGCGGCCCGCCCGGCGCCTGAGGAATCCCTGCGCCGCTCGCGCGCCTTCCTCTGCCGAGATGTGCGCGCGGCGGTCGGTTCGCGCCTTCTCCCCCGACTCGGTGCCGCCCGAGTTGATCGAAAATGCCATCGCGACAGCTGCGACGGCCCCTTCCGGCGCCAACCAGCAGCCATGGCACTTCGTGGCCATCTCCGACCCCGCCACCAAGCGCCTGTTGCGCGAGGCGGCCGAAGCCGAGGAACGCGAGAACTACGAGCGCCGCTTCCCGGAGGAGTGGCTCACGGCGCTGGCGCCGCTCGGCACCGATTGGCATAAGGAATTCTTGGAGATCGCGCCGTGGGTGATTGTGGCATTTCGGCAGGACTATGGCACCGACCCCGCCACGGGCGCGCACATCAAGCACTACTACGTGATGGAGTCGGTCGGCATCGCGGTCGGCATGCTGATCTGCAGCCTGCACCAGGCCGGGCTGTGCACGCTGACGCACACCCCGAATCCGATGGGCTTTCTCAGCGAGCTGCTCGGGCGGCCCAAGAACGAGAAGGCCTACGTGGTGCTGCCGGTTGGCTACCCGGCGGCGGACTGCACGGTGCCGGTGATCAGCAAGAAGCCGCTCCGCGAGGTCATGAGCCTCCGGACTACGCCTCTTCCATCTTGATGACTTCGCGGTCCTTGTAATACCCGCAGCTCGGGCAGACCTGGTGCGACGGGCGCAGCTTGTGGCAGCGCGGGCAGGCCGACAGGTTCGGCGCCGTCACCTTGAAGTGGGCGCCGTTGCTACGGCTGCGGGCCTTGCTATGCTTGTGCTTCGGGTTGGGCATGGGCTATCGTCAACCTCCCTGCCGCGGCGTGCCGTTCATGCGGCGCATCGCCTCGGCCAGCGCGTGGAGCCGTGGATCGCCCGGGTCCGCCTCGGACCCGCAGGCGCAGTCGCCCTCGTTCAGGTTCCGGCCGCACCGCGGGCAGAGGCCGCGGCAATCCTCCCGGCAGAGGTGCTTGCCCGGCATGGCCAGCGCAAGATTCTGCCACAGCCCCGGATCGAGCACGATCCGGTCATCGCGGTAGACCACGACCCGCACTTCGCCGTCGTCCTGCTCCACGCCCTCGATGCCGTCGCGCGCGGCCTGCTCCGGGGTCACGAACTCCTCGGTGTACCGCACATCGAGCGGAAAGGCCACGGGCTGCAGGCAGCGGTCGCACGGAACCTCGCAGCGCGCGTGCGCCTCGATTTCGGCCAGGATCCGCCCATCCTCGTTCCTCAGCCGGGCGCGCACGGCCACGGGCCCAGTGTAGCTGCCGTGGTCGGCCACATCCTCCGGCACGGGAACAAGAAAGCTGCGCTCCAGGGCCGCCCGGCGGTCGGCGCGCAGCGGGGTGGCGTCGATCTCCACCGCCCATCACCCCCGGCGATTATCGTGGACGGCAGGGGCGCTGTCAAACCATCATGAGCAGGGGGTGATCTCTGTTGGCCGTCATCGGGCTCCTCCACCCGGGGGCGATGGGCTCCGCCGTTGGCCGCTGCCTGGTCGCGGCAGGCCACCAGGTCCTGTGGGCCTCTGAGGGGCGCGGCGCCGAAACCAGGGCCCGCGCGGCCGCCGCGGCGCTGACCGATGCCGGCGGCATCCGCGCGCTGGCATCCCAGGTGGACGTTCTGCTCTCCGTTTGCCCCCCGCACGCCGCCCTGGAGGTCGCGCGGCAGGTGGCCGCCGCCGGCTTCACGGGCACATTCGTTGACGCCAACGCCATCGCGCCGGCCACGGCGCGCCAGATTGGCACCCTGCTCCCCCACGTGGTCGACGGCGGCATCATCGGCTCGCCCCCGGCCAAGCCGGGATCCACGCGTCTGTATCTCTCCGGCGACGGTGCCCAGGCCGTGGCCGGCCTGTTTGCGGGCAGCGCGCTTGACGCGCGCGTGCTGGACGGCCCTGCCGGCGCCGCCTCCGCCCTCAAGATGGCCTACGCGGCCTGGACCAAGGGCAGCTCGGCGCTGCTGCTGATGGCGCGGGCGCTGGCGCAGGCCGAAGGCGTCGATGCCGCCCTGCTGGCGGAGTGGCAAAGCACCGGCCTCGACAAGCAGGTGGCGCAGGCGGAGGCCTCCGCGAAGGACAGGGGTTGGCGCTGGGTCGGCGAGATGGAGGAGATCGCGGCGAGCATGGCCGCGCACGGGTTGCCGGAGGGCTTTCACCGGGCGGCCGCCAAGGTTTATTCCAGCTACCCGCGGCCGTGATTGCGAGGGGCGGCGCATGCGCCGCCCCCTCACGAAAACCCTATCGGGCCACTGGCTGCCAGCCCGTGTACACGTCAGGACGGCGGTGAAGCAGAGTCGGCACGTTGGCCCGCACGGTGCGCACCCGCTCCGGGCTCGCCTCGCCGATGACCAGGCACTCGGTCTCGCCCGCGCGGGCGATGGCCACGCCCATCGGGTCGACCAGCATGCTGTTGCCGCTGAGCGTGCCCAGGGTCTGGTCGCAGGCGGCCATGTAGCACGTGTTCTCGATGGCGCGCGCCCGCACCAGGGTCTCCCAGTGCTGCTCCTTGAGCAGCCCGTGGGCCCAGGCGGTCGGCTGCACGATGACCTCGACGCCGCGGTCCATCAGGTGCCGCGCCAGCTCGGGGAAGCGCACGTCGTAGCACGTCTGCAGGCCAAGCTTCATGCCGGCGAGCTCAAAGACCACGGTCTCGCCGTCGCCCGGCACAATCTTGTCGGACTCGCGGTAGCCGAACGCGTCGAAGAGGTGGATCTTGCGGTAGGCGCCGATCAGCGAGCCGTCGGCGGCGATCGCCACCGAGGTGTTGTGCGCCTTCTCGCTGCCGGGGATGGACTCATACATGCCCGACACGATGGCCAGATGGTGGCGGCGGGCCAAGTCGCCGAGAGCGCTGACGAAGGGGCCGTCCACCGGCTCGGCGATGGGACCGAGCGCCGCGGTGGGGTCGGGGTTGAGGAGCATGGCGCACTCGGGGAACACCAGCAGGTCGGCGCCGGCGGCGCCGGCTTCCGCGGCGAAGGCTGCCATGCGGGTGAGGTTGGCGGCCTTGTCCGTCTTGGCGTTCATCTGGCCGAGGGCAATCTTCATGAGCATCCCCCTTTATCCGTCTCCGTTATACAGCAAGACGCCGGTACCACGCGCGGGCGCTGGCCCCCAGGATCTGGGCGGACATCTCTGCGTCCGCCCCCAGCGTGGCGGCGGCGGGGTCGCACTGATCCCAACCCGGGTAGCCGCTGCCGTACAGCAGGAGGTTGCCGGCGTCCGCGAGCTGGAGCCAGCGGCCGCGGGTGGCGGCATCGGCGGGGCCCTCGCGCCGGCGGGTCAAAAAGCGCACGTGCTCGCGCAGATAGGCGCTCGGGGTGCGGTCGACCCAGGGGATCTCATGGCGCGTGGGACGCCAGTTCTTGTCCATGCGCCACTGGAGCGGCGGCAGCATGTCGAGCCCCCCGTCGGCAAAGACGAATTGCAGGTCCGGCAGGCGCGCAAAGACGCCCTCCGCGATCAGGCTGGCCAGGTGGACGCCGAAGTTCAGGGGATAGAGGGCGCTCCACTCGAAGTAGTGGTGGCCTTCACCGACGGGCGTGCTCTGGTATTCCACGCCGGAGCCGCCGTCGATTTGGACGGCGACCGGAAGGCTGCTGCGGGCGGCCGCCTCCCAGATCGGCGCGAACGCACGCTGACCGTACGGCTGGTGCGACTGCATGGTCACGGCGACCTGCACCATGCGCGGGTCGCCCGCCCAGCGCTCAATCTCGGCCACGGCCTGAGCCGGGTCGGCGGGGCTGATGCGGATGCTGCCGTAAAAGCCGGGCCGGGTTAGCCACTCCGCGGCCAGCCAGTCGTTGGTGGCCCTGCAGATGGCGGCGGCGAGGTCGGCGTCCGGCAAAAGGCCGCGGGTGAGCGGCAGCAGGATGGCGGCACTCGCGCTGCCCAGCACGTCCTGGGCGGTCTGCTCGGGGTCGGTGGCGCCCTGGGGGTCGGCCTCACCGTTCGGCGCGGGATAGAAATACCGCTGCAGCCCTGGGAAGGGGCGGCTGCGCCACGGCTCCGGCATGTAGGCGCGCAGATCGTCGCCGGCTTTGGGCGCGGGGTGGACGGCGCAGTCGAGGATGCGCGGGTTTCTCCCGCGCATCTCCGGTTCGATGATGGCCATCAGTCCTCAACCTCCACGACGATCCAGCCATCCTCCACCCGGACGGGGTAGGTGGCCACCGAGCGGGCCGGGTCGGTCACCGTCCGGCCCGTGGTGATGTCAACCTCCCACGCGTGCCAGGGGCAGCGGAGGATCTCGCCGGGCCGGATCCACTGCAGCGCGTAGGGAGCCGCGCCGGCGAGCGTCGTGCCCGTGACCTCGCCCAGGCACAGCGGGCCGCCGGCGTGCGGGCAGAGGTTGTTCAGGGCGTGGAGGGCGCCGCCCACATTGAAGACGCCGATGCCGCGCCGGCCCAGCGGAAACAGGCGCATGGCCCCCGGCGGGATCTCCTCGGCCCGGGCCAGGCGGTGCAGGCTCATTGAGCTCCGTCTCCGCGCGCGGGGAGCCCGCGCGGACCATCGGGCCGCGTGGCCGGCAGGTGGTAGAGTTCCAGGGCGTTGCCGGCCAGGATGCGGGCGCGGGCCCGCTCCGGCAGACGGTTCCAGATGGGGCCCGGGTCGTCGTAGTCCCAGTGCGGGTAATCCGTGGCGAAGAGCAGGGTGTGCTCGGCGTCCATCCACTCGAGAACCTGCATCAGATCCTGCAGGCGGGCCGGCTCCTCGATGGGCTGGCTGCTGAAGCGGATGTGGTCGCGCAGGTAGCTGGAGGGTGGGCGCCGGCAGCCCGGGATCTCGTCCTTGCAGGCCTCCCAGGTGCGGTCCAGGCGCCAGAGCAGGGGCGGCAGCCAGGAGAAGCCGCCCTCCACGAAGACCACGCGCAGCGACGGGTACCGCTCAAACACACCCTCCGCCAGGATGCTGGTCAGGTGGCTGGCGTAAAAGAGCGGGTAGAGCGAGTGATGCTCGAAGAAGTAGGACGAAAAGCCCACCGGCGTCATCAGGCCCTGCCCCGGGCTGCGATTTACGTGGATGGCCACAGGCAGGTTGTGCCGGGCCGCCGCCTCGAAGATCGGCCGGTACATGGCCTGGCCGTACGGCGCCCGCGCGTAAGGGATGAGCATGACCTGGACGAAGCCGGGGTGACCGGCCCACTTCTCGATCTCGGCGGCGCCGAGCTCCGGATCGCTCGAGCAGATGCGCAGGGTGCCCCGGTAGCGGCCGTGGCGGTTGTAGCGGCCGAGCCAGGTATCGGCCATCCAGGCGTTGGTCGCGGCGGCGACAGCGGCCTCGTGCTC
Source organism: Bacillota bacterium (assembly GCA_035533535.1). Taxonomy (GTDB): domain Bacteria; phylum Bacillota; class Sulfobacillia; order RBS10-35; family JAJYVM01; genus JAJYVM01. The sequence continues at coordinate 604 of DATLTP010000273.1, read as the reverse complement.
AGGATTGGTCACCGGCCGCACCGTCAGGGGAATCAGGATGGCGTAGTCGACGCCGGCCTCCTCGAAGAGCTGGCGCTCCGTGAAGGCGGGGTCGGAAGCGGGCGGCCCGCCCGCCGGCGCGTAGGCGTCCCGGCGCTGGGCATTGTTCGGGGCCATGTAGATCGGCGAGCCGATGGCGTTGAAGACCTGATCCGACCAGGCGCGGCTGCGCCAGGGCTCCGGCAGGTAGGCGCGCAGCTCCTCAGGGCTTTTCGGCGAGGGATGGACATCGGCGTCGACGACGCGGACGGCCACCTCGCGCGGGGCCGTCACGGCCTCAGCCTGCCTGGCCAATCGGACCACTCCTCCCGGCGGGTTGGCCGGCCTGGCCGGCGACCCACGCATCGCTGCAACGCGCCTGGCCACGGGACCTGGTCCCGGCGGGTGAGCCGGCCTGGCCGGCGGCCCACGCATCGCTCCAACGCACCTGGCCACGGGACCCGGTCCCGGCGGGTCAGCCGGCCTGGCCGGCGGCCCATTCATCCCGCAGGCGCACGATCTGCTCCACGGTCTCGAACGCGGCCCGCCGCTGGGCCTCCTGCGTCCACGCACCGATATGCGGGGT
>DATLTP010000272.1:0-6510 GCA_035533535.1 Bacillota bacterium | reverse complement strand
GTCGGGTCAGAAGCGGCAGCAGAACGAAGAGAACTCCGACGACGAGAACGCGGACCACCCGGTCCCACCACGCCACGTTTTTCGGTACAGACGCGTTCGGGCCCACCGGCCCCACCCCTGGCCAGGAGCGTCCCCTCGGGAGGCATGGACCATGCTTCGCGGGTGATGTCCTGGGCTCGGGCGCGTTCGCACCGCACCCCCCCGCCGCCAATCCCCTCCCCACCGCGCCCCGCCCGTGATACAATCCGACTCGTCGAGATATTTCGCATCACGGAGGGTGTGGCTCCCGGATTGGTCACTCCGCGCCAGCGCGGCGCCGATGCTGTGCCCCCCTCCCCCCGCCGCATCGCGCCCCTCCCGCCGCACTACAAGTGGATCGCCCTGTCCAACACGACGCTGGGCATCCTGATGGCCGCCATCAACGGCAGCATCATCCTCATCTCCCTGCCCGCCGTCTTCCGCGGCATCGGCATCAACCCGCTGGCGCCCGCGGAGACCGGATATCTGCTCTGGCTGCTGCTGGGGTACATGGTCGTGACCGCGGTGTTCCTGGTCACCTTCGGCCGCATCTCCGACATCTTCGGCCGCGTCCGCCTCTACAACGCCGGCTTCGCGGTCTTCACCATCGGCTCGATCCTGCTCTACCTCGCGCCAGGCCACGGCAACGACGCTGCCATGGAACTGATCCTCTTCCGCCTGGTCCAGGGCATCGGCGGCGCCTTCCTCTTCGCCAACAGCGCGGCCATCCTGACCGACGCCTTCCCCCCGGAGGAGCGCGGCACGGCGATGGGCCTCAACCAGATCGCGGGGATCGGCGGCTCGCTGATCGGCCTGTTGCTCGGCGGGCTGCTGGCGGTCGTCGACTGGCGGCTGATCTTCCTGGTCAGCGTGCCCTTCGGCATCATTGGCACCGTCTGGGCCTTCCTGATGCTGCGGGAGACCGCCACCATCAAGAAGCACCAGAAGATCGACTACTGGGGGAACCTCACCTTTGCGGCCGGCCTGACCAGCCTGTTGATCGGCATCACTTACGGCATTATGCCCTATGGGCATTCCAACATGGGGTGGGGGAGTCCGCTCGTGCGCGCCACCCTGCTGGGCGGCGTCCTCCTCCTGGCCCTGTTCGTCTGGGTGGAGACCCGCGTCGCCGACCCCATGTTTCGCCTGCAACTCTTTCGCATCCGCATGTTCACCGCGGGGAACATCGCCAACTTCCTGGGCAGCCTCGCCCGTGGCGGCCTGCAATTCATGCTGATCATCTGGCTGCAGGGGATCTGGCTGCCGCTGCACGGCTACGCCTTTGAGGTCACGCCCCTGTGGGCGGGCATCTACATGATCCCGCTGATGGTCGGCTTCATGGTCCTGGGACCGATCAGCGGCCGCTGGTCGGATCGGCTCGGCGCCCGCGGCCTCTCCACCGCGGGCCTGCTGCTGACCGGGGTCTGCTTCCTGGGCCTGATGGCGCTGCCGGCCAACTTCCACTACCTGCCGTTCGCGGTGCTGCTGACCCTGATGGGCTGCGGCATGGGGCTCTTCTCCGCGCCCAACACGACCTCGATCATGAACGCCCTGCCCGCGGAGAACCGCGGCGTGGGCTCGGGGATGATCGCCACCTTCCAAAACGCGGCGCAGATGTGCTCGATGGGGGTCTTCTTCACCATCGTCATCGTCGGCCTCTCGGGGCAGTTGCCCCAGGCGCTGGTCTCCGGCCTCACGGCCGCCGGCCTACCCGCACAGGCGGCCCAGGGCATCGCCGGCCTGCCGCCCACCGCGGCGCTCTTTGCGGCGTTCCTCGGCTACAACCCGATGGCCACGCTGCTGCCGCCGACGGTGCTGCATGCGCTGGCGCCCGCAGCGCAGGCGCACCTGCTCTCCCAGACCTTCTTCCCCGGCCTGATCGCGCCGCCGTTCATGACGGGCCTGCGCGCGGCGTTCGGCCTCTCGCTCGCCTTCTCGCTGATCGCGGCGCTCGCTTCCTACCTTCGTGGCGGGAAGTACATCCACGATGTGGATGCCGCCCCGGGGCCGGTCATTCCGGCGGAGCCGGCCCCGGTCGTCGCGGACTGAGGGGCGGACGGAGCGGCTGCAGGGCGCACGGGGCTCGACCAGGGCAAGGCCGGGCCGCTGCGGCCGGTGCGGCGGGGACCTCCTATCCGCACGGCCGCGCCCCGGCCATAGGCCTCCGCGGGTGAGCGTCCTTGCCGCCGGGTCCTGACGCGGCTCTACCCGATGGTGGCTGCCGCTCGTCAGCCGGGCGGAAGACGATGCAGCCCGCGAGGCAGTTGGCGATTCTGAGTCTGGGAGTCGGGAGGGGCCTCACTGATGGCGATCATTTCCCTCAGGGTACCGGAGAGCAGGGAGAAGGCTGTGGGGCGGGTCGCCGGTCGAGAGGGTTTTGACCGCTCGACGGCGTTTCGCCGCCTGATCCTGGTGGGTTTGGAACGGTACGTGGCCGATCTCTTCCGGGATGGGGAGATTTCCCTGCGCCAGGCCGCGGAGTGGCTCGATGTCCCCTTGCGCGAAGCGATGGATCGCCTGGAGAGGGCCGGCGTGGCGGGCAACGTCGGGGTGGACGAGGTCCGGGCGGCGCTCGCCGATCTAGGAGAGTTGGAAGGGCCATGACGTCCGGGCACGCTCTCCAGTAGGCGCCGCCGGCCCGGTTGGCCGTCCCCGCTGCCCCGCGGTGGAGCGCGAGTCCTGGGTTCACGTTTGCGGGGCGCTCGTGGTTGCGCAGACAACCCGCCCAGGTCAGCGGGCGTCGGGTGCCGGCGCGGCACCAAGTGTTGCACGATCGAAAGCCCCTGGACGCAGGTACGCTCGGCCGGCTGCGTACTTTCGCGGTGGGAAGTCCATGGACGATGTACGTCGCTCCACGTCGGACCCGGATGGCCTCCGCGCGGTGGCCACTCGGTTCCCCCCGAATCTGCTCCGTGAGTTCCACTCCCGAGAGCCGCGCGCCCGGGAATTGCTGGCGGACGCGCAACGACGTGGGCGGTCGGCAATGCGGTATCCTTGTGTTGCCCTTTGCCGACTTGGCGGGAGGGTTGGAGACATGGAGCACCGGATCTCGGTTGACCCGGCGGTGTGCAGCGGCAAGCCCTGCATCAAAGGTACGCGAATCATGGTGCGCAACATCCTCGGGATGATCGCGGGCGGCTACACGGTCGAACGTGTGCTCTTCGAATACCCGCAGATCACTCGCGAAGATGTCGCCGCGGCTCTCGAATACGCCAGCCGTGTTATAGACGAGGAGAAGGTTATCGCGCGTGGCTGAGCCGTTCGTTGTGCTGCTGGATCAGAACGTCCCGTACACCGTCCTCGAATGGCTCCAGAACCTCCGACCGGGTTGGAGGGTGACGCACGCGGAGGCTGCCCGCCCCCGGCTGGAATGACCCTGCGGCGGCTCGGCGCACGGATGTGGGACGAGCAGTCCCGGTGGTACCGCTGAGCAGGCGCAAACACGCGGATCTCGCCGCGGAGGGCTACGACCCGCTCAGCCCACCGCGCCCCCGCCCCGGGCCAGCGGCCCCGGTCACCGTGCGGCGCTTCGCGGCGTGGGTGGCGCAGACAGACGGTCCGCGCACCGCTGCGCTCGTTGTCGTCGAACTGGTGCGGGGCCTCTCGCCCGCCGCGATCGTCTGGGTGGCGCGCTACGGCTTCCAGGACGCGGTGGGGGTCTTCCGCGGCGCCACCCCGGTAGGCGCCCTGCTGTACTGGGTCGCCGCCTGGGCCGGGCTGACGCTGCTGGAGCAGGCGGCCTGGCCGGTCATCCAAATTGTCGTGGAGCGGGTCCGCCAGGAGATGGAGGACTCCCTGCAGCTCCGCCTGCAGCGCAAGGCAGCGGCGCTGCGCTTGGAGGTCTTCGAGCGCGCGGACTTCTACGATATCCTCAGTCGGGCGCGCGAGGCCACCAGCCCCGGCTTCTTCCTCAACGTGCTGCTCTCTTTCCTGAATGTGCCGGGGGCGGTGGCGACGATCGTGGCGATGGCGGCCGTGCTTGGGCGGTGGAGCCCATGGCTCTTGGCCGCGACCATCGTCGCGGCGCTGCCGGACCCGCTGGCCCACATCCTGCAGTCGCGCGCATCATTCCTCCTGGAGCGGAAGCAGACCGCGCGGGCACGGTTGCGGGGGTATCTTGCGGGCCTGCTCACCTCGCGCGAGCACGCCAAGGAGGTGCGCACGTTTGGGCTGGCCCCGTGGTTGATCGGCCGCTGGCGCGACCTGTACTGGTCGGTGGCTGATGAGACCTTCGCGCAGCAGCGGGCGCAGAGCCTGGCCGGTGCCGGCGCCGCCGCGCTGGGCGCGATCGGGTTGGCGGGGGGCCTTGGCTTCGCCGCCTGGGGCCTGGTCGGCGGGCACCTGCAGGGGGGGCAGTTCGCGGCAACGCTCCTGGCGCTCCAGGCCGTGCAGGGGGCGATGGGGCAGGTCACCCACGCGCTGGGGCGGTATGTCGGTGACAAGGTTCTCCATCTGGCCGACCTCTTCGTCTACCTCGACCTGGGGCCGGAGGAAACGGCAGGCACGGCGTCGCCGGCTGGGCCGGGAATCGGCGAGATCACCCTGGACGGCGTATCCTTCCGCTACCCGCAACGCGCCGAGCCGGCCCTGCGCGACATCCGTTGCGCGGTCCGCGAGGGCGAGCGGGTGGCGCTGGTCGGGGACAAGAGTGCCGGGACGCAATGGAACCACGCGGCCAACGCCGCCGCCTGAGCCGCCATCGCGATGTCCGTCGAGGGCGATAGCCAGGTCGATCCGCAGGTGCCCGCCCTCCTCGACCGTGACCCGCTCCACCAGGAGGCGCACGACCCGCTGGCGCTTCTCGAAGTCAGCGTTCTCCAGCCCGTCGCCCAACGTGCGCGCGAAGGCCTCCAGCGAGGCGATGACCTCGGCCTCGTGCGCCCGGCGATCCCGCGCTTGGCCGAGTGCCGCCAGCCGGCTCTCCAGTGCTTGGCGCTGTGCCCGGCCGGTGTCCATCCGCGCCTTCAGGGCGGCGAGGTCGATGGCCTCCGCGGCGTAGGCGTCCTGCCAGCGGCGCTCCTGGCGGTCGATCGCCTTGAGATCGGCCTGGACCTTCCGGATGTCCGCCTCGTCGCCGCCCTGCTCATCCTCGGCGAGCCGCCGCCTGTACTCCTCGGCGAGCGCATCCGGCTTCAGCAGGTCGAGGCACGTCTCCCAGACGGTGCGCTCGGCCGCGTCCGCGTTCAGGTAGCCGGCGCCGCGGCACACGCCCTGCGGGCCGGTGTTGTACGGGTCGACGGAGCGGCAGTAGTAATACCGCGTCCGCTTGCCGTTGCGGCGGCGGACCACCTTGCCGACGTAGGCGCCGCCGCACTTGTCGCAGCGCACCAGCCCGCGGAGCAGGTACTCGTTGCGGGTGTTGTGGCGCGGCGAGAACTGGGCGTTGGCCGCGATCTGTGCCTGCGCGCGGCGGAAGGTGTCCTCGTCCACGATCGGGGCGCAGGGGATGGTCACCCACTCCTCCGTGGGCAGGGCCTTCCGCGACGACTTCTTGCGGTTGCGCTCGCCCACCGGCTTGAACTCCGCCGCGGCTCGGCCGCCTCGTTCTTGCCGTAGACGAACCGGCCGATGTAGGCCGTGTTGGTCACGATGCGCGCTGCAGGACGGAAGGGTGCCAGATGCGGCCGCCCTTCGGAGCCGGCGTGCCGCGCTCGGTGAGGCGGCGGCATACTGCCCGGCAGGCCATCCGCTCCTCGACCAGCATGGTGAAGATCTCCCGCACCACGGCCGCCTGGGCCTCGTCGATCTCCATCTTGGCGCGGTGCTCGGCAGTTCGTGGCACGAAGCGGTAGCCGTACGGGACCCCGCAAGCCATGAGGGCGCCCTGCTCCACCCAATGCTGCCGGCCCCGCCGGGTGCGGTCGGCGATCACGCGGCCTTCGAAGTTGGCGATGGCTCCCAGCACGTGCTCCAGCAACTGGCCCTCAGGGCTGTCGTCGGTGGGGTCCTTCACGAACTCCACGCGGACCCGCTTGCGCAGTTCGCGTAGCAGCAGCGCCTGGTCGGCATGGTCGCGGGCGAGGCGGCCGATCTCGTGGACCACCACGACGTCGAGCGCGCCTGCGGCGCCCCCATCCCGCAGCCGGTCCAGGGCGGGCCGGTTCAGGTCGTAGCCCGAGCGCCCTTCGTCGACGTACTCGGCTGGGTTGGCGTAGCCCTTGGCGGCGGCATAGGCCCGGAGGGCTTGCAATTGGCTCTGGACGGTCTCCTCGCGCTCCGCGCTCGCTGCTCACCCCGGCGTACAAGCCTGCCCTCGGCGATCCGAGGCTCCCGATGGTCACGCCCACCGCTCCACCCTCTCCAGAATGGTTTTGGAGGGCCTGCCCGCGCGGACCTTGGCGCTCAGCCGCCTGCGGTCCTGGGTCGTCCTTCCAGGTGTAGTGTAGGGCCCGGACGGCGCGGCGGCAACCGCCCGCGGCAAGCGGCATGCGCGCATGACTGCTTGGCGCCTATGCGCCTTCCGGCGGTGTCGCGGCGGGCGACACCGCCGCG
>DATLTP010000271.1:0-27217 GCA_035533535.1 Bacillota bacterium | reverse complement strand
ACGGACATCGGCGTCAAGGGCATGGCCGAGCCGCCCACGATGCCCGGCGCGCCAGCGATCCTCAACGCCATCTACAACGCGACGGGCGTCTGGGTGCGGGATCTGCCGCTCAGCCCGGAGCGGGTGCTGCGCGCGATCAGGGCGCAGGGGGGTGTCAACCCGTGAAGGCCTTTACGTACAGCGCGCCAAGCGACCTGACCACGGCCCTGCTCGCGCTCTCCAACCCGGGCCAGCACGCGGTGATGGGCGGCGGCACCGACCTGGTGAACTCGATGAAGTCTTACATCGAGACACCCGACGACGTGGTCGACGTCCATGGGATTCAGGCGCTTGGGACCATCGATCCCAGCGGCAACCCGGTGAAGATTGGTTCGGCCGTGCGGATCGCCGACCTGCTCGCGTCCGCGGATCTGCAAAAGCTCTACCCGATCCTGATCCAGGCCGGCAGCGTGATCGCGACGCCGCAGATCCGCAACGTCGGGACCGTGGGCGGCAACCTCTGCCAGCGGCCACGCTGCTGGTACTTCCGCTCCGAGGACTACACCTGCACGCGCAAGTATGGCAGCGAGTGCTACGCGATCCTCGGCGAGAACCGCTACAACGCCATCCTGGGCGGGTCGGGCTGCTTCATCGTCCACCCCTCCGACCTGGCGCCCGCGCTGATCGCGCTCGACGCCAAGGCGGTTGTCTCGGGCCTCACCAAGACGCGGACCATGGCCCTGAACGACTTCTTCGTCGGTCCCGACGTGGACGTCCACCACGAGAATGTGCTTCAGCCCGGCGAAATGCTGGCCGGCGTCCAGATCCCGCGGCCGCCGTCGGGGCAGGTCGGCGCCTACCTCAAGGCGCGGGGCCGTGAGACCTGGGACTTCGCGACAACGGCCGCGGCCGTGACCCTGGTGATGAACGGCGGCACCTGCACCGACGCCCGGGTCGTGATGGGCGGGGTGGCACCGAGGCCCTGGCGCTCGACGGATGCGGAGGCCGCGCTGATCGGCCACCCGGTGACGGCCGCGACCGCGGCCCAGGCGGCGGCGGCGGCCGTGAAGCTGGCGCGGCCCATGCAGTTCAACGCCTACAAGGTCGACCAGGTTCAGGTGCTCATCCGGCGGGCCGTCCTGCAGGCCGCAGGGGTAGGGGGGTAGGCAGCGATGGCCGAGGATCAGCGTCCCAAGAGACTCTCCCGGCGCGGGCTGCTGGCGGGCGGGGCGATCGGCGTGGCGGCGGTGGCCCTGAGCACCGCCAAGCTGGCGGCGCACGCGGCGCCACTGCCAGCGCAGTCCGATGTGATCTTCCCGCACCCGGACATGTGCATCGGCTGCGGCACCTGCGAGGTGGCTTGCTCGGAGTGGCACGCCTCCCAGGGCCTGTCGGCCGAGCCGCGGATCCACATCATGCGGCCCCTGGCCGGCTCCGTGGTCCCATTGGCGGCCGTGCAGCCGTATGCCGGCGGCATCGGCTTCCAGCAGCTGCCCTGCAAGCAGTGCCCCGTTCCCGAGTGCTGGGCGGTTTGCCCCGCCAACGCCATCCGCATCGACCCGAAGACCGGAGCCCGGTACATCGATGAGGCGGCCTGCATCGCCTGCGGCAAGTGCGCCTCGGCCTGCCCGTACCCGGTGCAGGGCATGTCGGAGGCCTCCCTGCAGCCCATGGACATCAAGCGGGTAACCTACGATGCTTCGCGCAACAAGTTCGTGAAGTGCGACCTCTGCATGGGCCGGCCGGGCGGCCCGGCGTGCATCGCCGCCTGCCCAGTGAACATGGATGTCACGGCCGGCCGGATCAAGGCGCCCTACGGGGCCCTGGAACTCAGGCGCTCGGACACGGCCACGTACAAGAAGATTCTCTGAGAAAGGGGATGTTGGCCGTGGCGGGCACCTTCTCGCCCACCAGTGTCCTGTTCCAGGTCAACAACGTCGGGATCAAGATCCTGCTGTTCGCGCTGGCCATCGGCATCGCCTTCGGCCTGCTCCGGCGGCCGTTCTTTCGGGCTCGGCCGAACCTGAGCACGGATACGAGCGTGCAGCGGCACTCCTCCGGCAACCTCCTCCTGCACTGGGTGAACGCGGCCGCCTTCCTGCTGGCCATCTATACGGCCGCCGTCCTGCTGCGCTGGATCGGCGACCCGTTGCAGCTGTCCACCGTGTACATCCTGCACTACGTGGCAGGTGGCCTGATCCTGTTCGCCGCGGGGGCTGTGGCGATGAACGCCCTCACCTACGGCACAACCAGCCGCCACCGGCTGCTGCCGACCGGGGCGGATATGCGCGAGTTCGGATCCGAGCTCCTCGGCTACATCGGCCTGCGGGGCAATCAGGGGTTTCTCGGCTTCTTCCCCAACCAGAAGAAGCGGGAATCCGTGACGTCAAGCGGCGACAAGTACCTGGCGACCGAGCGGGTCATGTCCTACCCGCTCTGGGTGGTGATCCTCACGGTGCTGTTCATCACGGGGACGATCAAGGGCCTGCGGTACCTCTACCCGATCCCGAACAGCTGGCTGAGCGTCGTGACGCCAGTCCACGACATCGCGGCTTACGCCACGGTGGTCATGCTGGTCTTCCACGCCGGGGCCGTGCTGGTGATCAAGACCAACTGGCCGCTCCTGCGCTCCATGTTCACGACCCGCGAGGACATGGCCTACGCGCGCCAGCACAACCCCAAGTGGCTGGAGGAAGTCGCCAAGGCCGCGGATGAAGCGCCAAAGCAGCCAGTGACGCCCGCGCCTGGGAGCCTGGCCCCGACCCATGGCTCGGCCGGCGGGAGCGACTGAGGCGTGGCACAGTCGCTGGTCGACTGGGTTGGCGCCCTGTTGCGGGTCTCGGCGGATCCGGCATCCGCGCTCGATCCATATACCGTCGCGCCCGCAGGGGTGGCCGTGCCGCCCCTGCGCCAGCGGCCACCCCTGCCGCCGACGGCGGACATCTGGCTGTGGCCGGAGGCCCCGGAGCCATTCCGCGAACCGCCGGCCGGCCAGGCGCTCACGCCACGGTACGTCGATGTGCGACGGGCGCTCATGGCGGGCCTCGGGCTTCCGGGGGATGGCTGGCTGGTGCTGCCCGCTTCGCTCGGGGCCATCTGCGCCTGGGAGGCGCCCATGCGCCTGCTGCGGGTCACCGGCGGCGAGCGCCTGGAGCTGCAGGCCGGCGGCAGGGGCTTCGGCCAGGTTCGGCGGATCGGCGTGGCCTTCGGCTGTGGCCATGAGGCCTGGGCCCGGGCCACCTGGCGGGAGCGGGGGCTGCCGCCGCCGGAGATCGTGTCGGCCCGCCCCGCGGAGCTCCAGGCGCTGCAGCGGCAGGGGGAAGTCGACGCCCTGCTGATCGACGGCGACGGTCCACAGGTGCCCGCCTGGGCCCTGTTCGCGCCTGTGGCGTGGTCGCTGCCACCGGATTGGCCGGCAGCGCTCGCCCCCGGCTGGCGGCCGCCGCTCGACCACCCCCGGCTCTGCTGGCTCTACGCGCAGCTGCAGGCGCCGGTCGAGCTCGCCGGCTGACCTGCCGCGGACGCTCACCGCCTCAAGTCGGCGGTGGCCGCGTCCGGTTCCGGTGTGAGCGTCGCCGCCCCGCGGAGCGTCAGCTTTCGCGCCGTCTTGAGCCGCCCGAGCGACGCGAGGGCGGTCACGACAGACTTCACGATGCGGGGCGCCGCCGCGATCGGGCCGCCGCCCAGAGCAGCCCGAGCGCACCGGCCGCCGCCAGCCAGAGACCGACCGTGAAGAGCCGAGGCCAATACCAGAGCCGGATGCTGTGGGCGCCTGCCGGCACCTGCAGTGCCTGCATCACGTGCAGGTACGGGGTCAGTGCGGCCGGGCGGCCGTTGATGCTGGCGTGCCAGCCCGGCACGCTCGTCAGGCGGACGATGAGCTGGCTGGCCTCCGGGGCCTCCACCGCGAGGGACCAGGCGGCGGTGCCCACGGGCTGCGCTGCCGCAACTCGGTCGGCCGGCGCCGCAAACGAGAAGCGGGCGGCCCCCGGCACCTGCCACAGCGATTCGCCGCCGATCTCCGCGACGAACGTCATGCCGTTCCAGGGAGGGACGCTGAAGAGGTCGGAAATGGCCGCTGCCAGGGCCGGATCCCCGCGTGCGGCCGCCGCCAGCGGCGCGAGGGCCGGCGTGCCGTCATGGGCCAGCAGGCTCGCCGCGAACCCCGTCTCACCGAAGGGGACGGCAGCTTGCAGGGCCGGCTGGCTGGCGTACCGCTGGGCCAGTTGCTTGACTTCCGCCAGGTCCTGGGATCTGAGCAGGTCGGTGGAGGCCAGAGCCGCCATTCCGGCCGGGTTCAGGGCCGCCTGGGGCGGGGCGGCCGCGAGGACGTAGCCGATGCCGAACAGCCGCGCGGTGGCCGCGGAGCTCACCGACGGCACGAACCAGCCGCCGCTGGCCACGGGCGTGTGCGTGAGGTCGGCCCACTCCCTGAAGTAGCTGGCGGGCAGCATGGGGTCGTAAATGGCGAACTCGTTCAGCCCATAGGCCACGTTCAACTCGGGGATGACGCCGATCTGCGGGTACTGGCTGACGGACCCGGCAGGCACGGCGAGGCCGACCAGCGAGGTGCCCACGTGGGCAAGCAGCGCGTGCTCCGCGGCGGTCTCGGGCAGGAACTGGGGGCTGTAGACGTTGAGTCCGATGCCGAAGGCGAGGAGGAAGGCCGTCTCCCCGGCCATGAGCACGGCGAACAGCCAGCCGGGGCGCCAGCCGCCCTGCTGCAGCCAGCCGGCGACCAGGACCAGCAGGGCCAGGGTGAGCAGGGGCCAGATCAGGCCGACGGTGCGCACCCGAGACTCCGCGAGCGTCAGCCCCGAACTTCCCCCGTACACGATGTGGGCAGCCACAAGGGCAAGGGCCACGCCCACCACGCCGACGGCGATGGTGAACGCCCGGCGGACCGCCAGCCGCCGTCCCTCGCGGACCACGGCCTGGATGCCGTAGCCGGCCAGAATGCTGAGGATGAACGCCAGCGGGATGCGGCCGCGGCCGAGGGCGACGGCGGCCAGGTGGGGCACGTGGGCGAGCAGCCAGGCGGTGGGGCCGACCTGGTAGGCCGCGATCAGCAGGACCAGGGCGGTGAGGGCCAGGGCGCGGACCTCGCGCCGGGCGCGGGATGCGTAGAGGCCCACGCCGGCCGCGACCAGGGCCACCAGGCCCACATACGCCACCGTCTCGCTGTACGAGATGGGGCCGAACCAGCCGTCCGCCAACGAGGAGCTGCCAAAGTACCTTGGCACCAGCGCGGTGATCAGGGCGCTCAGGGGCAGGGCAGGATAGGAGACGGCGCTGCGCCCGGAAACGCCAACAAGTTGTAGGCCCGGCAGCCAGAGCGGCGCCGCAAGGGCCAGGCCGCAGGCCCAGCCTGTGACCGCCGGGCCAATGGCCCGGCGGCCCTGAACGGCCAGCAGCGCCAGGTACAGCCAACAAGCGCCAAAGAGCAGGGCGGTTCCTTCCGGGAAGCCGCCATAGACGGCGAAGGCGACGCTCAGGGCCAGCAGGGGGAGGGCCAGGGCCAGCCGGCGGCCGTGCCAGGCGAGATGGGTGCCGGCGAGGATCCAACCGGCCCACGCCATCACATCCCCCAGCGGCCAGCCGATCTCCGTGATGAAGGGTCCACAGAGCTCCCATGTCGTGGCCGCGAACGCGGCCGCCCAGGGTTCCAGACCAAGGCAGCGGGCGAAGACGTACGCGCCGGTGCCTGCGATCAGGAGCTTGAGGGCGACAGCGACCAGGGTCGACGCCGAGGGTGGGAAGAGGTAGCCGAAGAGCTCCGGCAGGCTGAGGACCGAGGACTGGAAGTTGAAGAATTGGGGCAGCCCCAGGGCGACATGCGGGTTCCAGAGCGGAAACTGCAGGTGGTGCAGGCTCTGCCAATCGAAGTAGGCCCACGGAATGAACTCCTCGATCTGGTCGCCAAGCCAGCCGTTCGCGTAGGGCGCGCCGGGGTGGCCGAGCCCGGACAGGGAGGCGCCCAGGTCGAACGGCCCAAAGCTCAGGCCGTGGTGGACAAGCGCCGGAGACAGGTAGATGGCGGTGACCAGCACGATCCACAGAAGTGCCAGGAGGTCGGGGAGGCGGCGGCGGCGCACGGCAGCTACCCTGTGCCCAGCCGGTGGCTAGGGTGCTCCGGGGTCCGTGGGCGCGCGCCCTGGCCGTGTTCGCCCTGGCACTGGCCCTGCGGGTCGCATTCCTGCGGGTCGTGCCCCAGCCCGCCGCCGGCCAGCTCGACCTCTACGCCGAGGACTCGGTCCACTATGTCGCCGTGGCGCAGGGACTGCTGGCGGGGCACGGCTACTCCTTTTGGGGCGGCCCGCCGGACGCCTACGTCAGCCCTGGCTACCCGGTCTTTCTGGCGGCGGTCTTCCACCTGTTCCCGGCGAGCCCCCTGGGTGCCGTCCGCCTGGCCCAGGCGGTCCTGGGCGCGGCGACGGCCGCCCTGGCGGCGGGGTGGGTGGGCCTGTTGGCGGGCGTGCTGGTTGCGCTGTACCCGCCCTTCATCTGGTCGACCGGCAGCATCCTGACGGAGGTCCTCTTCCTGTTCCTTTTGATGGCCTACCTCGCGCTTCACGCCCGCCTCCTGGCGGCGCCGCGCGGGTCCGCTCCCAGGTGGGTCGCGGCCGGGGCCGGCGTCATGGCGGGCCTGGCCATCCTGACCCGCCCGGAGGCCGCGGCCCTGCCGCTGGTCATTGGCGCCCTGGTGTACCTGCGCCGCCGGCTGGCGACGGGGTTGGGCACCCTCCTGCTGGCGGCCGCCGTGGTCAACCTGCCCTGGTGGATCCGCAACCTGGTCGTCCTCCACCGCCTGATCCTATTTGCCACCCAGGCCGCGAACCCACTGCTGGGCGGGCTCCTGCCCGGGGGCGCCCAGGTGCAGGCGCCACCCGGGTCCAGCCCCTACGCCTTCGCCCTGGCGATGGTGTGGGCCCAGCTCCACACCGACCCGCGGGCCTTCCTGCTCTGGATGACCATCGGCCACTGGGGCGCCGCCCTCAGCCAGCCCTACGCGGGGGGTACCCTCAACGGCGGCTTCCTGCAGGGTCTGGCCGCCTACCAGCAGCTCTTCTGCTGGGTCGGGGCCGCTGGCCTGGTCTTCGCCGCGATCTTCCGGCCGCGGCTGCGCGTCGCCGTCCTGGCGGCCGCCGTCTTCATGGTGCTCCTGAGCGTGTTCATCCCATCGCCGCGGTACGCTTACCCGCTCATGGCCATGCTGGCGATTGGGGCCGGGGCGCTGCTCAGCGGGCTCCTCAGCCTGACCCGCGCAGCCAGTGGCTGATGAGGACGCTGCCAAGCGAACGCCTGATGTCCGTGCCCTTTTTGTTTGTGCCCCCGGTGCTGCGCGGTGATCACCCGCGCAGCCAGTGGGTGATGAGGACGCGGCCAAAGCGAACGCCGTAGAGGATGTCCGTGCCTTTCTTGCTGGTGCCCGCGATACGGCGCGGCGCCGTGATGGCGACCTCCTGGATGCGCAGCCCGCGGCGGTGGGCCAGCATGATGGTCTCCGTAGTATGGTACTGGCGCTCAATGGTGTCCAGACGGGGCAGGCGCCCGGCGGCGAAGGCGCGGAAGCCGCTGCTGCAGTCGGTGATCCGAGTGCCGAACAGCAGGTTCAGCATGCGGTTGAACAGGTCAAGGCCAGCGGAGCGCAGGGTGCTGACGCGCTCGAAGCGGCCCAGGCGCCGCGAGCCGATGACGAAGTCGGCCTCGCCGCCAAGCACCGGTGCCACGATCTGCTCGAGGTCCTCCGGCCGGTGCTGGCCGTCGGCGTCCATCGTGACGATGACCTTCGCGCCGGCCCGCGCCGCGTAGTTGTAGGCGACGCGGATGGCCGTGCCCGCGCCGCGGTTCAGGGGCAGGTCGACCACCAGGGCCCCGGCCTGCCGCGCCTCGGCCACCGTTGCGTCCGTGCAGCCGTCGGCTGCCACCACGACCTGGATGGGCTGGCCGAGCACCTGGTCCGGCATGCGCTCCAGCACGCGGCCGATGCTCTCGCCCTCGTTGTAGGCCGGCATGACGACCGCGACCGGAGCCACCTGCTCGGGAAGCATGCCGCGCATGGCGAGGGTCACCAGCGCCTCGAACTGCATGTTCGCATCCTCTGCCGCGCGCCGCAGCCGCTCGTTCAGCCAGAGCACGTACGGCACCACGAGGACGTCGAACAGCACCAGGAGGGTGATGAGGCGTCCGGCCGGCGTGCGGCGCAGGTGCAGCACCTCGGCGGGGACGTTCGCCAACGCCGGCACCAGGGCGACCAGCGCCAGCACACCGGCCACCCCGAGCGCGGCGGCGTCGATGCCGCGGGGCCGCCGGTGCCAGAGGCTGCGCACCTCGACGACCAGGACCGCCGCCGCCACGACCAGACCGATCAGGCGCAGGGGACTCATGCCAGGACCTCCCGTGCCCGGAGCCGCGTCCGCCCGCCGCCGGCGAGGGCCAGCCCGCCGCATGCCAGCGAGAGGATGAGCAGCAGGGCGTGCGTCCCGAGGGCGGCCACCGCCGCCTCGGTCCCGGGGACCCCGAACAACGTCAGGGCCGCCATCCACGAAAGCTCAACCGTGCCAAGGCCGGCGATGCCCTGCACGGGGATGACCAGCACGAGGGCCAGCAGGGCGCCGCCGACGGCCGCCATCAGGGGCGTCACCGGCGCGCCGAAGGCCTGCAGGGCGAAGAAGTACTTGAACGTGCTGAGCAGGCGCAGCGCGAAGGTCAGGCCCCAGGCGCGCCCGTCCCAGGCCATCGGCTGCAGCCGGCGGTCGAAGTCGTCCAGAAAGCCGGCCAGGGTTGGCAGCGGCAGCCGCGCACACAGCCGCAGGACCCAGCGCCGCACCGGCGCCACGAAGGTGAACAGGGCGGCGCCCGCGGTCAGCAGCACGGCCAGCACGAGCCCGATCCAGGCGCCCCGCGGCAGCAGGTGCAGGGCCGACAGCCCGGCGAGCACCAGGATGACGAGCCAGGAGAGCAGGTCCTGCACCCGGGTCGTCACCAGGGCCGCCGTGGCGTCGGCCACGCCCCCCTGCTTGCCACGGTAAAGCACGGGCAGGGAGGCCTCGCCCAGCCCCCCGGGCAGGACGCTGGTGGCAGCCGAATACATCCAGCCGATGCCGACGGCGCGCCGCCAGGTCATCGGCTGGCTCATCAGCGCCTGAAACCGCAGGCCGCGAACGGCCGCGAATACCGGGTAGATGGCGGCCGCGGCCCCCAGGTCGAGCCAGTCGACGCTCACGCGCCGCAGGGCGCCGACCGAGCCGATGCCCCGCAGCACGGCGTAGCCGGCCACCACGGTGAATAGGGCCGGCCCCAGCCAGACCTTCCAGCCCGGGCCCTCAGTCCTGCGCGGCCGAGGTGAGCGTAGCCGGGGTGGCTGCATCATCCGAACCTCCCCCGCGGCGCCAGTCGACCGTCGGCAGGATCACGCGCGGGTCGATCCGCGCCGACCAGGCGGCCGTCCAGGCCAGCATGCCTCCCAGGACCTCGGTGCTCAGGAGGCGGGGCGCCATGCCGAGCGCCCGCAGGCCGCTGTTCTTCGGGTTGTAGTGGTGGGCCATGGCCTCGACCCGGGGGTTGCTCACGCTCTGGCGCTCCACGCGCAGGCCCAGACCCCGGCCGGCGGCCACCACGCGATCGGCCAGCTCGTCCACGGAGAAGCACTCGGTGAATTGATTGAAGACGCGGAATTCGCCAGGTGCCGCCGGGTGGCGGGCCGCGAGCTCGACGCACTGGAGCGTGTCGCGGATGTTCAGGAAGGCGCGGCGCTGGCCGCCGCCGCCATAGACCGTCAGCGGCACACCGGCGACGGCCTGAGCGACAAAGCGGTTGATCACGGTGCCGAACCAGGCGTCGTAGTGGAAGCTGGTGGCCAGCTGCGGACCCAGCCGGGTCTCCTCGGTATCCGTGCCATACACCACGCCCTGGTTGAGGTCGGTGACGCGCAGCCCCCAGAGCCGCGCAGCCAGCATCAGGTTGTGGCTGTCGTGCACCTTGGACAGGTGGTAGAAGGAGCCGGGGCTCTTGGGGAACGGCAGGCGGTCGCGGCGGCCGTTCCACTCGATGTCGAGGAAGCCCTCCTCGATGTCGATGTTCGGCGTGCCGTACTCGCCCATGGTGCCGAGCTTGATCAGGTGGGCGTCCGGCGCCAGGTCGCGCAGGGCGAACGCCAGCTGCAGCGTGCCCAGCACGTTGTTGGCCTGGGTTTCGATGGCGTGTTCGGCATCGATCATGGAGAACGGCGCCGACGGCTGCTCGCCGTAATGGACCACGGCGGCTGGGGCGAAGTCGCGGATGGCCGCGCGGATCTCGTCGCGGTGGGTCACATCGCCCACGTAGGCCTGGATCGTGCGTCCCGAAGCCGCCCGCCAGGCCGCGATCCGGGCCCGCAGGGAGGCCACGGGCCCGAGCGGAGCAGCGCCCAGCTCCGCCTCCCAGCGGCGCTTCACACCGCTGTCGAACACCGCGACCTCGTCGCCCTGCCGGGAAAAATGCATGGCGGTGGGCCAGCCAAGGTAGCCGTCGCCACCGATGATCATTAGGCGCATGGTGAATATCCTTCCCCATCTTCGCCGAATTCTGCCGCTGCCGATTGTTCCGTTCCGTCCCATTCAGAACTATCAGGCCGCGATATAGAAACTGCGAAGACGGGTCGAAGGCGGCGCCGTAGGGCGCCGCCACCAGATCAGTACGCCCGGGCGTACCACACGGTGTGAATGGCGGGCTTGCCGCACGCGACGCAGGTCTTCATGCGCGTCGGCGGGTCGAACGGGATGTTGCGCGCCGTGGCGCCGGTCTCGTCCTTGATCCGCCGCTCGCAGGCGTCGTCGCCGCACCAGCCCGCCAGGTAAAAGCCGCGGCGGCTCTCCAGCGCGGCCAGGTCGGCCATGGTCTCGGCCTGATACTCGTGCGCCGTGCGGAACGCCAGGGCCTTGGCGAACATGTTGGCCTGGATCTCCGCCAGCAGGCGCTGCACATGTGTGATCACGCCGTCCAGGCTGATGCTCGCCTTCTCGCCCGTGTCGCGGCGGACAGCCACGGCCGTGCCGGCGTCGATGTCGCGCGGTCCGAGCTCCAGGCGCAGCGGGATGCCGCGCATTTCGTACTCGTTGAACTTCCAGCCCGCGCTCTGCTCCTCGCGCGTGTCCGTGAGCACGCGCAGCCCGGCCGCGCGGAGCTGGTCGCAGAGCGGGTTGAAGCGGTCCATGACCTTGTCGCGCAGCTTGGGCGGGCCGACGGGGATCATGACGACCTGGCGGGGGGCGACCTTGGGCGGCAGCGCCAGGCCGCGGTCATCGCCATGCACCATGACCACGCAGCCGATCAACCGCGTGCTGGCGCCCCACGACGTCGTGTGCACGTACTTCAGGGTGTTGTCGCGGTCCAGGAACTGGATCTCGAAGCCCTCGGCGAAGTTCGTGCCGAGGTAGTGCGAGGTGCCGGCCTGCACGGCCCGGCCGTCCTTCATCATCGCCTCGATCGAGTAGGTGTCCACGGCGCCGGCGAAGCGCTCGGTCGGCGTCTTCTGGCCCTGCCAGACCGGGATGGCGAGGTCGTTCTCCACGAAGTCGACGTAGATGCCGAGCATGCGCAGGGTCTCCTCGCGGGCCTCCGCCTCGGTGGCATGGGCCGTGTGCCCCTCCTGCCAGAGGAACTCGGAGGTGCGCAGGAAGGGGAGCGTGCGCTTTTCCCAGCGGAAGATGTTGCACCACTGGTTGATCAGCACGGGCAGGTCGCGGTAGCTCTTGATCCACTGCGCGTACATATGGCCGATGACGGTCTCCGAGGTGGGGCGGAGCGCCAGCCGCTCCTCCAGCTTCTCGCCGGCGGCCTCCGTCACCCAGGGCAGCTCGGGGTTGAAGCCCGCGACGTGCTCGCGCTCCTTCTGCAGCAGGCCCTCGGGAATAAGCATGGGGAAGTAGGCGTTCCGGTGTCCCGTCGCCTTGAAGCGGGTGTCCAGGCCGTGCTGGCAGGCCTCCCAGAGCTCGTAGCCGTCCGGTTTGAAGACGATGCAGCCCCGCACGGGCGCGTAGTCCATCAGGTCGGCCTTGCGGATGGTGTCGATGTACCAGCGCGAGAAGTCCTCGCCCTGGGGCGTGATCTCCTGCGGGCCCTGCGCCTTCTCCTCGGCCACGGTCATCCCCCTTGCGGCTTCGGGCAATGAGACCTACGCCCCACGATACCCCGTGGGTGCTCAGCTATAAAGAACAGACGGGGTGGATGCGGCACACTGGCGGCGTGGACCGCAGGGGATCGCCCTCCGGGCGGGGGACGTGATCCTGGCAGCAAGGTCAACCTGCTGGTCATGGGACCGGCCGGGTACCGATACGGCGACTTCGTCCGCTTCGGCCTGCCCCTGACCCTCGTCCTGGGCGCGGTGACGGTGCTGGTCGCGCCCTGGCTCGTGCGGGGCTAGGCGCCGGCCAGGCACCAGTCGCGCGCGTGGTCGCCAAGTCCGACGCAGCCGGACGCCGTGACGGCGACCGAGTCCTCGAACTTCACGTGGCCGATGTCGGCGTGCTTGAACTCCGTCTCCAGCGAGAGGACCATGCCGATTTCAAGGGGACGGGTGGACGCGGCGTCGACGTCCGGGGGCTCGTGGCTGACCATGCCAAGGCCGTGGGCCACGAAGCGGCTGTGCTCGCCCCAGCGGGTGGCGCGGAGCAGTTCCTCGCCCAGGCGCTGGACGTCCCCGCAGGTCAGGCCGGCGGCGATCTCCGACCGGAGCCGGTCCTGGGCCTCCAGGCAGGCCTCGTACATGGCACGGGCCTCAGCCGAGGTCTCGGCGGGGGACCCGGCGGGGGCCTCGGGCCCGAAGGAGCCCATGCGGCATATGTCTGAGACATAGTCGCCCAGCTCGCCGCCCGCATCCAGGTGCAGGGGCCGGCCCGATACCCAGCGCTCATCGCCCGGCGTGCGCACCAGGCTGGGGCCCACGTTGGCCAGGCAGTACAGGAAGGCGGCGTCGCGGGCGCCGATGCCGCGCGCCACGGCGGCGGCCAGCTCCCGCGTGGTGGCGCCGGCGCCCCCGTTGGTCATGGCCGACTGAATCGCCTCGGCCGTCAGGAGGTGGACCGCGCGGAGGCGATCCAGCTCCTCCGAGCGCTTGATGGCGCGCAGTTCGCCCAGGAGCCCGGAGGCGTCGACGAGGGTGGCCGCGGGCAGCTCCTGGCGCAGCGCCATGAACGCGTCCGCCGGCAGGAAGGGCAATTCGACGCCGATGGTGGCGCCCTGCAGGCCCCGCCGGCGAAGGGCCGCCGCACCGGTGCGCGCGACGTTCACGGTCATGGCTTGGCCGGGCTGGGCCGCCAGCCGGTCGTCGATCCAGAGCTGGCCGAAGCGGTCGATGTCGGCCGTTTCGCCCCGGCCCGCGACGTGGAAGGCGGTGCGCAGGTCGCGCGTGACGCCGACCATGGCCATGTACTGGGTGGCGGCCTGACGGGCCGTGCGGGCGAAGAAGTGGTTATAGTAGCCGCCGGTCAGGTAGCGGACGTTGTGCCGTGTCGTGGCGAGGACGGCGTCCATGCCAGCCTCTGCCATCAGGCGCTCAAGCCGCGCGGGCTCGAACGGGATCACCGGCAGCACCTCCAGGTTGGCTGGCATTGGCGGTCCGCTGGCCGCAACCCTTCCCGCCCTGGACGCGGCTGGGTACCATGGGGGAGGGGTGCGCGCAGCATGATGTTCTTCGGCCGCAAGAAGACGGCCATGGTGACGCCAGCGGAGGCCCTGCGCGGGCGGGACCGGCCCGTGTTCACGATTCCGGAGCGCCACGCCGTCCTGGATGCGCCCCTGCAGGGGCCGTTCCCGGCGGGCATGGAGGTCGCCTACTTCGCCCTCGGCTGCTTCTGGGGCGCAGAGCGCCTCTTCTGGCAGGCTGACGGGGTCTACTCCACAGCGGTGGGATACATGGGCGGCTACACGCAGAACCCGACGTACCAGGAGGTCTGCACGGGCCAGACCGGCCACGCGGAGACCGTCCAGGTCGTGTTCGACCCGGCCCGCGTCACCTACGGCGATCTGCTCAAGCGCTATTTCGAGGCCCACGATCCGACCCAGGGCATGCGTCAAGGCAACGACGTCGGCACCCAATACCGCTCGGCCATCTACTGCGTGGACGAGGGCCAGGTGCAGGCCGCAACCGCCGTGCGGGGCACCTACGACGCGGCGCTTCGGGCGGCCGGCGTGGGCGGCATCACCACCGAGATCGCTAAGGCGGGGCCGTTTCACTACGCCGAGGCCTACCACCAGCAGTACCTGCACAAGGTGCCAGACGGCTACTGCGGGCTGGCGGGGACGGGCGTGACCTGCCCCATCGGCGCGGCCGCCTCGTCCTGATCTGTGACGGCCCCCCCTCGCGAGTGCGTGAGGGGGGCCAGCACTGACGGAACTACGAAGGTTGTTACGATGAGCCGAAACCCCGTTTTGGGGCCCTTTGCTCGCTCGTAACTACCCAGGCAGTCCCTACTCTGCGGCTCTCTACTCTGCGGCCAGGGGCGTCCCCGCCTCCGGCACCGGCGCGGCCAACCCCCGGTCCACGGCTGCCAGCACGCGCGCGGCGCTGGCCATCAGCCGGGCGAACGCCGCCGGGTCCAGCGACTGCGCACCGTCGACCGCCGCCGCGGCTGGGTTGGGATGGACCTCGACAATCAGGCCGTCCGCCCCGGCCGCGAGGGCAGCCAGGGCCATGGGCGCAACCAGGTCCGCCCGCCCCGTGCCGTGCGACGGGTCGACGATGACGGGTAGGTGGGTCAGCGCCTTTGCGACCGGAACCGCGTTGAGGTCCAGGGTGTTGCGCGTGGCCGTCTCGAACGTGCGGATGCCGCGCTCGCAGAGGATCACCTGGTCGTTGCCCTCGGCAAGTATGTATTCTGCGGCCATCAGCCACTCGGCGATGGTGGCGCCCATGCCGCGCTTGAGCAGCACCGGCCGGCCGCAGCGCCCGGCGGCCCGCAGGAGGGGGTAGTTCTGCATGCTGCGGGCGCCGATCTGCAGGCAGTCGGCATACTCAGCCACCAGGGGCACAGCCTCCGGGCGCATGACCTCGGTGACCACCGGCAGGCCGTGGACGGACCGGGCCTCCGCCAGAATGCGCAGCCCCTCTTCGTGGAGACCGTCGAAGCCGTAGGGCGATGTCCGCGGCTTGAAGGCGCCGCCGCGAAGGAGGTGGGCGCCGGCCGACCGGACCGCCGCCGCCGCCGCCAGGGTCTGCTCGCGCGACTCGACGGCGCAGGGGCCGGCGATGACCACCGCCGCGGCCCCGCCCACGGCGACGCCCCCCACCTGGACGACCGTGCCTCCGGGCCGGAGCTGGCGGCTGCCCAACTCGTGGGGGTGGCGGCTTGCCACGACCTGCTCCACCCCAGGCATCGACTTGAGGCCAGCGGGCAGCGGGCCGGCGCCCACCCAGCGCGTGGGCCGGCCGGGCACGCGGTAAAGCCCGTCTGTGCCCCCGAGCCTCTCGGCCACGGCGGCAACCTCGGCATCTGAGGCGCCGTCCCGCATCAGCACGACCATCCCCACCGACCTCCCCTGTGGGCCACTTGCAAAAGAAAAAGCCTCCGTCCCCGAGGGACGGAGGCCAACACCTCCGCGGTACCACCCTGCGCTGCCTGGCCATCGCGATGCAGTAACCATCGCGTGGACGGGCCACTCGTCGGAGCACCATCATGCTCCCGCCCAGGTAACGGTGGGCATCCGTCTACCCTAGGGCCGCATCCACGGCCGTCAGGCTCGCCCTCCGGGGTGAAACTGCGCGACCGCTGCCACCGGCTTGCACCACCCGCCGGCTCTCTGCGGCATCCGTCGCGCCACTGCTCCCCGTCATCGGTCTATCGCGAGAATATCACCGGCCAGCCGCGTCTGACAACCCAGATGGAGGGCCGGCGGTTCGTCCGTTGCGCGACGCATTCAGCCTGGTGCCCAGCGCCCGACCGCAGCGTCGTGCCACCCACTTAGCCAGGCCCCCACCGCCCGACCCCGCACCATCGCGCCACGCACTCAGCCTGGTGCCCGCCGCCGACCGCAGCTTCGTGCCACCCACTCAGCCCGGCCCCGCCGCCCGACCCCGTACCCTCGCGCGACGCACTCAGTCTGGCGCCCAGCGCCCGATCCGGCCGTCGCTCCACGACGTGCGCCTGGCGCCGGCGGCCTACGCCCCCGGCCCGTCCTTCAGCAGCGGGCGGGCCCGCCGGGCCCGCCCGGCCCGATCATCATCTCATGGACGGCGGCCCCGCTCGGCACGATCGGCCACGTGTTCTCCTCCGGCGCCACCAGCACGTCCAGCACCACCGGCCCGCCGGAGGCGAAGGCCCGCCGCACCGTCGCCTCCAGCTCGTCGGCCTGTGCCACCCGATGCGCCGGGATGGAGTAGGCCTCCGCCAGGCGGCAGAAGTCCGGGTTCCAGAGCTCGGAGGACGCGTAGCGCTCGCGGAAGAACAGCTCCTGCCACTGGCGCACCATGCCCAGGTAGCCGTTGTTGAGAATGACCACCACCACGGGCAGGCGCAGCGAGGCGATGGTGGCCAGCTCCTGCACCGTCATCTGGATCCCGCCGTCGCCTGTCACGCAGAGGACGCGCTCGTCGGGCCGCGCCAGCTGCACGCCGATGGCCGCGGGCAGGGCGTAGCCCATGGTGCCGAGGCCGCCAGATGTCACGAAGCGGCGGGGCGCCCGCACCGTGAAGTGCTGGGCGCACCACATCTGGTGCTGGCCAACGTCGGCCACGACGGTGACCGGCTCGGGGCAGGCGGCGCGCAGGGCGCGGACGGCCACCGGCCCGCTGATCCGCCCCTCGCTGAAGGTCTCCTCCGGG
Source organism: Bacillota bacterium (assembly GCA_035533535.1). Classification (GTDB taxonomy): domain Bacteria; phylum Bacillota; class Sulfobacillia; order RBS10-35; family JAJYVM01; genus JAJYVM01. The sequence continues at coordinate 10,440 of DATLTP010000271.1, read as the reverse complement.
TAGCCGTGGTCGCGCTCGCTGTGCGGGCGCTGGTCATCGGGCACCTGGGGCCGCCAGGGCCGGGGCTGGGCCCGCGGGGCCCGCCCGAGCTGCTCGAGCAGGTCCGCCAGCGCCTCGCGGCAGTCGGCGGCGATGCCGACGTCGGCCCGCTTGATCTTGCCGATCTCGGCCGCGTCGATATCGATGTGGACGATGCGGGCCCCGGCCGCGAAGCGGCGCGGGTCGCCGGTGACGCGGTCGTCGAAGCGGATGCCCGCCGCGATGAAGACGTCGGCCTGCGCCGTGGCCTGGTTGGCGATGGGCGCGCCATGCATGCCCAGCATGCCGAGGTATGCGGGATGGTCGCAGGGGAACGTGCCGAGCCCCATCAGGGTGCTGGCGACCGGGCAGCCGAGGACCTCCTGCAGCATTCGCACTTCGTCCGCGGCGCCGCTTTGCGCGGCGCCGCCCCCAACGACCAGCAGCGGGCGCTCCGCGGACCGGAGCAGCTCCGCCGCGGCCCGGACCGCCGCCGGCTCGGGCCCGGCGGGCAGCCGGTACCCGCGGATCTGCAGGGGGCCGGGGCCGCCGGCGGGCACCTCGCCCAGCTGGATGTCCTTCGGCACGTCGACCAGGACGGGGCCTGGCCGGCCGGTGGCCGCGATGTGAAAGGCCTCGCGGATGACGCGGCGCAGATCCTCAGACCGCCGGATCTGGTAGGAGTGCTTGACGACGGGGAGCGTCGCCCCGACGATGTCGGCCTCCTGGAAGGCGTCCGTGCCGATCAGGGACGTGGCCACCTGGCCGGTCACGGCCACGATGGGAATGGAGTCGAGGTGGGCCGTGGCCAGGCCCGTGATCAGGTTGGTGGCCCCGGGGCCGGAGGTGGCAAAGCAGACGCCCACGCGGCCGCTGGCCCGCGCGTACCCGTCCGCGGCGTGGGCCGCCCCCTGCTCATGGCGGCAGAGCACATGACGCAGGGCGCTGCCGTGCAGGGCGTCGTAAATGGGCAGGATGGCGCCGCCGGGGTGCCCGAAGACGACGTCCGTCCCCTGGGCCAGCAGCTCCTCGATGAGCGCCTCCGCGCCGTTCACGAGAGCCAGCTCATCATGCCGCGCAGGCGCTTGCCCACCTGCTCGAGCGGGTGGGCGGCCGCCGCCGCGCGCATGGCGCCGAGGACCGGGCGTCCGGTCTGGTTCTCCATGATCCATTCGCGAGCGAACTCGCCGTTTTGGATGCGGCGCAGGCTGTCCTTCATGGCGGCGCGCACGTGGTCGTCCACGATGTGGGGCCCGTTGCTGAAGTCCCCGAACTCGGCCGTGTCGCTGACGGAGTGGCGCATGCCGGTGAAGCCCCCCTCGTAGACCAGGTCGACGATCAGCTTCATCTCGTGCACGCATTCGAAGTAGGCGATCTCCGGGGCGTAGCCCGCCGCGACCAGGGTCTCAAAGCCCGCCGTCATCAGGGCCGTCAGGCCGCCGCAGAGGACGTTCTGCTCCCCGAAGAGGTCGCTCTCCGTCTCCTCGCGGAAGGTGGTGGCGATGACGCCCGCCCGTGTGCAGCCGACCCCGCGGGCGTAGGCCAGGGCGCGGGCCTCGGCCTCGCCGCTGCTGTCCTGGTGGATGGCCAGGAGCGCCGGCACCCCCTGGCCCGCCTTCACCAGGCGGCGGAACATGTGCCCAGGCGCCTTGGGCGCCACCATGACCACGTCGACGTCGGGCGGCGGCACGACCTGCCGGTAGTGGATCGAGAACCCGTGCGAGAAGCCGAGGGTCTTGCCGGCGCGGAGCGCGGGGGCAATGTGCTCGGTGTAGACGCCGGCCTGGCGTTCGTCCGGGATGAGCACCTGGATGAAGTCGGCCCCATCGCAGACCTGGCGCACCGTGCCGACCTCGAAGCCGTCCTGCTCGGCGACCCGCCAGCGCGGGCTGCCCTCGTAGAGGCCAACGATCACCCGGACGCCGGCGTCCTTCAGGTTGCCGGCCTGGGCGTGGCCCTGCGAGCCGTAGCCGATCACGGCCACCGTCTTGCCGCCAAGCGGCAGAAGGCTTGCGTCGGAATCGTAGAAGACCTTGGCTGCCATCAGTCCACCTCCACCGCGAGCACGTCGATCAGTTTGTTGAGCTGGGCCGCCAGCCGCTGCCGGTCCGCCAGTTCGCCATCCAGCACCATGGTCATGCGGGCCACGCCCTCGGCCTCGGCCGGGCCGACGGACAGGCGCTCAATGTTGAAGCCCCGCCGGCTGATCAGGATGGCCACCCGGGCCAGGACGCCGAAGCGATTCTCCACCATGGCCGTCAGCGTGTACCGCGAGGCTGCCACCTCCCCATATGCCCCCTCACCGGTGCAGGGGCGGTGGGGTTTCCGCGGTACCACCCTGGATTTTGCCGGCGAGCTGCCAGCCTTAGACCAGCCGCCCGGCGGTGCCGGGTGGCCGGATGGGGGTAACGGCCGCCGGACCGCTGAGGTCCGCCCTGCCGGGATCACCCTGATGCACTCGCCGCAGCCGGGCTGGGCGGATGCGCTCGGGCGACCTGCTCGGGAGTGATCCGCACCGCCCCCGGGCGCCGGGTCGCACCAAAACCCCGGCTCTCTGGGGCCCCTGGAAGGCGGTGCCATCTCCGTCATCGCGTTAGCGATATTGGTCAACGGGGCTACGCCGTCGGCCGGCAGAGTCCTGCCGGGGTGTGTTGCAAATTTCCCTCTGGCCGCCAGGAGGAGTTGGGTGGCCCGCGTCGTATCTCTGCCGCTCAATACCAATCATCGGCGATGACGGGACCGAGCCCCGACCCGCGGCCGGCCGCAGAGAACCGGAACATGGTGCAATCCGGTGCCGGCGGGGTGGATCCGGGGGCCCCTCCTCCCTGAGTTGGCCGCCTGAAGTCGAACTAAGGCGGCCCGGCCGTGGCGGGCATGATCGCCCGTGGGGCCGTTACCCCTCAGCCGGGCCCTGCTTGCGGGGGTCGGGCCGAGGTCGGCCTTTGGGTCGGCAAAGTAGGGTGGTACCGCGTTTGCCTTCGCCCCTCGCAAGAGGGGCGAAGGCTTTTTTTGTTTCACCAGGGGGTGGGCCGGTGGGCCAGACAGTTGCTCTCCTCGTCGAGAATCACGCCGGCGTCCTCGTCCGCGTGGCTGGCCTCTGCAGCCGGCGGGGCTGGAACATCGAGAGCCTGACCGTCGGGCCGACGGAGCGTCAGGACCTGTCCCGGATGACGATCGTGCTGGCGGCGGGGCCGGAGCAGACGGGCCAGCTGGCGGCTCAGCTTGGCAAGCTGGTCGACGTGCTCCGGGTGGAGGTGCTGGCGGAGACGGCCATGCTCGCCCGCGAGCTGGCACTGCTCAAGGTGCGCTGCACGGCCGAGCGGCGCCCGGCCCTGCTGCAGGTGGCCGAGGTCTTCCGGGCGCGGGTGGTGGACGTGGCCAGCACCACCGTGACGCTGGAGGCGACGGGCGACGAGGCCAAGGTCTCGGCCCTGATCGCCCTGCTGGCCGAGTTCGGCATCGCGGAGGTTGCGCGCACGGGGCGGGTGGCCCTGGCGCGCGGCCCTGAGGCCCTGGCCTGGTGACCGGACGCAACCACGGGGGAGCTGAGAGCCATGGACGTGCGCATTTTCGACACCACGCTCCGCGACGGCGAGCAGTCGCCGGGGGTCAGCCTCACCGAGGGTGAGAAGCTCGACATCGCGCGCCAGCTGGCTCGACTCGGCGTCGACGTCATCGAGGCCGGCTTCCCGGTGAACTCGCCGGCGGAGGTTCAGGCCGTGGCCAACATCGCGCGGGAGGTCCGGGGCCCGGTGATCTGCGCCCTCGCCAGAACCCACCCCACGGACGTGGCGGCTGCGGCCGAGGCGCTGAAGGGCGCCGAGGCTGCTCGCATCCACGTGTTCACGTCCGCCTCGCCCGTGCACCTGCAGCACCTGCTGAAAAAGGGCGAGGACGAGGTCATCGAGGCGTCGGTGGCCGCCATCCGGGCTGCGTGCCGCTTCACGGCGGACGTCGAGTTCTCCGGCCAGGACTGCGGGCGGGCGGAGCGGGACTTCATCGTGCGCCTCTACGGCGCCGCCATCGCCGCCGGCGCCACCACCATCAACATTCCGGACACCGTCGGCTATGCGCAGCCGGAGGAGTTCGCCGACCTCATCGCCTTCGTGCGCCGCGCCGTGCCAGGTGGCGACCGCGTGGCCATCTCCGTGCATACCCACGATGACCTGGGTCTGGCCGTGGCCAACGCCCTGGCCGGGGTGCGGGCCGGGGCCGACCAGGTGGAGTGCGCCGTCAACGGCATCGGCGAGCGGGCCGGCAACTGCTCCCTGGAGGAGGTCGTCATGGCCCTGGCCACCCGGCGGGACCTGTACGGGCGCTCCAGCGGCGTGAAGACCACCGAGCTCGCGCGCACCAGCCGGCTCGTGGCGGCCCTCACCGGCATGGCCGTCCCCGGCAACAAGGCCGTCGTCGGGGCCAACGCCTTCGCGCACGAGTCCGGCATCCACCAGGACGGCATCCTCAAGGAGCGCACCACCTACGAGATCATGCGGCCGGAGGACGTGGGCCTTGCCGGCACGCGCCTGGTGCTGGGCAAGCACTCGGGCCGGCACGCCCTGCGCCGGCGCCTGGAGGAGCTGGGGTACGACCTCGACGAGGCGGCCTTCCGCCGCACCCAGGAGCGGCTCAAGGAGATGGCGGCCAAGAAGCAGGAGATCGGCGACCTCGAGTTGGAGGCCATCGTGCGGAGCGAGACGGCCGTCGACGAGGCGGCCCCGTACCGGCTCGAGCACCTGCAGGTCATGTCGGGCACGCGGGTCGTTCCCACGGCCACGGTGCGCCTGACCGGGCCGGACGGCACCGCGCTGCTGGCCTCCGCCGACGGCGACGGACCTGTGGACGCTACCTACCGCGCCATCCAGCGGGCCGTCGGCGCCGAGTTCACCCTCGTCGACTACAGCCTGCGAGCCGCGGCCACGGGCGGCGACGCGGTGGGCGAAGCCAGCGTGCGGGTGCGGGACGCGGCCGGCCGCGAGGCCATCGGCCGCGGGGCGAGCACCGACGTGATCGAGGCCAGCGCCCAGGCATTCGTGGGCGCCATCGCCCGGCTGGCGGAGCCGGTGCGGCCGCGGCAGGCCGGTGGAGAAGCCAGGGCGGCCGGCGCAGCCACGGGGGTTGGCCAGTGATGGCGGAAAGGGCCCCGTTCCCAGGCCCGTCCACGGGGGTTGGCCAAAGATGCGGAACGACCCCGTTCCCAGGCTCGTCCTTGGCCAATGATGGCGGAACGACCCCGCTCCCGGGTGCGGCCACGGGGGGTGGGCCAATGATGGTTCAAGGCGCGGCCACGGGGGGTGGGCCAATGAATACGGCAACGGCATCGTTCCCTGGGGGCGGTTTCCGCTTCGCGGCGGCCGGCCGACCGGTCGGGGGCGCCTGCCCATGACCGTCGTCCTGCTGCCCGGCGACGGCGTCGGCCCCGAGGTTGTGGCGGAGGCACGCCGTTGCCTGGAGGCCACAGGTCTCGGCCTCACCTTCGCGACCGCGCCCATCGGCGGCGCCGCCCTCGACGCCGGCCTGCCGGCCCTGCCGCCGGCCACCCGGGAACTGTGCCTGCAGGGGGACGCCGTCCTGCTGGGCGCCGTCGGCGGCCCGCGCTGGACCCCCGGCGTCCCCGAGGCTGGCCTGCTGGAGCTGCGCCAAGCCCTGGGCGTCTATGCGAACCTGCGCCCCATCAAGACGGACACGGTGGACCTGCTCATCGTGCGCGAGCTCACGGGCGGCCTCTACTTCGGCCAGCCCCGCTGGCGCACGGCGGACGAGGCCGTCGACACCCTGCGCTACAGCCGCCGCGAGATTGAGCGCCTCGTGCATGTGGGCTTTGCCGCCGCCCGCGGCCGCCGCCGCCTGGTCACCTCCGTCGACAAGGCCAATGTGCTGGAGACCTCCCGCCTCTGGCGCGCCACCGCCAACGCGGTGGCCGAGCAGTACCCGGACGTCCGCTGCGAGCACGCCCTGGTCGACTCCTTCGCCATGGCGCTGATGCAGCGCCCGGAACGGTACGACGTCGTCGTCACCGAGAACATGTTCGGCGACATCCTCAGCGACGAGGCGGCCGTGCTGGCCGGCTCCATCGGCCTGCTGCCCTCAGCCTCGCTTGGCGCCGGCCCCGGCCTGTTCGAGCCCGTCCACGGCTCCGCCCCCGACATCGCCGGCCAGGGCGTCGCCAACCCCTACGGCGCCATCCTTTCGGCCGCCATGCTCCTGCGCCACGGCCTTCACGAGGAACGTGCCGCCGCCGCCGTGGAGTCCGCCGTGGCGGAGGCCCTGGCGGCCGGCGTCCACACCCGGGATCTCGGCACTCCGGCGGCTTCCACCCAGGAAGCCGGCCAGGAGGTCGCCCGCCGGATCATGGACCGTGCGGGTTCCTCCCGCACGGTCACCAGATAGATTGCACCGTGCGGGTTCCTCCCGCACGGTCACCAGATAGATTGGAGGCGGTCACCCGATGCTTACCCTGCTGGATAAGCTCTGGTCCCGCCACACCGTCCACCAGGAGCCGGACGGCGGCCCCACGCTGCTCTACATCGACCTGCACCTGGTGCACGAGGTGACCTCGCCCCAGGCCTTCGAGGGCCTGCGCCTCACCGGCCGCCAGGTCCGGCGCCCGGATCGCACCTGGGCGACCCTGGACCACAACGTGCCCACGGCCGACCGCCACCTGCCCATCGCCGACCCCATCGCCGCCCAGCAGGTCGATGCCCTCATCGCCAACTGCAAGGCCTTCGGCATTCCCCTCTACGACCTGCATGCCCCCCAGCAGGGGATTGTCCACATCGTCGGCCCGGAGCAGGGCCTCACCCAGCCCGGCCTCACCGTCGTCTGCGGCGACAGCCACACCTCGACCCACGGCGCGTTCGGCGCCTACGCCATCGGCATCGGCACCACCGAGGTCGAGCACGTGCTGGCCACGCAGACCATCTGGCTGGATAAGCCGAGGGCCATGGAGATCCGCGTCGACGGCCGCCTCGGCTACGGCGTGACGGCCAAGGACCTGGTCCTCGGTATCATCGGCCGCATCGGCACGGCAGGCGCCCGCGGCCACGCCATCGAGTACACGGGGACCGCCATCCGCGCCCTCGATATGGAGGGCCGCATGACCGTCTGCAACATGTCGATCGAGGCCGGCGGCCGGGCCGGCATGATCGCCCCCGACGACACCACGTTCGCCTACCTGGAGGGCCGGCCCCACGCGCCGCGGGGCCGGGCGTGGACGCAGGCCGTCGACCAGTGGCGCCAGCTGCCCACCGACCCTGGCGCCCACTACGACACGACCGTCGTCATGGACGCCGCCGCCATCGCCCCGCAGGTGACGTGGGGCACCAACCCCGGCCACGTCGTCCCGGTGGGCGCCCGTGTCCCCGACCCGCAGGACGAGACCGCCGAGCGGGCACTGGCCTACATGGACCTCTGTGCGGGCACCGCCATCGAGGACATCGCCCTCGACCGGGTCTTCATTGGCTCCTGCACCAACTCGCGCCTGAGCGACCTGCGCGCCGCGGCCGCCATTGCCAGGGGCCAGCGGGTTCACCCGCGGGTGCGGGCCATGGTCGTCCCCGGCAGCGGGTTGATCAAGGCCGCCGCCGAGCGGGAGGGCCTGGATGAGGTCTTCCGCGCCGCCGGCTTCGAGTGGCGGGAGGCGGGGTGCAGCATGTGCCTCGGGATGAACCCCGACATCCTGCAGCCGGGCGAGCGGTGCGCGAGCACGTCCAACCGCAACTTTGAGGGCCGCCAGGGGAGTGGCGGCCGCACGCACCTCTGCAGCCCAGCCATGGCCGCAGCCGCGGCAATCGCAGGTCATTTTGTCGACGTGCGCGCGTTGGCGCGCACGCCCGAATCGGCATCCTGAGGAGGCTGCGCGGGGGATGGAGGCTTTCAACCGGCACGCCGGATTGGTGCTGCCCCTGGACCGGGCCAACGTGGACACCGACCAGATCATCCCGAAGCAGTTCCTGAAGCGCATCGACCGCACGGGGTTCGGGCCGTTCCTCTTTTATGACTGGGCGAGAAGGCCCGAGTTCGTCCTGAACCAGCCCCAGTTTGCGGGCGCCTCGATCCTGCTGGCGCGGGCCAACTTCGGCTGCGGCAGCTCGCGCGAGCACGCCCCTTGGGCGTTGATGGACCGCGGCTTCCGCGCCCTGGTGGCGCCGTCGTATGCCGACATCTTTTACGGCAACTGCTTTCAGAATGGCCTGCTGCCGGTCCGGCTGACGGAGGCGGAGGTGGAGGAGCTGTTCCGGCGGGCGGCGGAGCATGAGGGGTATCGGCTGACGGTGGATCTGGGGGCGTGTACGGTAACGGATGACTTTGGCTTCTCGGCCAGCTTCGAGGTGGAGCCGCACCGGCGCGAGGCCCTACTCGACGGGCTGGACGATATCGGCCGCACCATGGCGCACGCCAGTGCCATCGCGGCATACGAAGCGGCGCACCAGGCGTAGCGGGTGCGCGGGCTCGGCCTGGGGGCAAGCCACCAGGTGTCGCGGGTGCGGGAGCTGGCCGCTCGCCGTACGAGGCAGGCCACCAGGTGTCGCAGGTGCGGGAGCTGGCTGCCCGCCGCGCGAGGCCAGCTACCAGGCCTCGAGGGTTTGGGCGCTGATCGGGCGGCCCACGAGGCAGGCCACCAGGCCTAGCAGGGGAGAGGGTTGGTCGATCGGCCTACGGGGCGGGGCGCCACACGTAGCGGATGTCGGGAGCGTGCTCTTCGTTGGCGGATCCATCGGTGCGCTCGACGGCCACGAAGCCCTTGCGCGCGTAGAACGCCTGGGCCCGGGTGTTGGACGCGAAGGTCCAGAGCTGGAGGCCCTGGGGTCGGCGGCGCTTGGCCAGCTCAACCAGTTGATGGCCGACGCCGCGGCCCGTCCAGTCCGGATCCAGGTACAGCTGGTCGAGCCAGTCGCCGTGTAGGACCATCAGGCCAATGAGGCGGTCGGTCTCGGCGAGCCACGCCTCGCGCGTGGGCAGCACCACTTCGGCGAACCAGCGGCGGACGTCGTGGTCGTCGTGGGCCGGGGGCGGGATGGCGGGCACAGCGGCACGGCGCGCACGCAGGTAAAGCTCAGCCGCGGCGTCGGCGTCGCCCTGGGCTGCGGGCCGGATCATGCCAGCACCTCCTGGAGGGTGCGCCGTGAGATGGCGGCCAGGACGTTGGCTGTGGTCCGGTAGTAGGCGTAGGCGATGGCGGCCCAGGCCAGAGCCCAGCCGCGGCCGCGGACCCACGCTGCCGCGTCCAGCCGCACCTCGGCGCGGAAGGTCTCGCGCGTCTCGGGCGTGAGCAGGGTCCACGCCAGCATCAGGTCGTAGGCCGGATCGCCCACGCCAAGCAGCCCGAAATCGATGACCGCATGGATGCGGCCGTCCCGCGCCAGGAGATTGGCGGGGTGGAGGTCGCCGTGGAGCCAGACGCCGGGCCCGCGCCAGGGTGGCGCCTGTAGGGCGATCTCCCAGGCGTCACGGAGGGGGCCGGTGTCCTGCAGGGCGGCGAGGGCGGATCGCACGTCGCCATCGAACGCCTGAAGCGGCAAGCCGCGCAAGCCATTGTGGCGGCCGCCGGGCGGTCCGCCTGCCGGATCGGCCCCCTGGAGGGCTGCCACGAACCGGCCCAGGTCCTGCGCCGCCTGGCCGAGGTCGCGCACGGGTGCCAAGGCTGCGGTCTCGCCGTCGATCCAGCGGTAGATGCCCCAGGGCCAGGGGTAGCCTTCCGCCGGGTCACCCTTGGCGAGCGGCATCGGGATCGCGAGTGGCAACTGCGGCCCCAGGCGCGGCAGCCAGCGGTGTTCCTTCTCAATCTGCTGGGCGCTCCGTTCCGCGAGGGGGAGCCGCACGGCCAGGTCGCTTCCGAGGCGGAAAATGGCGTTGTCCGTGCCGTCGCCGCCAATGGGTGTGATGGGGAGGCCGGCCCACCGAGGCAACTGGGCGGCCAGCAGGCGACGGACCAGCGTTACGTCCATGCGGTCCCCCCGACCGGCCGATGGCGGCCATGTTGCCGCGGCTTACGCTACCGGCGTGATCACAGCAGCGATCCTCGAGATTTTCCTCGGGATCGGCGCCCTTGCCGGCGGGTTGGGGCTGATCCTTGCGCCTGACGGCAGCGGCTTCGGCTTCAGCACCGCGTTACTTGCTGGGAGCCCGTTCACGAGCTTCCTGGTGCCGGGAATCATCCTCTTCACTGTACTGGGAATCGGGCCGCTGGTGGCCGCCGTCCTCACCCTGCGGCGCAGCCCGGCCGCGCCGACGCTTGCGCTGGTCGTGGGCATCTTGCTGGTGGGCTGGATCGTCGTGGAGATGGTCATCATGGCGCACCTGGGCGGCGTGCTGTGGGCGTTCTACCTGCTGCTCGGCGTGGCCATAGCGGCTCAGTCCCAGGTGATCAGCAGGTGCTCCCAGAGGCCAACCAAGAGATAGGCGATCACTGCCACCGCCACCATG
>DATLTP010000270.1:0-4253 GCA_035533535.1 Bacillota bacterium | reverse complement strand
GCCGCCGCCCGCCGCCAACTCGTCTGCATGGATCCTGAGGACCAGGCCCGCCGCCTTGCCGGCCCGGAGCATCTGGCCGGCCTGGGCCACGTCGAACACGCCAGCCTCGCAGAAGACGTCGCAGAAGCGCGCGATCCCCTGCAGGGCCGCTGCCGGCGTCATCTCATCCGCCACAAGAGTAGCGTAACGTCCAGGGGACTCACTATATTCAGGGGGCACTTCGTGCCCACCCATGAAGGTGGCCACCAGCTCCACGGGCTGCTCGGCCAGAGACTGAACAGCCTCCAGCATCTTCAACTCATCCACCGTGCACAGGCCATAGCCGGACTTAGCTTCTACCGTGGTGGTGCCGGTTGTCAGCATCCGGCGGAGGCGCGGCTGCGCCGACGCCACCAGATCCGCTGCGGACGCTGCCCGGGTTGCGGCCACCGTCGCCAGGATGCCGCCCCCGCGCCGGCCGATCTCCGCATAGGAGGCGCCCGCCAACCGCTCCCGGAACTCGCCCGTCCGGTCGCCTGCGTGCACCACATGGGTGTGTGGGTCCACCAGGCCGGGTAGGACGCTCTGACCCCGCGCCCCGTACACCTCCCGGGCGTCGCGCCACTCCCGCGGCAGCTGGTCCATCCGGCCGGCGTCCAGGATGCGGCCGCCGTCGGCCGCGACGTACCCATTGCGCACGGGGCCCACGTCCTCCATGGCGTCCCCCCGGCTTGGGGCTGGCCCCGAGAGAGTGACTACCGTAGCAATGTCTACGGGGAGGAGGTCGATCAATGGGGTGGCACGGGGATGCGCAGGCCCCGCTCCGCCGCCACCTCGATGGCGCGCGGGTAGCCGGCGTCGGCGTGGCGGAGCACCCCGGTCCCAGGGTCGGTGCGGAGCACGTGCTCCAGGCGCCAACTGGCATCTTCGGTGCCGTCGGCCACCACGACCATCCCGGCGTGCAGGCTGTAGCCCATCCCGACGCCGCCGCCGTGGTGGAAGCTGACCCAGGTGGCGCCGGCGGCCGTATTGACGAGGGCGTTGAGAATCGGCCAGTCGGCGATGGCATCGGAGCCGTCGCGCATGGCCTCGGTCTCGCGGTTGGGAGAGGCCACGGAGCCGGCGTCGAGGTGGTCGCGCCCAATGACGATCGGTGCCTTGATCTCGCCCCGCCGCACGAGGTCGTTGAAGATCAGGCCGACGCGGTCGCGCTCGCCATACCCCAGCCAGCAGATCCGGGCGGGCAGGCCCTGGAACGGGATGCGGTCGCGGGCCAGGCGGATCCAGCGGCAAAGTGGCTCCTGGTCGGCGAACTCCCGCAGAATGACTTCGTCCGTGCGGTGGATGTCGGCGGGATCGCCGGACAGGGCAACCCAACGGAAAGGCCCGCGGCCCTCGCAAAAGAGCGGGCGGATGAAGGCGGGCACGAAGCCTGGATAGGAGAAGGCGCGGTCGTGGGCAAGGCCGCCCTCGACCGCCTGGGCGCGGAGGTTGTTCCCGTAGTCGAAGGCGACGGCGCCGCGGGCCTGGAAGGTGAGAATCGCCTCCACGTGGCGGGCCATGGCGGCCTGGGCGCGGCGGACGTATTCTGCGGGGTCCCGCTCGCGCAGGTCCGCGGGCGTGTCCGGCGCGATGTAGCCGTGCAGGGGGTCATGGGCCGAAGTCTGATCCGTCACGACGTCGGGCTGAAAGCCCTGCCGGGCTAGGTCGGGCAGAACCACAGCGCAGTTGCCGATCAGGGCGACGGACTCGGGTCGGCGCTCCTTCCTGGCGGACTCGACCCACCGCAGGGCTTCAGCGGGGTCGGCAGTGACCCGGTCGCAGAAGCCGGCGTCCACTCGGCGCCGGGCGCGGGCGGGGTCGGCCTCCACGCAGAGCGCGATGCCGTCGTTCATGGCGACGGCCAACGGCTGGGCGCCCCCCATGCCACCGAGCCCGCCCGTGAGCACGATCCGTCCGGCCAGGCTGCCGCCGAAGTGCTGGGCCGCCAGGGCTGCCAGGGTCTCGTACGTGCCCTGGATGATGCCCTGGCTGCCGATGTAGATCCAGGAGCCCGCCGTCATCTGCCCGTACATGGTGAGGCCGGCGCGCTCAAGCTCCCAGAAGTGCTCCCAGGTGGCCCAGCGGGGCACGAGGTTGGCGTTGGCGATCAGCACCCGGGGGGCGCGCGCATGCGTCTGGAGGACGCCAACCGGTTTGCCGGAAGCGACCAGCAGCGTTTCCTCGTCGCCCAGGCGTTGCAGCTCGGCGACGATGGCGTGGTAGGAGGCCCAGTCGCGGGCAGCCTTGCCCGTCCCGCCATACACCACGAGGCGCTCGGGGGCCTCGGCCACCTCGGCATCGAGGTTGTTCATCAGGCAGCGCAGGGCGGCCTCCTGGGGCCAGCCGCGGCAACTCCGCACGGTCCCCCGCGGGGCGCGGACGGCCGTCTCCGCAGAAGCCATGACCTGACCTCCTGTCGTTCCCAGAGTATGCGCAGGAACGGGGCGGCCACGTCGCCAAGAGCGGGGCATGCGCATCGCATCGCTGGTGCCGAGCGGGACGGCCCTCACCCTCGCCCTTGGCCTGCAAGACCAACTCTGTGCCGTGACCGACGCCTGCGCGGCGACGGGCCGCCCCGTCGTCGTGCGGTCGGCCATTGACTCGGGTCGCCTGGACTCCGCGGAGATCGACCGCCAAGTCTCGGCGGCGGCAGCCGCGGGGGAGAGTCCCTACCGCGTGGATGAGGAACTGCTGCGCCGTCTGGCCCCGGACCTGGTGCTCACCCAGGACACCTGCCCCGTTTGTGCCCTGCCCGGGAAGGTGGCCCGCGTCGCGGCGGCCCCCGAGGCGCGGGTGATCTCGCTCAGCCCGCACGGGCTCGAGGATGTTTTGGCCGATGTGGCCCGCGTCGCGGCGGCCGCCGGGGTGCCGGAGCGGGGCCGGGCCCTGGCAGCGGGCCTGCGGGCGCGGGCGGCCGCCGTCGCTGCCCGGGTGGCGCGCCTTGCGCCCGTGCCTGTGGTCTGCCTGGAGTGGCTTGATCCGCCGTGGGGAGCCGGGCACTGGCTGCCGGAGATGGTCAGCCTGGCTGGGGGCGCCGACCCGCTGGCCGAACCGCGCGCGATGTCGCGCCGCCTCACCTGGCCGGAGGTCTTCTGCTCCGGGGCGCACACCGCCATCTGCCTACCGTGCAGCCTGGATCTTGAGCGCGCGATCGCCGAGGCCCGCGCCATGGCCTGGCCCGAGGACTGGGCCGTTTGGGCCACCGACGGCGGCCGGCTCTTTTCAAGCGGCAGCCCCGCCCTGTGGGACGGCCTGGAGATCCTGGCGGCTATCCTGCACCCCGAGGCGCACCCGATCGGCCCCGACCCTGCCCTGGCCCAGCGGGTGCAATAGACCGATAAGGTAGTGTGGACCGAGACCGGGGTGGCCAGGATGGCCGGCGTCAATTGCCGCAGGATGCGGCGCCCGGTGGTGGAGGCGGCAGCGCCCCTGCCTTGAACGGCCACACCCCGAACGGCGTGGCCAAGGGCCAGCCCAGCAAGGCTCCCGGTAGGGCTCCGGGCAAGGCTGCGGGCAAGGCTGCGGGCAAGGCGGTGAAGGCCGGCAAGGCTGCGAAGGCCGACAAGGCCAAGGGCCAGCCGAAGGCCGGTGCCCCCCGCGCCCCCCGCCGCCGTCGCAACCGCGGCGTTCTCTTCGCCCTCGCGGTCGCCATGCTGGCCTGCATCGGCCTTTTGGCCGTCACCCTGCTGAACGCCGGAACCCTTTGCAGCCTGGGCGGGCCCCTGCATCACGCCATCCAGGCCTACTGCCCGTAGGGGCGGTCGCGCCAGCCTCGGGTCCCTCATGCAGGCGGGCGGACGCGGGTATGTATCCGCAGCGGCCGCCTGGGCGGCCGCTGCCGGAGGGCCGGCTACATGAAGGTCGTCGTGGTCGGCGCCACCGTGCAGGCCGTCGGGTACAGCGGGGAAGGGGGGCAGCTGAACGGCGGCTGGGGCGACACGACACACGGCGCCGGCGTGCAGAACCCGTAGCTCGGCACCAGCAGGTTGACCATGGCGACGGAGGACACCAACAGGCAGACCGTGACCGTGCTGCAGACTTGGCCGTTGAGGATGGCCACCGGGCTCACGGTCGTCGAAGGGACCGCGCAGTCGACGGTCGTGCCGGTCGGCGCGCAGAGGACAATGGTCTTCATGAAGCTGAAGCTGCCGCAGAACGTGCAGAGAATGGTGCCGTTGCTGGCCATGAGAGTGTAGTCCACCGTCACGCTGACCATCAGGGTCACGTCCGCG
>DATLTP010000269.1:0-12670 GCA_035533535.1 Bacillota bacterium | reverse complement strand
GCCGTGGGCCTCGGCGCCGCCGGGCTCGTGATCGCGGGGGTGGGCGCGGGGTCGGTCGGCGGCATGAAGGACGCCCTGAAGGCGGCGCGGGACAAGGGCGTCGTGGTGGTGCGCAGCAGCCGGCTGGGCTCGGGCCGCGTCGTCCCCGACGACCACTACACCGAGCCGGGCTTCGTCTCCGCCGACAACCTCAACCCGCAAAAGGCCCGGATCCTGCTCGCCCTAGCCCTGCCCCTCACGCGCGATCCTGCCGAGATGCAACGGATCTTCGACACGTACTGAGGGCGGACCCTGATAGCCAAGGCGGCCGTGCGTCAGGATCGCGACCAGGAACGCCGGCACCCCCAGGCCGATGAGGACGGCCAGATTCAGGCTCGTCGCCTGCACGGCGGGGAACAGAGGCACCAGCACCACCTGGGGGGTGTTGACGCCGGCATGCGCCAGGATGGCGGTGAACACACTGCCCTGAGTGCAATTGAAGACCCAGGTGATGAGGATCGCGATGGCCGTGACCAGGAGCAGGAACATGATCAAGTTCGTACCGACGGTGGCCAGGGCGGTGCCGGGCCCACCGCCTTGTGCCGGCGTCAGAAAGTCCGGCAGGTGCCAGAAGGTCCAGAGGACACCCAGCAGCAGGGTCCCCCTCAAAGGCCCGTAGCGCGGCTGCATGCGGGGCAACGCGAAGCCCCGCCAGCCGATCTCCTCGCCCAGCGGGCCGCCGCCAAAGAACACGGCGACATAGGTGAGCGGATAGCTCACCAAGAGCAGGGGCGGGAAGCCCTTGAAGCCGGCGAGCATGCCGGGTTGCACGGCGATTCCGGCCAAGATCAACGCCGGGATGCCGAGCAGAATGAACAGGTACCAGGATGGGCCGGCGCGCCCCTGCCGGAGTCGGCGGCGCAAGCTTGATATGCCTGCCCGGCCCTCCGTCGTCGTGATCATGATGATGGCGGCAAGGTGGGGCCCAGGAATGGCTTCAGCACGAGTGTCCACGACCAGTCGCCGGCCAGCAGGCCCCAAACCGAAAGGAATACGGGACTTCGATGATCCACGCGAACGCGTAGGCCATGACGAAGAACGACAGCAGCGGGTGCTTCCGCATCCAAGCTTGCAGACGGATGCCAGCGCTCCTGGCCACGGATCCATCCCCCTCCTGGGCTGCGGCCGAGCCGAGACGGTCCATGAGGACCGCCTCGGCCATGGACTACTTCGCGGCCGGCCGCACGCGCTGCACGAGGTCCGGCAGGGCCTCCAGCAGGTGCTCCAGCGCGACCCCGCGACCCAGGGACAGCACCGTGGCGGTGCCCTCCTTGATGGCAATCACTGCCTTGGCGCTGATGCGGGCGCCCCCGCCGCCGCCCTGGCCGCCGCCGCCGATCCGTGCCTCTCCGTTCTTGCCGGGTGCCTGGCCGAGCCCCGCGCCGAGCCCGACTGAGATGTCCACGACCGGGATCAGCGTGAGGCCATCGACCTGAATCGGATCGCCGAAGACCGCCTTCGCCTGGGTGACCTTGCCCAGCTCGTCCAGGATCACGTCGAACGGTGTCGTCGTGTCCCCCATCCCTCTCACCCCCGCGGAATCGATTTGAGACCTACCCGTGGCCGCCAGATAGGCTCGGCAGCACCCCGGCCCGCAGGAACGCAGGCACGACCACCAAGGCCGGCTGGGCGGGAACAAGCCAACCTCGCAACCGCAGGTCGCCGTGGAACCCGGGCTCGATGAAGTCGGGCCGGAGCGTCGTGCCAGGCCCATGCGGCACCACGGACAGGGCCAGGAACAGCCAGCCGGTCAGGGCCGGATCGTCCAGCCCAATGGACGCGTCGCCCGCCACCTCGAGGTGAAGCACGGCCACCAGCCGGCGCCCGAGCCGCGGCAACTCACGCCACAGCAGGCGCAGGCGCTCCGCGTGCAAGCGCCGGGCTTGGCTCCGACCGGGCAGCCGGGTCCTGCTCTGGGCCGGGCGCGCGGGCTGGCGTCCGAGGGGATGGCCGAGCAGGCGGAGTCCGGCGCCACCGGTGCCCGCCGTCAGGCGCACGGCCCCCCACATCCACCGTGGGCACGCCGTCCACCCAAGGCCTCCGGCCGGCCCCTCGCCAAGCCCGACCTCGTAGTGAAGGGGCGCCAGGGCCACGATGGCCACCAGCAGGACGAGCAGCGCCAGGATGCCAGCCAGGGCCCTCGCCACGATGTTCACCAGGACCACCCACGTCCCGGCTTGAGGCTACCTGAGGGCGTCGCGCGCAGCATCGGACACGTGGCCTTCGATCCGGCAGGGCCACGTGTCGCCGAGTGGACGTGTACGGGCCGCCGTGCCTACCGCCGCCGGGCTGAGGCCTTGCGGATGATGGCGTCCACGGTGAGGGCCACCACGGTGCTGGACATGGTGGCAAACAGCGTGGTGCCCACGATCTCCGCGGGGTTGGCCGACCCGGCGGTCGCCCGCAGCGCGATGACTGTCGCCGGGATCAGTGTGACCCCGGACGTGTTGAGCACCAGGAAGGTCACCATGGCCGCGGAGGCCACGGCGCTGCCGCCATTCAGCTCCTGCAGGGCCTCCATGGCCTTGAGCCCGAAGGGCGTTGCCGCCTGGCCCAGCCCCAGCATGTTGGCCGCCACGTTGGCCGTGATGGCGCCCATCGCCCGGTGGTTCCTGGGCACCGACGGGAACAGCAGGCGCAGCAGCGGCTGCATGGCCCGCCCCAGCGCCTGGATGAGCCCCGCCTTCTCGGCCACGCGGGCGAGCCCGAGCCAGAAGATCATGATCCCCGTCAGGGTGATGATGGTTTCCACGCCAAGCTTGGCGGCCGTCATCGCCGCCTCGGTCACGGCGTCGACCCGGCCGCTCATGGCCGCGACTGCCACGCCGGCGACGATCAGCCCGACCCAGATGATGTTGAGCATCGAGGCATGGCTATGCGCGGCGCGAGGCGCCGATGGCAGACGAGGCGAGCCTTGCGTGGCACCAGCACCACCGGAACCACCAGCCGAACCCACGGTGCCGGGGCCGCACATAGTAGGGAACGCGCGCCCGTCTGTGGAAGGCCCCGCCCGATGGTCCGCGCGGGTCCGCGCCGCGCGGATTTGGAGTCATGCGAGGAGTTGATCGGGTTGGACGTCTACCTGAACGGCGAGTTCGTCCCCTATGAAAAGGCCACCGTCTCCGTCGAGGACCGCGGCCTGCTGTTCGCCGACGGGATCTACGAGGTCGTGCGCACCTACCGCGGCAAGCTCTTCGCGCTGGAGCCCCACCTCGACCGCCTGGTGAGGAGCGCCGCGCTCATGCGCCTGCCGCTGCCGCCCCGCGAGGAGATCCGCTCCGCCATCGAGGAGTGCGCGCGCCGCAGCGGCCTGCCCGAAGCGGCCGTGTACGTGCAGGTGACGCGTGGCGCGCCCGGCCCCCGCAAGCACGCCATGCCCAAGGAGTCGCGCCCGACCATCTTCATGATCGCCCGCGACGCGCCGCTGCCTGACCCGAAGCCCATCAGCAAGGCCGTCGCCTGCATCACGGTGCCCGACCTGCGCTGGCACATGTGCAACGTGAAGTCGGTCGGCCTGTTCCTCAACACCCTGGCCAAGACCCAGGCCGAGGAGGCCGGCGCCGCCGAAGCGATCTTCGTCCGCGACGGCGTGGTGACCGAGGGCTCTTCGACCAACCTCTTCGCCGTGATCGACGGCGTGCTGCGCACCCACCCCGAGGGCCCGCACATCCTGTCGGGGATCACGCGCCTGCACATCATCGAGGTGGCGAAGGAGCTGGGCATCCCGGTGCGCGAGGAGGCCTTCGGCGTGACGGACATGCTGCGCGCCTCGGAGGTCTTCTACACCGGCACCAACAGCGAGGCCATCCCGGTGGGGCTGATCGACGGGCACGTGATCGGCGAGGGCACCCCCGGACCGGTGGCGGCGCGCGTCCGGGACGCCCTGCTGCGTAAGGCGGGCGCGATCTAAGGTCATTTGTGAGGGGGCGCGCATATGCGCGCCCCCACCAAACCCGCATTGCAGCCCATGCGCCCGCAGTCGTCCTGGCCAGGCGCACAGCGTGCTGACCTGCGGCCACTTCGCGCTCGGGCTGCACCACCGCCACGGGCGTCCCGGTCTGGCCGCTCCCCGTGCTGGCGAGCAGGCCCCCCTGGCCCTTCCAGAGGAAGCCCTGCCCCCGGCTGGAAGAACAGGCCTTTCGCCCGTGGGCTCGGCGTCGCAGCCGTTGCAGCATGCCGCAAGCATCAGGATGCCGCGCAGGACCATGGCCGCGCGGGCATCGCGGACCGCTACTCCCCCAGCGGCTGCACCAGCACCCCGGCGGCTTCCAGCCCCTGGCGCACCGCGGCGGCGATGACCGGTGCGCCCGGGGTGTCGCTATGGACGCAGATCGTGTCCGCGCGCCACGGGATCGGCTCCCCGCCATCGGCCGGCACCACCACGCCCTCGCGGGCGATGCGCACAGCCCGGGCCGCGGCGACATCCGGATCGGTGATCATGGCGCCTGCCTGCCCCCGCGGAACCAGCGTGCCGTCGCGGCGCACGGCGCGGTCGGCGAAGGCCTCCCAGGCCACCCGCAGGCCGGCGGCCAGCCCCGCCTCACCGAGCAGCGTGTTCGGCAGCGCGAAGAACCAGAGCGTCCTGTCGAAGGCAGCCACCGCCTCGGCCATGGCTCTGGCCGTCGGGGCGTCCTTCACCGCCACATTGTAGATGGCGCCGTGGCCCTTGACGTGGCGCATGCGCGCCCCGGCGGCGCGGCAGAACGCGTCCAGCGCCCCGAGTTGGTAGAGGACGTCGGTTCGCACCTCCTCCGGCGTCGCGGCCATGGCGCGGCGGCCGAAGCCGACCAGGTCGGGGTATGACGGGTGGGCGCCCACGTTCCGGCCCAGGGACCTGCAGAGGGCCACGGTGTGGGCCATGGTGCGCGGGTCGCCGGCGTGAAAGCCGCAGGCGACGTTGGCCGAGGTGGCGGAGGCCAGCATCTCGGCATCGGGTCCGCCAGGGTAGGCGCCAAAGGCCTCGCCCATGTCGACATTGATGTCCATGGAAAACCCCCTCGTCATGGGTTTGAATGGGCCACCCGCGGGCGTCAGTCCTGCACGGCCCCGTCGTCGAGCAGGGCCGCCCGGTAGTGGGCGTGCGCCTCGGCCAGGCCCACCGGGCGGAAGCGCAGGCGCGCGGCACCGGGCCGCACCTGGGCCAGGCGCCAGACGTCCGGCGTGCAGACCACGCCGATCTTCGCGTATCCGCCGACCGTCTGGCGGCCGGCCAGCAGCACGATGGGCTTACCGTCCGACGGGACCTGGATGGAACCAAGCGGTGTCGCTTCCGACAGGAGCTCCCCGGCCCGCGGCTGCACGGCGGCGCCGTCCAGCCGCAGGCCGGTCCGGTCTGAGGCGGGCAGAACGCCATAGGCGCCGCCGTAAAAGCGCTCGGCCTCGGCAAACCAATCCTCCTGGGGCCCAGGGACCACCGCGACCTCCAACTCGCCCGCCGGCGGCAGCGTGTAGGCGCCTGGCCTCAGCCGCCGCCCCTTCACAGCGCGGGGCGCGGCCTCTGCCGCAAACAGCTCATCGCCTGCCTGAAGCGGCCGCGGGCCGAGTCGGCCCAGCAGGTCGGCGGAAGCGCTGCCAAAGACAGGCGGCACCAGGAAGCCGCCGGCTACAGCGAGGTAGCACCGGCAGCCGGACACGGGCCCACGGAACCGGAGTTCCTGGCCGCGCTGAAGGAGGGCCACCTGCCCAGGCGGCAACCGCTCTCCCTCGATGCTCGCACCGAGATCGGCGCCGCAAAGGGCGACCGCCACCTCGCGCACCGCGGCCAGGGTCGGGCCCATCACCGTGATCTCCAGGGCCGCGGCGCTGTCCGGATTGCCAACGAGCCGGTTGGCCAGGCGGAGTGCGGGTGGGTCCGCGGCGCCCGCCACCGGCACGCCGATGGCCTGATGGCCGGCGCGTCCGAGATCCTGAAAGGTCGTCAGCGGACCCGGGCGCACGACGTGAAAGGCCGGCTGGCCATCCCACGGCTCCGGCAGCGCCACGGGGCGCTTCGCCGCGGCCAACTCCTGGAAGGCCGCGGCCGAAATTGGCTCGAAGCTGACCTCGTCGCCCTGGCGAAACAGGGCCGGCTCTGCGGCGCCGGGGTCATAGACGGGCCACGGCGTGCGGCCGAGGATGCGCCAGCCGCCTGGGGTCGCGGCGGGGTAGACGCCCGTCATGGCGGCGGCCATCGCCACCGAGCCCTCCGGCACCCGGGTCCGCGGCGGCGCGCGCCGCGGCGTGGCAATGCGCCCGTCGACCTCGCCCATGTAGGCGAAACCAGGGCTGAAGCCCAAGAAATACACGAGGTAACGGCGGCCCGCGTGCCGCTCGATAACCTCTGCCTCCGAGAGGCCATGCAGGGCAGCTACCTCGGCCACGTCAGGGCCGAATGCGCCGCCGTAGGCCACGGGTACGCGCACCTGCCGACCGGGCTGGCCGCCGCTGCCAGCGGATTCGGCCAGCACCGCCCGCCGCAGGGCGGCCAGGCGCTCCGCCAGGGCCCAGACGTCCACCCGCAGGGGGTCATATTCGCAAAGCAGCGTCGTGTACCCGGGCACGCGTTCGCGGAGCCCAGCAAGGCCGCTGGTGGCGACCGCGGCGTCCATGGCGCGCACGCGCTGCGCCACTTCCGGCGCGAGGCGGTCGCCCAGCTCCACCAGGAGCGCCGCATCGCCAGAGGGACGGATCACCCTGCTCACGCCGAAGGATTCCATCCGCGCCAACGCGTCCCCTCCCTCAGGAAACGGCAGACTAAGGCGCTGAAGGGGGTCGCGGTGATGTCCTCGCAGGAGGTGGCAACCGACCTGCGCAGCATGGTCCGCGAGGAGCTCCGCCGCATGCTCCAGGCCGAGGGGAGCGGGTCATCCGGCGGCCAGCAGCAGGGTTCCGGCCAATCCGGCGGCGGGCAGCAGCAATCGGGCCAACAACAGGGCGGCCAGAGCGGCGGCGGGCTGCAGCAGCTGCTGCAGGGCCTGGGCCAGCAGGCGAGCAACCAAAACGGCGGCGGACAGCAGTCCGGTGGTCAGGGCGGAGGCAGCCAGACCGGCGGGCTGCAGCAGCTTTGGCAGAACCTGAGCGGCGGCAGCCAGGGCCAGGGCGGTGGCGGCCAGCAGTCCGGTGGCCAGACCGGCGGTGGCCAGTCCGGCGGTGGCCAGACCGGCGGACAGAGCGGAGGCAACCCGAGCGGCGGCCAAGGCGGCGCCGGCCAGGGCGAGCAGCAGGGTGGCCCGCAGCAACTGTGGCAGGCCCCTGGCGCCCAGGGCGGCGGCCAGAGCCAGCAGCAGGGGAGCCAGGACGGCGGCCAACAAAGCGGCCAGGGTGGCGGCGGCCAACAAGGCGGCCAGAACGGCGGCCTGCAGCAGCTATGGCAGACCCTCGGCGGAGGCGGCCAGGGCCAGAGCGGCGGCCAGCAGCAGAGCGGCGGCCAGGGCGGCGGCCAACAGAACAGCCAGGGCAGCGGCCAACAAAGCAGCCAGGGCAGCGGCCAAGGTTCCGGAGGCCTGCAGCAGATCCTGCAAGGCCTTGGGCAGCAGCAGGGCTCCGGCAGCGGCCAAAGTGGCGGCCAACAGCAGAACGGCCAGACCGGCGGCCAATCCGCCGGCGGCCTGCAGCAACTCCTGCAAGGCCTCGGGCAGCAACAGGCTGGGCAGGGCTCCGGCAGCGGCCAGCAG
This sequence comes from Bacillota bacterium, assembly GCA_035533535.1. Lineage (GTDB taxonomy): Bacteria > Bacillota > Sulfobacillia > RBS10-35 > JAJYVM01 > JAJYVM01. The sequence goes on along the minus strand of DATLTP010000269.1, from coordinate 4,979 downwards.
CAGTCGTCCGGCCAGAGTGGCGGCGGCCAATCCTCCGCCCAGGTGGGGACGGGCGGCGGCGGCCAAAGCGGCGGGAGCAGCAGCGGCTCGCAGGGCCAGGCCCAGAACCCGCTCCAGCAGCTGCTTGGACCCTTTCAGGGCCAGGCAGCGCTGCTCCTGCCGGTGGGGGGCGCCGCTGGCAGTAGTGGCGGCGGGGCCTCCACCGACCAGCTGGCGAACGACCTCCGCCAGCAGTTGCAGAAACTGAAGGCGGTGATCGCTGAGACCCAGGACATCGCCAAGCGGATTGAGAGCGTGCTGCAGAGCGATGGCGGAGGGTCGGGCGGCGGCAAGCAATCGGGGAAGCGCTGAGGGCTACATTGGATGGGGGGCCGCCGCAAGGCGGCCCCCTTCACGAATCCCGGTCAGCGGTTGGACTTGACGGCGTCCCAGTAGGGCTGGGTCGCGTAGGCCTCCTCCCAGAGCGCGAGGCCCTGGAGGTGGTCCGCCTTGGCCAGCTTGACCTTGCCCACGACGGAGGTCTGGTCCTCATACCACACGACGTGCTGCGTGCCACCGGTCGTGTAGGTGAAGTGCGGGTCGCCCTCCCCGTCTCGGGTGGGGTTGCCGCTGCCGGTCAGGCTCGGGATGGCGTTCAGGCCGACCGTCGGCGTGCCCTTCACGCCGCAGCCCGTCCAGTCGTAGCCATAGTCGGCGATGCCGAGCAGGATCTTGTTTGCGGGCATCCCATCCTGCATGGCCACACCCAGGCGTTCCTTCACCCACGACAGCTGGGCGATGGGGCCGGGGCAGCTGCCGTCGTCGTGCTGGTCGTAGGTCATGAGGATGGCAGCGTCGGAATTGGCGGTGATCTGGCGATAGTTGAACGCCGATGAGTCAGCCGCCGACACGGAGCTCTCGGGGATGATGCTGACCTCAACCAGCTTGCCCTTGGGATGCAGCTTGGCATAGAGGGCCGTGATGAACGCGGTCATCCCGGCGCGGACGCTGCCAGGCAGCGGCTCGAAGTCGATATTGATGCCCGCAAACCCATTGCTGAGCACCAGGTTGGCGACGTTCGTCACCGCGTTCGCCCTGGCCGTGCTGTCGCTCAAAAACGCGCTGGTCGTGTTCGCGTTGTTGATGAGCGGCAGAAGCGGGACCTTGTTGGACTTCGCCCAGCTCACGACGCCCGACTGCACACTGCCCGTCACGGAGCCATCGGGCTGGACGTGGTACCAGTACGGCGCAAGGCCGGCGACCAACGACTTGTTGGCCACGGTGACCGGCGAAACCTTCGAGACGGGCGCGGACGTATCGCTGGCCTCGAACACCAGGACCTTCATGCCACCGCCGAACAGGGTGCCGGCGGGCGACTGGCGCACCGCGCCCCCACCGCCGAACATCGAGCAGCCGGCGGTCGCGAGGGCCAGGGCAAGGGCCAGCCCGAAAAGAGCCGACCGACGCATTGGATTCCCCCCTCCCCCGCGCTAGGCGCGGGGTCCAGATCGGGGGTAGTATGCCTCGGCCGGGCGCGCACAACGCCGGGGGTCTCCGGGCCGCGCAACGGAGCAGAGCTACGCCTTGGCGCGCGGCTCCGTCAGCTCCTCGCTCTCATCCCCGAACATGCGGCGGTAGCCCTCCATGCTGATCAGCACCTCGCGCGACTTGCTGCCCTGATGGGGTCCGACGAGCCCGCGCTGCTCCATCATGTCGATCAAGCGGCCGGCGCGGGTGAAGCCGACGCGCAGCCGGCGCTGCAGATTGGACACGGAGGCCTGGCCGGTCTCCGCCACGACGCGCACCGCCGACGAGAAGAGGGCGTCGCCCGCGTCCTCGCGCTCGTCCTCCTCGTCATCCGCCTCGGCGGCCGCGATTTCCGCGTTGAACTGCGGTTTGCCCTGATTGCGCAGGAACCCGAGGATCGACTCCAGCTCGCTGTCGGAGATGTAGGCGCCCTGGGCCCGGATCGGCTTGCTGCCGCCCACCGGATGGAAGAGCATGTCGCCGCGGCCCAGCAGCTTTTCGGCCCCGGCCACGTCGAGGATCGTCCGCGAGTCGACCTGCGAGGCGACCGCCAGGGCGATGCGCGTCTGGATGTTCGCCTTGATGACACCGGTGATGACGTCGACCGACGGCCGCTGCGTGGCGACGACGAGGTGCATGCCCGCGGCGCGCGCCATCTGGCAGAGCCGCTGAATGGAGTTCTCCACGTCGGCTCGCGCCACCAGCATCAGGTCGGCCAGCTCGTCGATGACGACCACGATGAACGGCAGGCGCTCGGCCCCGTGGTCCGCGGCCCACTCGTTGTAGGACCCGATGTGGCGGACGCCCGCCTCGGCGAAGCGCGCGTACCGTGACTCCATCTCCTTGATCAGCAGGCGCAGGGAGGCGGCCGCCTTCTTCGGGTCGGTGACCACGGGCGCCAGCAGGTGGGGGATGCCGTTATAGACGGACATCTCCACCATCTTGGGGTCGATGAGGACCAGCTTCAGCTCGTCGGGCCGCGCCTTGAACAACAGGCTCGCAAGCATGCAGTTAAGGGTGATGCTCTTGCCGGAGCCGGTGGCGCCGCCGATGAGCACGTGGACCATCTTGTCCAGGCTGGAGACGACCGGGCGGCCGGTGATGTCCTCCCCCAGGGCGACCGTCAGCGGCGAGGCCGAGTGCCTCCACTCCCCGGTCTCCATGACGTCGCGGAGGAAGACCGGCGTGATTTCGACGTTCGGCACCTCGATACCGACGACGGACTTGCCGGGGATGGGCGCCACGATGCGGACGTCAACGGCCGCCAGAGACAGGGCGATGTCGTCGGCCAGGGCGGAGATGCGGTTCACCCGCACGCCCTCGCCCGGCTGGAGCTCGAAACGGGTCACCGTCGGCCCCTGGGCGATCTCCACCACCTTGGCGTGGACGCCGAACGAGGCCAGGGCATCCTCCAGGGCCCGGCCGCGGGCTGCGGCGTCGCGCTGGCCAGCCCCCTTGTTCCGGACGGACCGCTTGCGCAAAAGGTCCATCGGGGGCACCTGGAAGAGGCCAGCATCCGCCAGTGTGAGCTGAGCCGGAGCGCTGGGCGCGTCGGCGGACGGCTTGCCCGCGCCCCGGCGCCGCGACGACTCATCCGCCACATGCGCGGGCTCGGGCACTGGTTCCGGTTCCGGCTCACTGGGCAGATGCATGGTAAATACGGGCTCCGGGGCCGCCGGCACCAGCGCCGGTGCCAAAACGGCCGCGACCGGCTCGGCCGGCCGTGGGGTCGGCGCAACTTCGGGCGCCAGGCTGATGAACCCATCGGCAGCCGCAGCCGCAGCCGCTGGCTGGGGCTCGCCAACCGGCACGTACACGAAGTCGACCACCGCGCGGCCAATCGCCCCAACCGCGGCCACCACGAACGCGACCGCCGAGGTGATGATTGGGCCAAGCGGGCGTTGCAGGAGCATGACCAGGGCAATCGCGGCCATGGCCCCGAGGGCGATCTCCGCACCCGTGCGGCCGAGCAGGTTCGCAAGCGGCCAGGACAGGGTCGCACCCACCAAGCCACCGGCTTGTCCATGCCAGGCGAGCGCAAAAGCCTGCTCCGCGGGCAGGCGCAGATGCAGCCAGCCGTCGGCCGCCGCCGTGAGCAGCACGCCGCCGCTGACCCGAGCACCCAGGCCCTCGCGCGGAATGGGAAAGACGAGGACAAGCCCGTAGCCCAGGGCGATCAGGGGCGGCACGACGGCAAGGCGCCCGCAAAGGGCCGTCAGCGCGTTGCGCAGGAGGCCGGGGAGGCTGCCGGCCAGGGGGCCGTGGGAAGCGGCAGCCCAGATGCCAAGGACGCCCAGACACAGCCAGATCAGGCCAGCGACCTCGCGGCGCAGTTCCGGTTTCATGGGAGCGCGCCGGCGCCCAGCACGGCCGCGCTTACGAGCGTCAGGAGCCCCAGCGCGGCGCAGTAGACGCCATAGGGAGCCAGCCGCCCCGGCAGACCCTTTCTTAGAAACAGGCGAATGGCGGCGGCGCCGGCGAGTGCGGCCACCCCGGCCCCCAGCCAAATGGAGCCCTCCCCCCAGGATGCGGGCAGGTCCAACAACACGGCCCCACCGACGCTGGGCAGCGCCAGCAGGAACGCGAACGCCGCGGCCTCCCCGGCTTCCAGCCCCACGCAGAGCCCTCCGACCAGCGCGGCGCCCGAGCGCGAAACCCCCGGCAACAGCGCCGCGGCCTGGAAAAGCCCGATCCAGAGGGACTCGCGCGCTTTGAGACCCGTCGCGGCCCGCTGGCCGGGCGGCCGCCGCGCCGCCCAGAGCAGCGCCGCGCCCGTGAGCAGCCATCCGAGGCCAAGGACCACCGGCTGCTCGAAGGCCCGCTCGATGAGCGGCTTGAGGGCCAGCCCGGCGATCGCCGCCGGCACCGAGCCCACCAGCACCGGCACCAGCAGCCGGCGCCAATCGCCGCGGATGCGGCCGTGAAGCGCCAGGACGACGGCCACGAGCGTTCCCGCATGGAGGGCGACCTCCAGGGAGACACCCGGCTGGCGGACGCCCAGCACCCACTGCGCCAAGACAAGGTGACCGGAGCTGCTGACCGGCAGAAACTCCGTCGCACCCTGCACCAGACCGAGCAAAACCAGCGTAATGACGGCCAGAGTATATCACACGGGCGAACGCGTGATCTCCGATTCGTCCGGAGGCCCGCGGGGCCGCCCGTCCGCCTTTCGCGCCACGGGTATGCCGCAAGCGGGCGGCATATCCGAGCGGGCAGCCGACGGCGGCAGCCGTGGGTAGGCGAGGCAGGGGTCGCGGTTGGCGTGGACCACCGCACCGGCCACAGCTTACCGCGCGACCGCGCGCACCAACGCCCAACGCCCAACGCCCAACGCCCAAACGCAGCATACAAGGCCTCCGGTGCATGGCCGCGCCACCTCACCAGAGCGCACCCAGACCTCCATTTCGGACGTCGCGCCTGCCGTCAGCCGGTGTCGGTCCGCGGCACAGCCTGTCAGCCTGCCGTCACATCTG
>DATLTP010000268.1:0-2791 GCA_035533535.1 Bacillota bacterium | reverse complement strand
ATACGCCGGCCCGCTCACGAACGCGGGAAGAGGAATTGGCCGCGGCCCTGCGAAGAGGTTCCTGCGAGGGGGAGAGCGCCGATGGCCGAAGACCCGCTGGCCGTGCTCCTGGACCGGTTGCGGCAGGTGGCGATGGCCCTGGAGGATGAGCCGGCCACTGTCTTCCGGCCGGCGGAGGTCATCCCCGATGGCGAGTGAGGATCTGGCCTACCTGCCACTGGTCGAGGCCGCCGCGCGCATTCGGGCCGGGGAGGTCACCTCACGCGAGCTGACCGAGACCGCGCTGGAGCGGGCCCACCGGCTGGAGCCCGACCTCAACGCCTTCGTGACCCTGATGGACGAGGACGCCCTGGCTGCGGCCGAGGCCGCGGACCGGCGGCGGGTGGCCGGCGGCCAGCTCCCGCCCCTGCTTGGGGTGCCCATCAGCCTGAAGGACCTGTATGACACGGCCGGCGTGCGGACGACGGCTGGCGCGCGGATCTACACCGACCGGGTGCCGCAGCGCGACAGCACCGTCGCTGCGCGCCTGAAGGCGGCCGGCGCCGTCGTCTTCGGCAAGAACAACATGCTGGAGTTCGCTTACGGCGAAGTCCACCCCGACTTCGGCCCGTCCCACAATCCGTGGAACCTCGACCATAGCACCGGCGGCAGCAGCAGCGGCTCCGGGGCGTCGGTGGCGGCAGGGGTCGGCTATGGCAGCATGGGCTCCGACACCGGCGGCTCCATCCGCCAGCCGGCGAACTGGTGCGGGCTGGTTGGGCTGAAGCCGACGTACGGCCGGGTCAGCCGCGCGGGCGTCGTGCCGCTGTCCTGGAGCCTGGACCACTGCGGCCCCATGACGCGAACCGTGGCCGACTGCGCGGCGATGCTGGCGGCGGTCGCGGGCCACGACCCGGCTGACCCGGGCTCAGCCGACCGCCCAGTGGACGACTACGGAGCGGCCTTGGGCGGCTCGCTGCGGGGCGTTCGCATCGCCCGCCTGGTGGACGAAGCGCGGGCGGCGGTGCCAGCCATGGAGCAGGCGACGCGGGAGGCCCTGGCGGCCATGGCTGCAGCCGGCGCCATGGTGCAGGAGATCGCCTGGCCAGACCTCGACGACGGCTCGGTTGCCCTGATGGCCATCCTCTACGCCGAGGCCAGCAGCTTCCACGAGGAGTGGATCCGCACGCGGCCTGGCGATTACGCCCCCGCCACCCGCGAGCGCCTGGAGATGGGCCTGCGCATGCCCGCCATCGACTACCTCCGCGCCCAGCGGGTGCGGTCGGGCGTCGGTCGGCGGTACGCGGAGCTGCTGGCGCGGTTCGATCTTCTGGTCTCGCCCACGAGCCGCAGCCCGGCGCCGGCCATGCGGGCGGGAGCCATCGCCGCCACCGACGCGCCGCCGCCAGGGGCGGACCGGCTGCTCGGCGCCATCGGCTGGACGGGGATCTTCGACCTCACGGGGCTGCCGGCGGTTTCAGTCCCGTCGGGGTGGACGGCGGACGGCCTGCCGCTGGGTGTGCAGGTGGTCGGCCGCCCGTTCGCGGAGGCTGAGATCCTGCGGGCCTCCGCGTTCGTGGAGGCCGCGGCGGGCGTGGTGGGCCGGCGGCCGGCGTTGCGGTGAGCGGACCCGCCGCCCTGTTCTTCGATTTCGACGGCACGCTGCACGACCTGGAGGCGGCCTCCCGGGCGGCTTTACGCAGCGCCATGCCTGGCCTTGGCTCCGAGGCCCTGAGCGAGGTCCACCGCCTGAGCAATTTGCGCTGGGCCGAGCTCTGGCCGGCGTATCTGCGTGGGGACCTCGACGAGGCCGCGCTTTACGAGGCCTGGCACGGCGAGATGCTGCGCGCGGCAGGCGGGATGGCGGACGCTGCGGCGGTGGCGGCTCTGGCTGAGCGGTATGCGGCGGCTCTGGACCGGCACATGCGCCCGTTCCCGGAGGTCGTCCCCACGCTGACGGCCTTGCGCGCCAGCCGGCCCGACGTGCGCCTGGCCGTCCTGACCAACGGCACGGCCCTGAACCAGCGCCGCCGGATCGCGGCTCTCGGCCTCGCCGACCTGATCCCGGCGTGCATCATCTCGGGCGAGGTCGGGGCCGCCAAGCCGCAAGCGGCCATCTTCACCTTGGCGCTGGCCGCTGTGGGTGTGCCGCCGGAGCGTGCGGTGATGATCGGCGACGCGCCGCAGGCGGACGTGGCCGGCGCGCGGCGGGCCGGGCTGGCGGCGGTCTGGCTGAACCGTGCGGGCCAGCCCTGGCCCGCTGACGTGGCGCCGGCGCCCAACGCGGTGGCAGGCGACCTCGGTGAGGCGGTGCGCCTGGCCATGGCGAGTGGCAGCTGATCGCGCCGGCCGGGTCGGGTGCGGCCCTGAAGCGTCGGGACACCCCTGTGCCGCGGTGATGAAGCTGAGCCCGAGCGCCACCGAGCGCCAGGGGGTAGGATGGTGCCAGAGGGGGCCGAGCCGGAGTGCTGCGCGATCGCGCCTTCGCCTTCCTGGCATGCCTCCGTTGCGATCACTTCGTCCCGAAGAACCCGACGATGCGCCATGAGGCGGCCCTTGTGGGCTTCTGCGCCGGCGAGGAAGTGCCACAGCAGGTGAAATGGGTTTCGCTGGAACGGGCTGCGCAAGGCCAGGCCGCGTGCCCCGACCGCCAGCCCGCGATGCCCATTGCTCCGCGCTGCCCGCTCTTCGAGGTCACCACCGAGTCCGCGGGGCACCCGTATCCCGCCGCCTGCGTGCATTACGGCGTCCCGGCCTGCCCGCTGTAGATGCCGAGTGGTGTGCGCGCAGCTTTGCCGGGCGCACGTCCGCC
>DATLTP010000267.1:0-3592 GCA_035533535.1 Bacillota bacterium | reverse complement strand
CCTGCGGCCGGCCCGCTATCCCAGCAGACCCTCGCGCACCAACAGCTCGGCGATCTGGACCCCGTTGGTGGCGGCGCCCTTGCGCAGGTTGTCGGCGGCCACCCAGAAGTGGAGGCCGCACGGCTCATCCGGATCGACTCGCACGCGCCCGACCAGGACGTCATCTCGGCCGGCGGCATCCAGGGCCGTCGGGTAGCGGGGGGCAGCCCGGTCATCCATCAGCGTCACCCCGGGCGCGGCTGCGAACACCGCCAGGGCCTCGGTCAGGCTGAGGGGCCGCTCGGTCTCGACATAGACGGACTCGCAGTGGCCGGTGACGACGGGCACGCGCGCCGCTGTGGCTGACAGCCGCAGATCGGCGACCCCCAGGATCTTGCGGCTCTCCCGGCGCAGCTTGAGCTCCTCCTGGGTGAAGCCGCTCTCGGGCTCGAAGCTGTCGCAGTGTGGGATGACGTTGAAGGCCAGCTGGCGGGGGAACACCCGCGGCGGGTGCGCCTCCGGGTTCTGAGCCTGGGCGATGAGCTCGTCGGCGCCGGCCTGCCCGGCCCCGGAGGCGGCCTGGTAGGTCGAGACAATGACGCGCCGCAGGCGCGCGGCCTGCTGCAGCGGATGCAGCGCCACCACGAGCTGGATGGTCGAGCAGTTGGGCGTGGCGATCAGGCCCCGGTGTCCGCGCGCCGCCTCGGGGTTGACCTCGGGCACGATCAGCGGCACATCCGGGTCCATGCGAAAGGCGCTGCCCTTGTCGATGACCACGGCACCGGCCTCGCGGGCCTGGGGCGCGAGCGTGCGGCTGGTGGACGCCCCTGGCACGGCCAGAAAGCAGAGGTCGGCGCCGCGGAAGGCATCCGGCGTGGTTGGCTCCACGGTCAGGGTCTGGCCGCGAAAGCGCACCTGGGCACCCGCGGACCGCGCCGTCGCCAGCAGGCGGAGATCGCGGAGCGGGAAATTGCGCTCCTCCAGGATCTGGACCACCCGGCTGCCGACGGCACCTGTGGCGCCGACGACGGCCACCCGTGGCTGCTGCACTTGGATGCGCGCCCCCTTCTAGCCCTGCGGTGCACGGGCTGAGCCCATGCACCCATGTCCCCACAAACCTACCACGGCTGCAGAAGCGGCTGGAGTTGGCGCCCCTGCAGGGCCGCCTCCACCGTGGCCAGCAGCAGGTCGAGGTGGGCCACCAGCGAGGACGGCTTGCTGTGCGGGCTGTCCTGGCCGAACGGCACGAAGTAGACGTTGCGGGTGTTGAGCAGGGTGGCCAGGTTCTTGGCGTTGAGGCCAAGGGCGTCGTTGGTCGTGATGGACAGCACCACGGGCCCGCCATTTCGCAGCTGGGACTTGGCGGCCATCAGGGGCGCGCTGTCGGTGATCGCGTTGGCGAAGCGGGCCAGCGTGTTGCCGGTCATGGGCGCGATCAGCACGCAGTCGCAGGTCCGGTCGGGACCGAAGGGCTCGACCTCGGGGATCTGGCGCAGCGGATCCCGGCCGGTGACCGCCCGGAGGCCGCCGAGCCAGTCCTCCGGCGACCCGTGCTTGGTGGGCGTGCTCACCACGGTGTGCGAGACGACGGGGATGATCTCGGCGCCGGCCGCCACGGCGGCGCGCATGACGGGCAGGATCAGCGGCAGCGTGTGATGAGAGGCCGAGAGCGCCCAGCCGAGCGTCTTGCCTTGCAGGGTCAACGGTCACACCTCGCTTTGCCACCCCGCAGCACGGGAGGCAGCCATGGAAGGATGGTCTCGGCCACGATGCGGCCCGCCGTTTCCGGAAACAGCCGGCCAGGCAGGCTGGGCAGCAGGCGCGCGTTCAGGCCGCAGGCCTCGGCGGCCGCCCGGTCGACGCCGCCGGGTTCGGAGGCGAGGTCCAAGATCCACGTCCCCCGGTGAAGACGGGTGAGCTCTTCGCTGCCGAGTGCGGGCGCGGGAACGGTGTTGAACACGAATTGCGCCTCCATGGCCCGCTGGCTCCAGGGAACGGCGCGCGCGCCCATGGCCTGCGCCGCCGCCAGCTGCTCGGCGCGGCGGGCGGCCACGGTGACCTGGGCGTGCCAGGCGATCAGCCGCTCGGCCAGGGCCCGGCCGCAACGCCCGAAGCCCAGAACGGCCACATGGGCTCCGTGCATGGTCTCCCCCGAGAGGCGGCTCGCCTCGGCGATGGCCCCCTCGGCCGTCGGAACGGCGTTGGCGATGGCGAAGGCCTCGTCGTCGGTGTAGGAGCGCAGGGGAAAGCCCTGGCCCGCGGCGGCCGCCCGGAGCGCGGCGTCGACCAGGCCGACGAAGAGGGGCGTGCCGTGCGGCAGAACCTCGAGGTGGCGCAGCATGCCCGCGGGCGCGCGGACGGGACCGAGGACGGCCTCGGCTTGAAGAAGGGCGGCCCGGATCTCGGCTTCGGAACCGGCGTCGGCCACACGCACAGGCACGCCACGGCGCTCGAGCTCGGCGGCGGCGGCGTGCCCCCGTCTGTCCGCCGCCAGCACGGCGAGATGTCCTTGCTTGTCGGGCTTAGATTCCACGCAGCATGCACCTCCCGCGCAGGCAGGGTATGCCCTGCTGCGACGGGCCGGTGCTTGTCAATGGGACACGGGACACGGCCAATCGGTTCTACACGAGATCAGCCAGGTCGAAGGCGACGCCGGGCCGGTTCATGACCGTCCGCGCGGCCAGGGCGACGCCTGGCCCCCAGGAGGCGCGGCTGGTTGTGTCGTGCCGGATGGTGAGGATCTCACCCAGACCGCCGAGAACGACCTCGTGGTGCGCGACGTGGCCCGGCAGCCGCACGCTGTGCACGGGCACCGGCCCCTTGGCCCCCGCCTCCTCCAGCACACGCGCGAGCCGCGCCGCCGTCCCCGAGGGCGCGTCCTTCTTGGTGTCGTGGTGGCGCTCGATGATCTCGACCGCGGGGTAAAAGCGCAGCGCCTCGACGGCGAAGCGTTGCAGGAGCATGACGCCGAAGGAGAAGTTCGGGATCAGGGCGGCGCCGAGGCCAGTCCGCTCCGCGGCTGAGACAATCGCCGCCACCTCGGCGGCCGGGATGCCCGTGGCGCCGACCACCGGCCGCACCCCGCGCTCAAGGGCCAGCAGCGCGTGCCCGCCGGCGGAGTCCGCGAGGGTGAAATCCACGAGGACGTCGACGCCCCCGTCGGCCAGGGCCTCGGACACGGTGGCCCGGACCGGCACATCCCAGGGCTCGCCGCCAAGCGCCGCCCCGAGGTCAAGGCCGGCCTTTTGCCGGGCAACCCCGGCAACCAAGCGGATTCCGGCCTCCTTACGGAGAGAGCGCGCCACCTCGCTCCCCGCGCGACCCGTGGCGCCCGCCAGCACGACACGCACCTGCGCCAAACGCCCCAGCCCCCTGCAAGCTCATCCAGCCACGGGACAGGCCAAAGTATGACGCCGTTCGCCGCTTTGTGACCCTGGAGGCAGAATACCATCCGGCCGCGACCAGCGGCGCAGGCGAACGGCAAGGCCGGGGGCCGTATGGCCCCCGGCACAAATGCGACCTTGATCCAGCAAACCTAGCGGATGTCGATATCGTGCGCCCCGTTGTCGCGCAGAGTCTGTTCAGCCTTTTGCGCGTTGTGGTCCGTGCGCAC
>DATLTP010000266.1:0-9646 GCA_035533535.1 Bacillota bacterium | reverse complement strand
GAAACGGACAAACCACGCCGGCTGGGGATCCCCTGACTCCGATCCGTGCGCGTAGCCATCATGCAGCACGAGCGAGCCTGAACGACACCGCGGACACCCATCCGGCGTCCAGTGACGACTCAGCTCGCGATAGGACTTGATCGATCCGCCCAGATGCACCACGATGATTGCCATTGCCGAGGGCACTGCCTTCGGTGCGCGGGAGAGCCTCCGATGGCCGTCAAACCTGACCGGAGGCTTTTCCTATGGGCCCTCAACTCAAACCTAAGCCCGGGTCACCATCCGAGCAAGACAACCATCCCGACCCAAACGGATCCTGTCTATGTCACCGAGCCCGAGCCGCTACATCAGCCCCTCTCCCGTTCCCCCCTCTCGAATCTCCACAACCTTTGGGACAGGCCCCCTCGGCGAGAGCCAGGCGCCTCAGTGGGGCAGCATGTGTGATGCCCACAGGCCGACGCCAAAGCTGATGGCGCCCTCGACGGCGCCGATCAGGGTCATCTCGGAGCCGGCCACCCACCAGCGCAGGGCCGGCACGACGGCGCTCTTGGCCGCCCCCACGGCGAAGTGGGCCACCAGGCTGATGGCGGCGGCCAGGGCGATTGCCGTCGTGCCGTCCAGGAAGAAGAAGGGCACGGTGGGGATGAAGGCCCCGAGGGCTGTGGAGAGCGAGGCCGTCAGCGCGGCGCGCACGGGGTGGCGCAGGTGCCCGCCGGCGAGGCCCCGCTCCTCCCGCACCAGGGCCAGGGCCATGCCCTCGGCGTCCTGCCCCACCCGGCCCGCCAGCCAGTCCGCGTCCTCGCGGGAGAAGCCGTGTTCGACGTACGCGTCGGCCAGATCGCCGGCGGCCCGGGCCCGGTTCGTGTCCACCCGCCGGCGGGCGCGCGTCACCTCCACCTGGTAGACCTCATGCTCGGCCTTAACCGAGAGATAGGCGCCGGCGCCCATCGAGAGGGCGCTGGCCAGCATGCCGGCCAGGCCGGAAACCAGCACGATGCGCCCGCCGTGCTCGTAGCCAGAGACGCCGGCCACGATCCCGAACACGGCGCCCAAGCCGTCGTTGGCGCCGTAGACGGCATCGGCCACCCAGCCGTGCACACGGGCCGCCGCGGGGGGCACGGCCGCCAGCAGGGCCCGCCACTCCCCGGCGGGCGAGGCCGCCCACCGCCCCTCCCAATCGGGTAGGCTCACGGCGTCGGCATCCCCACGCGCGAGGCGTTGATGGCGTCGATCGTGGCGTCGACCGTGTCGTCCAGGTTCTGCAGGGCCGCGGGCAGAAAGCGCGGGTCGGACGACCACGCCGTCCCCGTCTGGGCCAGGACCTGGTCGATCCGCAGGGCGTCCCCGGGGTCGACCGTCTCGACGTCCTTGCCGATCTGTTGCCAGTTGGTGGTGAACTTACCGAAGTCCGCCTGGGCGCCGGACCGGTCAGCCGCGTTCAGCGCCTGCTGCGCGCGCCAGAGATCGGTTTGGGCCACGCCCAGCTCGTTGGCGGCGGGCGGCAGGCCGCCCGAGAAGCCCTGGTACCGCACCAGCAGGATCATGCCGCCCGGCCCCACCTGGTTCAGGTTCATCTGGTGGTCGAGCACGTTGCAGAAGAGCTCCCAGTTGCCCGGGTTGTCGGCGATGAAAGCCACATCCACCGTCTGGCCGGGGGCAAGGTCGACGGTGCCGACTTGCTGCGGCGTGGCAAGGGGCACGCCATCCCGGGCGATCAGCCAGAGGCTCTGGCCCGAGACTTCGATGTCGTGCCACATCATGGCCCCGCTGTCGACCAGGCGCAGGCGCACCCGGTCGCCCTGCTTGACCCAGATCGGCGGCGTGGCCGGGTAGCTGAAGCCGTTGAGGGTGAGGAACGTGGCCTCCTTGGCGTCGTAGTCGCCCGGGGAGGGCCACTCACCGACGACCACGGTCCGGTCCACGTTGAACTGCGTGCTGGGCTTCTGCGGCTCCGACAGGAAGGCGCCGTATAGCCCGAAGTTCACCTGGCGCAGCATGTCGAAGCTGGATTGGTACTGGTAGGTGCCTGCCGCTGGCGCCTTGAAGCGGTACGTAAAGCTCTGGCCAACGAAGATCGGCTTCTGCGAGATGCCGGCGATCCCGGCCTGGTTGAACTGGTCGGTGGGAAACGACACCGTGAGGGGCTCGGGCAGGTGGTTGACCACCGTCACCGCCACCGTATCGCCCTCGGTGACGGTGAGCGTCGGCCCCGGCGAGACATCGTTGAACAGCCAGGCCGACACGGTTTGACCCGGGTAGATCTGCCAGAGCTCGGGCGCAGCCGTCAGGGTGAAGCTGTCCAGCTTGCCGGTGGCGGCCACGTTCATCCCCTGCGGCAGCAGGAACGGGCTTTGTCCGGGTGCCTCCGCGACCACGTACGTCGGTTGCGGCGTCTGGCGCGCCGTGTAGACGCCAGCCGCAGCCCCCGCCACGGCGGCTGCCACGCCGATGGCCACGTAGGTCCGCCAGCGAAGGCGCTCGCGGCGCAGCAGGTGCGCCAGGGCCGAGCGGACGGCGGCCTCCTCTTCGCCTTGGATGGCTAGTGCCCTCCGAGGTGGTGGTAGACGTCGCTATCCATGCCGTCGGGCGTGTTCAGGAAGCCGGGGGCCGTGCCCGCGACGTCGGTGTGGCCGTATTGCCAGACAATCACCTTGGTGGCCCGGTCGATGACAACGAGGCGGTCGCGGTAGTCGTCGCTCACCAGGATGTTGCCGTTTGGCAGCGCCTCGGCGATGGAGGGGTGGTCCAACATGGCCTCGCCGCTGGCGGGCTTATATTCCCAGTCGATCTTGCCGGTCGCCGGGTTGAAGATCACGATCTTGCCGGGCCGCGAGTAGTCCACCGTCAGGATGTCGCCGTCCGGCAGCAACTGCGCGTCTGATCCGTAGAACACGTCCGGGATGCGCACGTTCCAGACCACCTGGCCATCGCGGGTGATGCGCACGGCGCGGCTGTCGCCCGCGCCGCCGTTAATCTCCGTAATGAGGAGGTCGCCATTCGGGAGCGGTGTATCGCCGTTTGGCGAGGACAGGTACTTGGGCGGGTCCGACGTGCAGTGGGCGGCCTGCCCCCATTCCGCCACGACCTGCTTCTGCTGATTGATGAAGAGCTCGCGGCAGTTGCGGATGTCCGAGACGGCCACGACGCCATCGGGCAGCAGGTAGGCGTCGTCGGGGTAGTTGAGGAAGCCGGGGCGGTAGTCCTCGACGCCGGGGTGGCCATACTGCCACACGACCTGGCGGGTGGCGTAGTCGATGATGGCGATGGTGCCGTTCATCTCTTCGTTGCTGATGATCTGGCCGCCGCCCGGCGTGAAGAACGCGTCGTCGCCGCCCACGAAGCTCTGGCCCGCGGGCAGGCCGCCCGGCGCCGGGAAGGTCCAGACAACCTGCTTGTCGGGGGTGACCTCGATGATCCGGCTGTTGCCGCGGTCGGCGATGATGATCGGATGCGGGAGCGGCGAATCCCAGGCCGTAGGGCTGGCGGTGGCCGTCGGCGTGGCCCCGGCGCTGGCCGTTGCCGAGGCCGTGGCCAGGGCGGGCACGGCCGTATGCCCCGCCGGCCCGCAGGCGATGAGTGCGGCGGCCGCCAATACGGCCCCCCAAGCGGCTCTCGTGCGGAATCGCTCCTTGACGCGCAACTATAGGGTCGGCCGAAAGGACCGTCAATACGGGTTTTCCCTAGTCCAGGGGCGGGCGCCGGGCAAGAAGGGCCGGCCCCCTCCGGACTTCAGCCGATTGGAGGCCGCTCGCCCCCTCAGCCCAGCAGCGGGGTGAGGCGCTCGGCCGCGACCAGGACCACGCGCTTTCGGGCCCGGGTCACCGCGGTGTACAGGCGGTGCGCGCCTGCTTCATCGCCGGGGTAAGCGGACGCGTCGGCGTCCGCGACGATGATCAAGTCGGCCTCCAGGCCCTGCATGGCCTCCAGGGGGCCGAACGCCAGAGCGCCCCGGTACCCGTCGGCGCCATCCAGGAGCTGGACGGCAGACGGGGCGCTACTCCCCAGGCGCCTGCGCAGCTCCGGGGCCACGGCGGACATGAGCTGCCTGGCGCGGTCGAGGCCAGGCGCGATGACCACGGCCATGCGCAGGCCGCGCTCGCTGCCGAGCACGATCTCCTCGGCGATGCGGGCAGGCACGTCGGATGCGCGCGGAACGGCCACGGCCTGGGTCTCGCCCTCCTCATCGTGCAGCGAGGTCACCTTGCCGGCCGGCTCGCCCAGAATGTGGCGGCCGAGCGCGTGGATGGCCCGCGGCGTCCGGTACACGCTCTGCAGGACCACCGTGTCGGCGGCCTTGAGCGAAAGCCCGAGGGCCTCCCGCGCGTGGTCGAACTCCGCCAGCCCCAGCGGCCCGCCCATGCGCTGGTTCGGGTCGCCCGCGACCACGAAGCGGGCACCGTTCCCCGCCAGGGCATGGATGGCGGCATAGGCCAGCGGGGGGTAGGCCTGGGCCTCGTCCACGATGACCCAACGCGGCCGCGGGGCTGCCTGGCGCCGCCCCGCCCGCAGGGCAAGCAGCATGAGCGCGGGCACGTCCTCGCGCCGCACGCGGCGGATGGGCTCTTCCTTGCCGGCGGCACGGCAGTAGGCGGCCACGCCGCCCCAGTACGCGCGGAGGAGGTCGGCGCGGGGACCACCGCCGCCCAGCTCGGCCAGGGCATACGGAAGGACCCCGGCATCCGCTGACCCGGTCTTGGCCTCGGCCAGGGGCGTCGGCTCATCCTCGGGGAGATAGGGGCCGGCTTCAGGGCAGAGCTCTTGCAGCACCTCCCAGAGCGCCAGCACGCGCCAGCGCTCGGGCGCGCGGGTGGTGAAGCGCAGGCCCAGCTCCACGTGGCGCGCCAGGGCGGGCGTCGGCACCACGTACAGGCACCCGTCCTCCTCGGCCGCCTGCAGGCCCACGTAGTGCAGGGCGACCACCGTCTTGCCGGTGCCGGCCGGGCCGTGGATGGTCAGCAGGCGGCGTTTGGCGTCGCGGCGCGAAATCAGGCGCATCTGGTCCTGGTCGAGGACGTCCCACATCTGGCCAATGCCGATGTTGCCAGGGTCCAGCAGGCGGCCGCGCACGCGCTCGCGCCAGACCTCGCCGTACCGCGGCGCCACGCGGGTGACGCGGCCGTCCTTGATCTCGACGTCCTCCACCTTGACGCCGAGGCAGTCGACCTTGCCCACCAGGCCCCGCGCCCGCTCGTAGCCGTCCTGCGCCTGGTAGGCCTCCGCGGCCGGGTCACGGGCCAGCTCGGCAATCCCCGCCCACTGCGAGACGGCGACGAGCTCGCCCTCGGGCGTCAGCCAGGCTTCCATATAGGGGAAGCCGCTCACACGCACGTCCTCGGCGAAGTCCTCGCCGCGGCCGTCGCGGAAGCGGCCCCGGATGCGGGCAAAATAGGGCGCCGCGCCGTCGCGCACCCGCTCGGCCTGCAGCAGCAGTCCGCGGGCCCGCCGCGCCACCTCGACGCGGCCGGCCTCCCCGCCGGCGCGCATCATCGTCTTCTCGGCCCGGGCGAAGGTGTCGGACCGAGCGGCCAGTTCCCCGGGCAGGGCGGCGTAGATGGCATCCAGGCCCTGCTGCTCCTCCTGGGGCTCCGTGTCCGGGTAAGGCGATCCGGTCGGCGTGGCACATTCCTCCCTTTTTTGGGCGCGGATTTTTGATTGTAGCATCTCAGCGTTTTATCAGCCACGCGCCCGCCGTTCCCTCAGCGGGGGGCGCGACACTGAGCCCGAGGGAGGACTCAAGTCGATGAATTGGGATCGGATCCGCAACCTCGCCCTCGGCCTGGGCCTGGCGCTGGCCATCGGCGGCAGCGTCGTGGCCGCCACGAGCATCGCCTCTGCCGCAACGGGCGGCACGGGCGCCGCCGCAACGACCGCCAGCGGCGCCGCGCTGGGCCCGTGGGGCGGCCCGGGCGGACCCGGCCGCGGACCTGGCGGGCCTGGCGGACCTGGTGGCGGCCCCGGCTTCGGGGGCCCCGGCCATGGGGCTGGCATCGCCGGCACGGTCGCCTCGGCCGGCAGCGGTTCCTTCACCCTGACGGCGCGCAATGGCACGACCTACACGGTCACGCTCGGCTCATCGACGACCTATGACTACGGGCAGGGCCTGCAGGCCAGCGCCGCCGCCGTGACGGCGGGCGAGCAGGTGGCCGTTGCCGGCAGCGTGAGCGGCCAGAGCGTGACCGCCACCGCGGTCCACATCCAGCTGCCCGGATACGGCGGCACCGTAACGGCCGTGAACGCCAATGCGCTCACGATCCAGGAGCCGAGCGGCCGTACCGGCACCATGGATGTCTCCGGCAGCGTCAGCGTGGCCGTTGGCCAGCACGTCTTCGGCGTCGGCGCCTGGCAGGGCGACACCCTGACCGCCCAGGCTTACGAGATCCTGCCTGACCGTGCCGGCGGCACCGTGGCCTCGGTCTCCGGCAGCAGCGCCACCGTGACCCAGCCCGACGGCACGACCGTCACCGTGACCTGGACCGGCGCCACGGCCTTCAGCGCCGGCCGCGGGCAGACGGCCAGCGCCAGCTCCGTGGTGGCCGGCGCCCACATCCAGGCGGAGGGCCAGCTGAACGGCGGCGTCCTGGCCGCGACCCGCATCGACGTGATGCCGGCTCGGCCCGCGGCGTCCACGCAGACCTCCGGCCAGTAGAATAGGGATCATGGACAAGCCCCGCGTGCTGGTGGTTGACGATGAGGCCGCGATCCGCGACTACCTGACGCTCGGGTTGCAGTACGAGGGGTTTCTTGTGCACCAGGCGGCGGACGCGGGGGAGGCCCGCGCCGCCGCCTCGGCGTGGCGCCCGCACGCGGCCGTGCTGGACGTGATGATGCCCGGCGAGGACGGCTTCCATCTGGCGAAGGATCTGCGGGCCGGCGACCCGGCCCTGGTGATCGTCTTCCTCACCGCCAAGGACGCCGTCGACGACCGCGTGGCCGGCATCGAGATCGGCGCCGACGACTACCTGGTCAAACCGTTCGCCTTCCGCGAGCTGGTGGCGCGCCTGCGCCGCCACCTCCGCCGCCAGGCACCGGCCCTGTCCGAGGTCCTGCGCTGGGGCGAGATCGAGCTGGACCCGGCCGCCCACCGCGCGAGCCTGGATGGCCGACCGCTGGAGCTGACGGTGCGTGAGTTCGACCTCCTGCAGTGCCTGCTTCAGCACCCCGGCCAGGCCCTGAGCAAGCGCACGCTGCTGGACCGCGTCTGGGGCTACGACTTTTACGGCGACGACAACGTGGTCGAGGTGTACGTGCGCTACCTGCGCGAGAAGCTGGGCGATGGCGACCGCCGCCTCATCCAGACCGTGCGCGGCATCGGCTACCGCCTTGGGGGCTGAGCCCGTGGGGGTCAAGCCCTCTCTGCGCCGCCAGCTGCTGGCCGGGTTTCTTGCTGTGCTGGCGGCCGTGCTCCTGCTCTGGGCCGGCGTGCAGTACGTCGCCCTGCGCCGGTTCCTGATCGCCGCCGCGGCCTCGCGCCTGGAGTCGGCTGCCCACGCCGCGGCCTCTTCCGGCCCGCAGCGGCCGGATGACCTGGTGCGGGCCCTGACCGACCCGCACACGTCCGTCTGGGTCCTGAGCACGGACGGCACGGTGCTGGCGGCCTCGGCGGGTGCTCCGGCCATCGACCTGCGGGCCGTGGGCGCGCCCTGGACGGTGGTGGGCGGCAACCTGGCTGTGCGAGTGCCGCTGGGCGGCGGCGGCCCCCCGCCGGGTCCGGGCCGCCGCCCACCGCTGGGGGGCAGCATCGTGCTGGCCACCTCGCTCGCAGATGTGGCCTCCGTCCTGGGGAGCGAGATCCGGCTGCTGGCGCTTGGGGGCCTTGCGGCGTTGGTGGCGGCGGCCTTCGCCGCCGCCTGGACGCTCGCGCGCGGGCTGCGGCCGCTGCACGCCATCGCGGCAGTCGCCAACGCGGTCAGCGGCGGGGCGTTGGAGGGGCGCGCGGAGACCAGCGGGCTGCCGGCCGAGCTCTTTGCCGTTGCCGCGGCCCTGAACGCCATGCTGGACCGCCTCGCCGGGTCGCTGCGCCAGGAGCGAGCGGCCAAGGACCGCCTGCGGCGCTTCCTGGCCGAGGCCTCGCACGAGCTGCGCACACCGCTCACGGCCATCATGGGCTACCTCGAGCTGTGGCGGGAGGGCGCCGGCCGGGAGCCCGAGGAGTTGGAGGCCGGCCTCGCGACGGCCCACGGCCAGGCCCGGCGCATGGCGGCCCTGGTGGACGGGCTGCTGTCGCTGGCCAGGGCCGAGGAAGGCGGCGAGCGGCGCGTGGCGTTTGACCTGAGGTCGCTGCTCAGCGACCTCGCCCGGGAGGAGCCACAGGTCAACTGGCCCGTGCCGGGTGCGGCCGTGCCGCTTATCGGCGACCCAGACGCGGTCCTCCGCGCCATTGCCAACCTGGTGGGCAACGCCCTGAAGTTCGGCCCGCCGGACGGGCCCGTGGACGTGTCCCTGCGCATCGAGGGCGCCTTCGCCGCGGTGGAGGTGGCCGACCGCGGGCCGGGGATCCCGCCCGCGGTCCTGCCGCACGTCTTCGAGCGCTTCTACCGCGGCCAGACGGAACGGACCGGCAGTGGCCTGGGCCTGGCCATCGTGGCCGCGGTGGCGGAAGCGCATGGCGGCAGGGCGGAGCTCGCACCCCGGCCGGGCGGCGGCACCCTGGCGAGCCTGTGGCTACCCGTTCAGGCCTGAACAGCCAAGCCTTGGTTGTGACGCGCAATTGCACTTGACGGACCTCGTCGGAAGCGGCCGTGTCCATGGCAAGATCGGCCACGCGGGCCGTTCAACTGGTCGCCACGGCCCACGGGGCGACCGCGCAGGACAACTACCCCTCCGGCGCCGTGGATGCCTTCGGCGTGGCGCGGAAGCCGAGCCGGCTACTCCTTGCCGTACCTGCCCAGGGGCGGCGAGCTGGCGACCGCGCGCGGCGCGGGCGGCACCATCCTGGGAGCCCGCATCGTATCCGGTGCGTCACCGCGTACAGCCTGGGCAAGTGACGGGGTAGGGTGGAGGCCCGGGCGTAGCCCGGGCCTCCAGGAATGGAAGGCCTCTTCGGCCTGCGGCCGTGGGATGGCGGCCGCGTGGGTCTGAGAGCGGATCCTCGGGCCTTATGTCGGATCCGGTTGCCTCCCGGCTTCGGGTGGAGCCTCGGCGCCGTTCGGCGGTGTGCTACCGTTCGTCACCGATCGCATCCCACCTTCCCGTGTCCCGGTTCAGCAATCCCTGCCTTCGCTTTCCGCCTTGAGTGTAGCGCCGCGATGGCGGCTGGCCCACGTCCACATGGACCGCCGCGCATGGTCCGATCAGCCGGTCGCCGCGCACCGGCGGGGTGCGAAGGGCCGACGCATCGCACGTCCGTGGCGGCCGGCGCCCTGGCGCAGATGCCAACGCACCGAGCTCATGGGGGTGAAGCCCCCGGCCCGGCGCCCACCGCGGGCACGTCGTCCGGAGCGGCGGCGCGGCGGCGCCCGCGGATGGCGGCGACCAGCAGGAGCACGGCCGGGATGCCGACCTCCAGCGCCAGCTCCGGCGGCAGAAAGCGCGCCGGGCTGAATCCCTGCCACACATCGAGGGCGTCATGGTAGATGTAGAGCCCGCCGACGAGCGCGGCGACGCCGGCCGGCAGGGCAAGCGGCGCCGACCGGGGCATGCCCAGCGC
>DATLTP010000265.1:0-8459 GCA_035533535.1 Bacillota bacterium | reverse complement strand
GTCGACATGTTCTGCGAGACCTATGCGGACCTGCTGGTCGAGGCCACCCGCGAGGCGGCGGAGCGGGCCGGAGCCTTCCTCGATGCGCACCCGCACAAGCCGGCCGCCGAGGCGGATGCCGTCGTCGTGCCGATCCAGCGTGGACGCAAGCGCAAGGTGGCGGGCTGAGTGGTGGCCGCCGACAGCACCCGCCAGGCACCAAATGGGCACCAAATCCGAGGGCTCCCGGTTTTGCCGGGAGCCCTCAAACCCTTGGCTTTCAAGTGGTGGCGCAGGGCGGGATCGAACCGCCGACACGCGGATTTTCAGTCCGCTGCTCTACCATCTGAGCTACCGCGCCATTTCGCTGCCAGTGGTGGGCGAAGAGGGGTTCGAACCCCCGACATCCTGCGTGTAAAGCAGGCGCTCTACCGCTGAGCTATTCGCCCTCGCGATGCGCCCAGTATACCCGGCGCCGCAGAACCCGTCAAAGACCCCTTAGCGCACGGCCAGCGCCAGGTAGGCCGCGTAAAAGAGGCCGCCAACCACGAGCTGAGCCGCGTTCCACCGCCCCGTCCGCCGCTGCCACACATAAAGGGTCGCGACCGACGCCAGCGTCACCATCAGAGCCGCCGCCTCCGGCCGGCCCAGCTGCCACGGCGTCGCCAGGATCCCCAGGGCCGGGATGATCGTGCCCTGCAGCGCCATGGCGCCCGTGATGTTGCCCAAGGCCAGCGTATCCTTGCCCTGCCGCAGCCAGAGCACGCTATTCAGCGTCTCCGGCAGCTCGGTGGCAAGCGGCGCGATCAGCACCGCCAACACAAACCCGCCAGCCCCCAGCGCCCGCGCCAGGGCCTCCACGCCGCCGACAAAGACCTCGGCCCCCGCCAGCATGGCGCCGAGACCAACGGCCGCCTGCCCGAGCACGGCGCCCAGCGGCGGCGGCACCTCCGACGGCCAGAGCTTCAGCGGGGGCAGCGAGCCGCCTCCCGCCGGCCGCCCTGAACGGGTGGACGGGCCCCGCCCGCCCCCAGCGCCGAGCCGCGCGCGAGCCTCCACGCCTTCCGCCCGCCGCCCCAATGCCTTCCGCAAATAGGCCGCGTACGCCAACACCAATACCGCTGCCAGTGCCCGCTGCGCGCCCCGCACCGGCGTCAGCGCCGCCAACCCCACCAAAGTCAGCGCCGGCAACACGAACGCGACGTCCTCGCCCACGGCGGCCCGGTCCACCAAAAGCGGCGCGCCCCAGCCGCGGAGCCGCCACGCCGCGATCCCCGCCACCAGCGGCGCCAGCGTGGCAAGCAGCAGGGGCGCGCCCAAAATCGCGCCGACGCCCACGCCCACATTCGCCCGCGGCCCCGGCAGTAGGGCGACCACGGCGATGCTCGCCTCCGGCAAGGCGGTGCCAAGCGCCGCCAGCGTGCTGCCGACGGCGCCGTGCGAGAGCCGAAGCCTGCGCCCCAACCACTCCACCGCGCCCGTGAACACCACGGAACCGCACAGCAAGATCAGGGCGCCGCCGATCGTCGTCCCCGCGGCAAGCATCGCCCCATAGACTGCACGGCCCCCGGACAGGCTAGCAGCGGAGGGATGCCCCAAATGGCTTCTAACCGATCGCTGCTTTCGGACGTATCCATGCATCGCATCGCCGAGCATCTCGGCGTGACGGGTATCGTGGAGCGCGAGGGGTGGGGCGGCGTCAGCGCCCGTGACTGCGGCGGCGTGGTGGCGGTGGCGGTTCGCATCGCCGAGCAGGCCTTGGCCGCAAGCCATGGCCAGGGCTCGACCACCGGCTTCCGTCAGCCCGAGCAGTCTGGCTATGCGCCGCACACCGGCGGCGAGGCGCGCGGCTGGACGGGGCCCCGTCCGTAGACGACCCGGACCGGAGGCCGGCCGAGACCCAGCGGCCGGCCCACCACCTGCGGCCCCCTCCCGGGCCTACCGCTCGACCTCAGCCTCCAGGCCGAGCAGGAACGCGCGGTCGTCTGTCATCTTGCGCGCCTGGTCGAGGTAGAACTCGACCGCCGCCGCCCGCTCCTCGTTGTTCACGCGGAAGGAGGCCACGGCTTCCTCGAAGTCGGCGGCCCCCATGGCCGAGGCGCCGCGGTTGAAGGCCACCCGCTTCGCCCGCGTCACCAGCTCCTCCAGCTCCGCGCAGGAGAAGTTGCGCGTCTCCGGCACGATTTCGCGCTCCAGAAATGACACCAGCCGGTCGGGATCGCCCTCCAGCGGGGGCTGCGCGTGCTTGGTCCCCGGCTTCAGCCCCAGGTGGACCCGCAGCACATCCAGCCGCGCCGCCGCTCCTGGATAAAGGAACGGCACCTTGTAGTCGAAGCGCCCGGTGCGCACGAAGGCCTCGTCCAGGTGGTCCGGGACGTTGGTCGTGCCGACGACGATGGCCTCGCGGTCCGGCCGGCCCAGCCACTCCAGGAACTGCGAGAAGACGCGCTGGCTCTCCTCGCCCGCCGAATCGCGCATGGCCCCGCTCCGCCGCCCGAAGCGGTCGATCTCGTCGATGAAGACGACGGCCGGGGACATCTTGTCGGCCAGGCGCAGGGCGTTGCGCATGTTCTGGCCTGACTCGCCGAACCATTTCGAGTAGATGTTCTCGGTCTGCAGGTGGATGAACGGCAGCCGGACCTCGGTCGCCAGGGCGTTCGCGAACAGGGACTTGCCCGTTCCAGGGGGCCCGAAGAGCAGCACGCCCTTGGGCAGCGGCAGCCCGAACCGAGCGGCGCGCTCCTGGTCGTGGAGCACATCGATGACCGCCCGCCGCACGAACGCCTTGACGACCTCGTAGCCGCCGATGTCGGCGAACCCGAACTTCGGGTCGGCCACCTCCAGCACGCCCGATTTCCTCACCAGGTCCGCCTTGAGCTCCTTCAGGAGCCCCGGCTCGAACGTGTGCACGGTGTGGTACGACTCCAGGAGCACGCTCTCCAGCTGGTGGAGGTTGAGCCCCGCCGTGGCCATGACCATCTCGCCGATCTGGCCCGGCGGCGTCTGCACCTCCAATTCCGCGCCCGTGCGCTGGATGATCGCCCGCCGCTCCGCCCCCGAGCTGGGGTCGACGGTCAGCACGACCACAAGCTCACGCGTGAACGAGTCAAGCAGGCCGCTGGAGTCGGCCGTTTGCACGAAGATGGTGGACCCGCGCGCCACGATGTCGGCGTCGATCGCCCACGACCGCAGCGCCCCCTGCAGCCCTGTCTCCCACTCGCGGTTCTCCGCGAGGTTCTGGATGATGAGGATGGTCTGCCATTTGCGGAGGAAGGGGTCGACCTCGCGCAGGGCAGACTTCAGGGCCGCCAGCGCCGCCTGGTCGCCCGACCCCCCGCCAGCCGTGGCCCGCCGCTGGAGCGGCGAATCGCCGCCGCTCTTGCTGTAGGGGGTCTGCTGCCCGGTCTGTGGGTCCAGGCGCGAAAGCCCCTGCCACTGGTCGTAGAGGAAGACATGCTCCGCCCCGCGCAGCTCCGGCCGCTCGCGGACGGCATCCCTCAATTGCTGCAGCCGCTTGGGGTCGGTCGTCTCGACCAGGACCACGGAGGAGAAGTTGCTCTTTCGTTTCAGGAGCCCACGCTCGAGCCAAGATTCATCCAGCCCGTCCATGCGGTCCCTCCCGACATGCGGGTCTGGTCGGCGCATGCGTCGCATGCGCCGTCACAACGCATCCTCAGCCGCAGGGTGAGTGGAAGAGGAGCTCCGCCTTGAGGCCGAGCCGCTCCAGCGCCTGCACCAGCCGCTCGGCGTCGCCGTCGCCGTAATGCTCCATGATGTCCAGGCCGCCGTTGCGCAGGGCGACCTCCAGCAGGCGCCGCGGCCGATCTTTGGCCACGCGCTCCTGCCAGGCGGGCTCCGACCTGCTCGCCGTCACCTAGCGGCCCTCACGGGCGCGAACGGACTCGCCGCCCTCGGGCAGACCGGCCTCCAGCCGCTGCTGCTCGATGGGCTTTGGCCGCACGGCGCCGGCGCTGACCTGCAGGCCCAGGCGCGCCAACACCTTCGCCAGGCGGTCGGCCTCGTCGAAACACGCCTCGCCGAGAAACCCGGTGAAGTCGGTGGTGATGTTCCCCCGCTTATCGACCTGGATCTCGATGCGCTGCCCCATGGCCGCGAAGCACCTCCCTGTGGGAAACGCTGCCCTACAGCACGCCGCGGACCACGACCCGCCGCTCGGTGCCCTTGCCGCTCTCCTCGAGGTCGACCTCGTAGTGCATCTCCTGCAGCGCGCGCGCCACCGCGATGCTGGTGTAGTTCTGCACGATCTCGCCCGTCAGGCCCTGCAGCAGCTCCGGCGACTTGCCGTAGGCGTCGTACAGGAAGCTGAGCTCGCCGGTCCGGCGGTCGATCTTGATGCCGATGCCCTGGCGGAACTCGGGGAAGCTCACCGACAGATCGCAGCGCACCTGGCGCCCGAACACATCGGTGACGGTGTTGCCCACGCGGCCGCCGTGCGCCTCGGCCACGGCCTGGGCAGCCTGCTGCAGGATCTCGAAGGCGGGATCCTCCTCGAGCCGGCCACCCGCGGCAACGTCCTTGAAGCAGATCTGCGTGGCGTACGACGACACGTGGCTCATTTGCGGGCATCCCCTTCCGCAGCCATCACCGACCCGTCAAACCCGGTCAGTCAAGCGGGATGCGCCGGCGCAGGAATGCGCTCCGCTCCCGCTGCCACTGGTCCAGCTCTGCCTGCAGGCGCGCGACCTCGCGCTCCTCCTCGCTGCGGCGGCGGCGCGCGGCGTCCAGTCCGAAGTCGGTGGCCGGCTGCCGAGCCTCCGCGGCCGCGGGCTTCTCCGCCTCGCCATGCGCCAGATCGCGCAGGCGGACCAGCGCGATCTGCGCCCGCAGCGAGTCCCGGCGGTCACCCACAGCATCCCGCAGGCCCGCCTCCAGATCCCGGCGCCGGGCGGCGAGGCCTGCGCGGTCGAGGGCGTCGATCTCGTCCCGCCACTCCTGCACCTTCAGGGCGCGGATGCGGGCCAGGCCCCCAGCCCCCTGCCAGGTCTCCACCTCGCGCCGCAGCACGGCCGCCTCGCCCTCCCGGCTCATGCTCACGGGCCCGTCGCCTGGCGGGGTCGCCCGCGTGCGGCGCTCCAGATCCCGCATCTGCCAGATCAGGCGGTCGAGGTCGTCGCGCCGCTTCTGAAGGTCGCGGCGCAGCTGGCGGATGATCCCGTCGAAGGCGGCCAGCTTGCGCCGCCGCCAGACCTCCACCGTCCCCACGGCCACGATGAGGAAGACCGGGAGGGCGACGCCCAAGACCCAGAGGAGGGCCACCAGCCCGAGCGCCACGCGGAAGCCCAGCAGGACCAGCAGGGCCCCGAAGACCAAGCTGCCGCCGGCCTCCATGCCGAGGGTGCGCCGGCTCTTGCCGGTATGCGCAAAACGAGTGAGGACATAGTCCCCTGCGAGGATCAGCCCGAGCAGGACACAGGCTCCCGCCCAAAACAGGTATTCGACCAAGGCCTGTCACCCTGTATAAGGCGTTGTTGTGAGCATTATACCACCGCCTGCCGGTAGGCCTGCCCGAGCTCGGCGGCCCGGCCCGTCGGCAGGGTGGGCCGGGCCGCCGGCTCCGGCAGCTCCGCGACCGCGACGCCCTCCGCATCCCGATCAGCGACCTCGGCCAGGATCCCGGTGCCGTCGGGCGTCATCTCAAGCGGAGCGTAGCATGCGCTTTGTCCGGTCACCTTGATGCCGGCCAGCTCCCCGAACAGGCATGCGTTGATCACCGGCAGGCCGCTGTCCTGAGCCCGGGCCCACGCCCCGCGCCGTTTCTTCCAGATGTTATACGTATCGGGGTCCGCCGACGGAACGGCGGCGGACCGTGCCCCAAGCGCCGCGGCGACCCGGAAGGTCTCGAAGTAGGTGGCATCCATGCAGACGGGCACGGCAAGCGGCCCGTGCTCCGTCTCAAAGACGCTGAGGTTGTCCCCGGCCGCGATCCCCCACTGCGCTTCATGGGGGAAGAGATGGATCTTCGGCTGGACGCCGAGCAGCGACCCGTCCGGCCCGAAAATGTGCGCCAGGTTGTAGACCCTGCCGTTCCGGGGGAGGAGCGCCGTCCCCGCCACGATGGTGGCCCGGTGGCGGGCCGCCAGCCGCGAGAAGACCGTCCGGTAGACGCGCTCGACGTAGGGGCCGGCGAAGGCGAAGATGTCGGCCACGGCCACGCCGCTGGGCGCGCCCATGCGATCGAACCCCGGCAGCATCCCCAGCAGCCCGGTTGCGGTGTCCTCGGGGAAGACGATGAGCCCCGCGCCCTGGTCGATGGCCCGCTGACAGAGGTCGCTCATGTGGGCCGCGAAGGCGTCGCCATTTGCGTAGCTGCGCAACCTCATTTGGACGGCGGCCGCCTTGCGTCCGCCGCTCGTCCCGTTCCCGGGCGGCATGCGCCGTACGCGGGCACGCAGGAGCAGGGCCGCCCGGGCGACGGCTTCCCTCACCACGGGAAGTGCTTCAGGTAGAAGTCCGGCCGCAGAAAGCGGCGAAAGTCGACCGGGAGGGTCTCCGGGGCAAGCTCCGCCTCCGTGCCGAGGATCCCCGACCCGTCGGGGGTGAGCTCGCAGGGTGCCAGGATCCGGGGATTGCTGGGCGCGGCTTCGATGCCATAGAGCTGCGTCGACTGGATGAGGCTCCACGGGCCGGCCAGCTGGTCCCATTCGCTGATGGCGGGCCGTGGCAGGAAGCAAATGATCTGCGCGCCGCGCAGCTGCAGCAGGCGGGCCGCCTCCGGCAGCCAGCAGTCCTCGCCGGCCAGCAGGCCGACAGCAAACCCGTCCACGTCCAGGGTGTGATCCTCACCCGGCCGCAGCAGGCCGTGGCCGGTGCGGAGGCCCTCGGGGTTGAGGACCGCATGCTGCCCCAGCCGTCCCGTGAGGGCCGCGACGGCGGCCCTCACCGACGCTTGACCTTCCAAATCAGCAACGAACCGGCCAGGGCGTACAGGAAGGTGAGCCCGAACACCAGCCGGTACCCCAGGTTGGGCGAGGCCGCGTTGAAGATTGTGACCAAAAGGCCGCCGATGGCCGGCGCCACCACCTGCGGCAGCGTGATGGAGATGCTCCAGATGCCGAAGTCCTTGGCGGCGGAGTTGCCTCCACCCGGCAGCACATCGACGGCCAGGGCCCAGTCCACACTCGTATAGGCGCCGTAGCCGAGGCCGAACACCACCGCGAAGGCCAGCACCACCGAGAAGCTGCGCGTCAGGGCGAACGCCGCGGCCACCAGCCCCATCAGCAAACCCGCGCCCGAGACGAGGGCACGCCGGTCCAGGCGGTCGGAGAGGCTGCCAGCCCGCAGGGCGAGCACGGCGGCAACCAGGACCGTGATGCCGCTGACCTCGGTGGTGGCCAGCACGTAGTTCTTCAGGCCAAGGACGTCCTTCAGGTAATACTCCAGAAACGCCAGCACCGTGTAAAAGGCCAGCATGATCAGGGCCCGCGTGAGGAAGACCCACCAGAAGTCGGCGTGGTCGCGAAACGGCACCCAGAAGGGCGACTTCGCGGCGGGGGCGTCCCGCTCGGGCACCTTCCAGAGCGTGACCCCCGCGCCGATGGCCACGGCGGCGATCAGCCAGATGTAGAACGGCCGCGTGATCCCCGGATGGACGAAGATCGCGGCCAGCCCGAGGCTGAAAATGGTGCCCAGCATGCTCATCAGGCCCATGTAGCCGGAGGCGGTGCCGCGCCGCTCCTCGGGCACGAGGTCGGGGATCAGGGCCTGGTACGGCGCCAGGGTCACGTTGCTGGCCAGCTCCAGGACGACGAAGGCGATGACGAGCGGGGTGTACCCGGTCACGAAGGCCATGGCGAACAGGGCCACCAGGCTGGCCAGGGCGCCGGCCAGGAAGTACGGACGGCGGCGGCCGTGCAACCAGGGGACACGGCGGGCGAGGGCATGGGCAAACGCCGTCCGGTCCGAGAGGACGCCGGCCAGCGGGTGCACGAGCAGGGCTGTGGCCGCGCCGGCGGCCGTCAGCAGGCCGACGGCGGCCGGGGCCCGGGCGGCGGGCACGAAGCGCAGGACCTCCGTGGGCAGCAGGACCGTCAGCATGGCCGCCCATAGGAAGTTGGTCGAAAACCAGTAGGCGGCAAGCGAGAACTGGCGACCCGGCGTCCAGGACCGGATCGGCGGATCAAGGGGCGCCACGGGCGCCTCCGCGGCCATGGGCGGCCTCCTCCCTCATAAGCGGTGATGCGCCGGAGAAACCCGCGCATCCATTTAGCCCGTGCTGCACGGCAGGCACCCGTGCAGCCGCCTGAACCCGGCCGTCAAACGTTGAACCGGTACTCGATCACGTCGCCGTCCTGGACCAGGTAGTCCTTGCCCTCGACCCGCAGGCGGCCCTGCTCGCGGAGGGCCTTCCAGGAGCCCACGCGCTGCAGGTCCTCCCACCCGGCGACCTCGGCGCGGATGAAGCCGCGCTCAATGTCGCTGTGGACCTTGCCAGCGGCCTGGCGGGCGCGGGTGCCGGCGCG
>DATLTP010000264.1:0-4059 GCA_035533535.1 Bacillota bacterium | reverse complement strand
CCGCGCCTGGCGACCTGGGGCCGTCCAGGCCCACAACCGGGCCAGACTTGTGCGCCCCGGGTCCTGCACCCCCACCAGCCCCGTCCGCGGCCCGTCCTGGGCGGTCCTGGCGTAGCTGCCCGGCCTACAACAGCGCGATGAACTCCTCCACGGTGAGCCCGGCCTGGCGAAGGATGCTGTGCCGCAGCCCGATCTCCAGCGTGCCTCCGTGCATCGGGACCGTCACCCGCTCGCCGCCGGCAGCCCGGCGAAACTGGCGGTGCCCACCCCCGATGCCATGATCTCGATGAACCCCGCGCGGAGCAGGGCCGGGATCACCTCGCGCGCCGTCACGGGGACACCCTGCTCATGCCTCGACTTCCACGGCATCCATCTCCACCGCTGACTCCTCTGGCACCGGCTCGCCGTCCGCCAGGAGCCCGGCGATGTGGACCTCGATCGCCTCGCGCACGCGCTCCAGAGCCTGGGTACGGGTGTCGCCCTGGGTGAAGCAGCCGGGCAGGGCCGGCACGCTGACCCACCAGCCGGTGCTGCCTGGATCCTGATGGAGCACCACGCGAGACGTCCGCGCCCGCGGGGCCGTCGTTGCGCCCATCGTCAGTCACCCTCCCTCGGCATTGCGGGGGCTGGGTCCCGCAGCAGTTCGTCCACCGTTACCCCGAGGGCTTGGGCGAGGGCTTGGGCGATGTGGACGCTCGGATTGCGCTTGTGCCTCCCAGACCGTGGGACGTCACCGAGATCCGGGAGGTTCCGGGCCAACCGGACCTGCGCCGCCGCCCTCACCGCGGCACGAGAACCGCCGCCGCCAGCGTCAGCAGGCCGATCGCGCCGGTCAGCACCGAACTGCGCAGGCGGCTCGCCAGCCGCAGCACCCCGGCGATCGTCACGAAACTGACCACCGCGGAGATGCCGACCATCAGGGCCACCGGCCCCCAGCCCACGGTGCCCACCGCCTGCAGGCCGCCGCTTCCGACGACCAGGGGCACCAGGCCCGCGCCCAGCAGCCCGATCACGTCGAGCACGAACGAGAGCCGCAGGGCTTGGGCCACCGGATTGCCCGCCAGCAGCAGTGGGGTGACCGTGATGGCGCTCCGGCTGATGCCGGGGAGCGCGGCGAAGCCCTGGCAGGCCCCGACCAACAGGGCCATGGCCGGTCCGGGTATCCGGCCGGCCGCGGCAGCCGGGTCAGCCCCCATCCCCGGGCCCGCTCGTCCCTTCGCCAACCGCTCCCGCCACAGGTTGACGCCGCTGGTGAGCAGCAGCAGTACGCCGATCGCGCCCATGGCCACCGCGCCGCCGGCGCTGGAAAACGCCCCGTTGACCAGGGCGTAGATCGGCACGCCGACCGCGCCGGTCGCGGCTGTGGCCAGCACGAGATAGCGCAGCAGGCGCGCCCCTTCGGACTTCCCGAACGGCCGGCGCAGGCCCGCCACGGCGGCGGCGATGTCGCGCCGGAAGTACCAGAGGGCGGCGAAGAACGAACCGAAGTTGGCGAGCAGCCCCATCACGTAGGCCGTCTCGAAGCGGTAGCCCCCGGCTGCAAAGAGCAGGGTGATCATCGTCTTGCTGCTGACCGGCAGCCACTCCACCACGCCCTGGACGCAGCCGGCCAGCCCCGCGACCACCCATCCCGACACCGGGCCATACCCCCCTGGCTGCGCCCTCTCCGCCGGCTGCGCCCCGTCCCGCGATTGCCGCAGAAGCATCCCACCGCAGGCCGAGGCTGTCCACCCCGTCCCCGCCGGCACCGCGTCGGGCCGTCTCCTGGCCTGGCGCCAACGGCCTGCAGGCCGGCCTCCGCCCGGCCAGCGTCCCGGGTGTGCTGTCGGCCGGCGTGTGAACCGTCCGGCCGCTGCCGGCCGGCGGCTTCGTCGCGGCCACCCACGAGGGAAGCCGCGAGGGCGGCGTGCCGTCCCCGCTGGCCAGCGCCCTGGCTCGGGATCGCGGTCGTGATCACCACGTGCGGGCAGGCGTGGCGGCGGAATCACTCCCGCTGATCCCCGCAGCAATGCGAGCCGCGCCACGATCTCGCCGAGCGTCGCGCGCGGGTGGGCGAACGCATCGTCCCGCGCCGGCACGGCCCCGTTCGGCCCCTGTCTCCCTCCCGCCGCGCATGTTCCTCGCCGCTGCGCGCCGACCGTCCGCGGCCGGTGAGGTCGGCGACCTCACTCCGTCTTGATCGTATGGAGCGCCCACGCGGCGACCCGCGCCTCAAACCTCCGCCCCGCGGAGGGGGCCGCTCACGGCGTTCCGTTGTGGCAGTATGACGGCGGGGAGGTGGGGAGCCTGGCCGCGTCCGTACCAACCGCCCCTCGCCGTCCCCAACGCCCGGCATGGCCGCGGCGGCCGATCGCGGCGGCGCTGCTGACCGCCTGCGTGGCGTTCGGCGCCGGGTGCGCCGGGGCTCGGGCCCCGGCGCCCTCCGCGCGGCCGGCGCCCGCAGGGGCCTCCCCCTCCTCATCCGCGGCGCCAGCGCCCGCCGCCTCTGCCTCCACCTCCGCGCCCACCCCGGTCGCCCGCTCCGCCTCCGGCGTGCCCGCCTTCTCCCACGTCTTCATCATCGTCCTGGAGAACCTGGACTACGGCGCCGCCATCGCCCTGCCGTACGTATCCACCCTTGCCGCGCACTACGCGGTGGCCGCCGCCTACGACTCCGTCGCCCATCCCAGCCTGCCGAATTACCTGGCCCTCACGAGCGGCGAGACCTGGGTGGACAGCGACTGCTTCAGCTGTTATCAGAACGCGCCCAACCTGGCCTCCGAGGCGGCCGCCGCCGGCGTCTCCTGGGGTGCCTACATGGAGGGCCTGCCCTCCTCGTGTTACCTGGGCCCGTTCTCCCTTCTCAGCGAGTACGCGGGCAAGCACGACCCGTTCCGCTACTACGACGACGTGCGCGAGAGCCCGGCCCTCTGCAGCCGCATCCAGCCGCTCACCGCCCTGGAGCCGCTGCTGCAGCCGGCGGCCGGCGGGGCCTCCGCCCCCGCCTCTCCGATGCCGCGCCTGGTCTGGATCACCCCGAACCTGTGCAACGACGGCCACGACTGCGCGGCCCAGAAGGCCGACGCCTGGCTGTCGAGCTTCGTGCCCCAGATCCTCGCCAGCCCTGCCTGGCGCCAGGGCGGCGTTCTGTTCATCACATGGGACGAGTCGAATGGCGGCGACGACGTCTCCTGCTGCGGCGTGCCGGCCGGCCGGGGCGGGGGCCACGTCCTGACCCTGGTCGTCGCCCCAGGCCTGCCCGCCGGCCTGCAGGTCGACGTCCCCTACGACAACTACTCGCTCCTGGCGACCATGGAGGACGGTCTCGGACTGCCCCTCCTGGGCCAGGCCAAAACCGCGGACCCGATGGGCGCCTTCTGGGCCGCCGGCGGCGCGTAGGGGCGCCCGGGCCGCCGGACGCCACCAGCCGTCCGGCCCCTTCCGCGTGAAGGCGCTCCCAGGCGGACCCCCATGGTCCGGGCGCCACAGCCGCAGAGAGGGCCGCCGGTCGCTGGGCCCAGAGTCGCTCGACCAAGATCGACATCATTCGACCCTTGGACTTATGGGTGAGAACGATGAGCCTTGAGGGTGGTGGCGAGCCGATGGGCCATGGCGCTGGCAGCGGCGAGCGGCGGGCGCATTGGGACGCCGTCTACGAGCGCGGTCGCAACTCCGAGTTCAGTTGGGATCAGGCCGAACCCACCTGCTCCTTGGCACTGCTTGAGGCGCTGCGCGTGGGGCCCGACGCGTCGGTCGTCGACATCGGCGGCTCGCGGCTTGTCGATGCTCTGGTGGCGCGAGGTTTTACTGACCTGGCGGTGGTGGGCGTTTCCAACGTGGCGCTGAAGCACGCCCAGCGCCGTCTCGGTGCGGTCGCCGGAAGGGTGCGCTGGGTCGCACATGACGTGCTGCTCTGGAATCCTGAGGAAATTTACGACCTGTGGCATGATCGGGCGGTATTCCATCGTCGCGACCCTGTCTGCCATAGTGGAGTGGGACAGGGATCTACACTAATGGAGACTCCAAGGGCGGGGAGGAGAAAGGCGAACAGATGAGCGAGGCAGGAAGTCGGAACGGGGT
>DATLTP010000263.1:0-4008 GCA_035533535.1 Bacillota bacterium | reverse complement strand
GACCGATCGTGCGCATCCTCACCGATCCGGGGCAACGCCTCATCCCGCCTCAGGATGTGGATCTGGGCGCGGAGGCTTCCGGCCGCACGGTCCGACAGGTGCTCGCGGACTACCCGTCGGGCGTGCGCAACCAACTCGCGGGTGGTCGGTAGCGGCGCGGGCAGGATGCGCGCGTTGCCTGGGCGAAGGGCCGCTAGGGGCGTTGACCCGCGGTCACCCGGGAGCACGGGGGGCGGGCCAGGGTGTGGGGGTGGAGGAGTGCCCGGTCGCCGCGCACTGATCTGGGGCTTTGTCCTGTTGGTCGGCGCCGCCTATTTGGCGTTCCGCCACTTCGCCACCGCTTACGTGCACTGGGCGTGGTTTCACAACCTCGGCCTCGCCGAGATCTTCTGGCGCTCCATCTCGGCGCAGGTGGAGACGGCCGTCGTGGGCGGGCTGCTCTTTGGCGCCTTCTTCTACATCAACCTACGGGTCACCATACCGGCCGTCCGCTCCCTGCGACCCGAAGGCGTGCCGGCCCCCTACACCGGCTGGTTACAGGCTCACGCCGCGCGGCGCGCCGTCGCCTGGATCGGCTTGGCGGCGGCGGTCCTGGCCGGGTGGGCCCTCTCCAGCCAGTGGCCGACCCTGTGGTTCTTTCACGACGCCGTGCCCTTTGCTGTCACCGATCCCCTCTTCCACCGCGACGTGGCGGACTACGTCTTCCGCCTGCCCGCCTATGAACTGGTCTACGGCACCGTCGGGGTCGCCTTCTGGCTCTCCGGCCTCGCGGCCGGGGCCGTCTACTTCGCCACGGGTTGGCTCAACTTCATCGATGGTCGCTTTTCCGTCCACCCGCGGGCGCGCGTGCACCTCTCGCTGCTACTGGCGGGCTACCTGCTCCTGAAGGCGGTCGGCTACCGGCTGGCCGCCTGGAATCTGGTGTATTCCCACCGGGGCTTTACCTTTGGCGCCGGCTTCGCCGACGTGCACGCGGCCCTGCCGATCCTGCGGCTGCTGATGGTCGTGGCGGTGATCGCCGCCGTGTTGGCGGTGCTGGCGGTGGCGGGGCGCCGGCGTCTGCTCTGGTGGGGGCTCGGGGGCCTGGTGGGTTGTTCACTGCTGCTGGGCACGGTCTATCCCGCGATCGTCGAGGACCTGGTCGTCCGCCCGAGCCAGCTCCAACGCGAGACGCCCTACATCGGCTACAACATCGCCGCCACCAGGGCCGCCTTCTCCCTCGATGGGATCGCCCTGCAGCCCTTCCCAGTGGCCCAGGATCTCACGGCCCAGGACCTGCAGCCGTTCCAGGACACCTTCCGCAACATCCGTCTGTGGGACTGGCAGATCGCCAGCCCGGCCTTCCAGCAGCTGCAGGGGCTGCGCGCCTACTACGCCTTTGCCAAGATGAACGTCGACCGCTATCAGGTCCAGGGCCAGTACCGGCAAGTGCTCATCGGTGCGCGCGAGATCGACTACACCAACCTGCCGGCGAGCAGCTGGGTCAATGTGCACACCAAGTACACCCATGGCTACGGCGCCGCGGTCGTGCCCGCCTCGGACATCGGCCCGGAGGGTACGCCGCTGTTCTGGGTCAAGGACATCACCAACACCTCCAGCGTGGGCATCAACATCACCCAGCCGCGCATCTACTTCGGCCAAAACACCAACCCCTACGCGATCGTGGGCCCCAAGATCGATGAGTTCGACCACCCCCAGGAGCAGGGGGACACTTACAACCACTACGACGGCAGCGCGGGCATCCCCATCGGCGGGGCCTTCCAGCGCCTGGCCTTCTCGCTCTGGGCGGGCAACTACAACCCCCTGTTCTCCTCGTCGGTCGGCCCCGGCGCGCGGGCGCTGATCTATCGCTCCCTGGGCGCGCGCCTGCCCAACCTCCTGCATTCGCCCTTTCTCACCTACGACGCCGATCCGTACCTGGTGATCTCCGGCGGTCGGCTCTTCTGGATCGAGGACGCCTACACGACGTCCGCGGCGTATCCGTATTCCACGCCGGTGCAGGCCGGCGGGGTCAACTACATGCGCAATGCGGTCAAGATCGTGGTCGATGCCTACAACGGCACGGTCAGCTACTACGTGGCCGACCCCAACGACCCCATCATCCGGGCGGAGGAGCGCATCTTTCCCGGCGTCTTTCAACCCCTGAGCAACATGCCGCCGGACCTGCGCAGCCACGTCCGCTACCCCCAGGACTTCTTCGCCACCCAGGCCCAGGTGTACACCCGTTACCACATGACCGACCCCGGCATCTTCTATAACAACGAGGACCCCTGGCGCATCGCCAACGAGATCGTCGGCAGCGGCTCCGGGGTGGTCGGCGGGGCCACCGGCTCGGGCGCGGTGCCGCCGCAGCCGATGCCGCCGTACTACGTCATCCTGCAGTTCCCCGGCGTGCCGGGCCCGCAGTTCGTGCTGATGGAGACCTTCACGCCCACCGGCCAAAGCCGGGACAATATGGCGGCCTGGATGGCGGCATTCTCCGATGGCACGCAGTACGGTAAGATGGTCGCCTACGAGTTCCCCAAGGAAGAGACCGTCGTCGGCCCTCTGCAGGTGGAGACGCAGATCAATCAGGACTCCAGCGTCGCCCAGATCCTGACGCTCTGGTCGCAGGGTGGCTCCGAGGTGTCCCGGGGGAACCTGCTGGTCATCCCCATCCGCAACAACTTTCTGTACGTGGAACCCCTCTACCAGACCGCGAGTTCCACCAACCTGCCCGCCCTGCGTCGCGTCATCGTGGACTATGGCGGCCAGCAGATCGCCGTCGGGGACACGCTGGACGCCGCGTTGGCGCAGATCTTCGGTCCGTTGCCCTGGGCGCCGACTGCCGGCAACACCCCCGCCCAGCCGCCGGCGAGCACATCCCCACCACGTGCGGGTAGCCCGGCACCACCGAGCAGCGGTGGGCTCCCGGCCCAAGTGGGGCAGGCGCAGGCGATCTACGCCAAGGCCTTGGCCGACCTGAAGGCGGGCGACTTCACCGGTTACGCCCAGCAGATCCAGGCCCTGGGCCAGCTGCTGCAGTCCATGGGTGCCCAGAGCACCACACCCGCGGGTGCCGCCCCCGCTGGCGTGGCGGCAGCGGTCCCGGCCAAGGGGGGCGCGGGGTGATGTCCGGTGGACCGCCCCCGACGGGGCGGGTCTCCGCGGAACTGCTCGCCCTGGGCCGCCGCCTGCGGGCGGTGCGGGAGAAGGACGGCGTGTCGCTGGAGGCCATTGAGGCGGCCACGCACATTCGCCGGGTCTACCTGGAGGCGATCGAGGCCGGTTACGCCGCGGACTGCCCGCCCGATGTGTACCTCAAGGGCTTCCTGCGCACGTACGCCGACCATCTCGGTCTGGACGGCGCGGCCCTCGTCGAGGAATTCAAGGCGGCGCGGCGGACCACCGCGGCAGCGGCGGCGGTGACGGATCAGGCCCAGCCAGATGCCCCACCGGTGGCCACTGCGCGACTGCGGCCCATCCGGCATCGGCTCCGCAGGCCGGGCCGGCGGCGGCGGCGGCAACTGACGGTGCTCGCGTGGATCGTGGTGGTCCTGGCCCTGGCCTGGGCGGGGCACGCGCTCCTGGGCCACCGGGGCGGGCCGCCGCCCGCCGCGGTGGCGGGGGCGGCGCCGCCCAGCCGGTCCCAGCCCGCCCCCGCGGCGACCACCCCCGGGCCCGTAGCGGCCGCACACCTGCCCCCGCCGGTGGCGCACGTGCAGACCAGTTTCGCGCCCAGCGCGACGGGTTGGCAGGGGACCTACGTGGTGTCGGGGGCCGCCTCCGTGAGCGTCGAACTCACCATCGCCGCCTCCCCCTGCTGGGTGCGCCGCTGGGTGGATGGGACCATGGTGGTACCGGATGTGACGCTCCAGCCAGGTAGCACGGTGCAGTGGACGGCGACCAAGACCCTCCGCCTGCAACTGGGGGATGCGCCGGCGGTCGCTGCGATCCTGGTCGATGGCCAGACCACTGGCTCCCTACCGCCACAGGACAACAATCCCGAGTGGCTCACCTTCCAGTTGG
>DATLTP010000262.1:0-6207 GCA_035533535.1 Bacillota bacterium | reverse complement strand
GCCGCCCGCGGCCAGGGTCTGGGCCGGCGCCTCCTGGGGGAGGCCCTGGCCTTTGCCAGCGGACCCGTCTACCTCTGGACCGTGGATCCCCTGGTCGGGGCCGCCCGCCTGTACACAGCCGCCGGGTTCCGACTCACCGAGGAGCTGGCGCCCAAGCCCCTGTGGGGCCAAATGCTGCGCGAGCAGCGGTACGACCGCAGGTAGCCGCCGGATGCGTCCAGCACCGGGTGCGTGAGCGGGAGTCTACTGTCCGCGCAGGTGGTCGAGCAGCGCCTCGCGCTGGTTGCGTTCGGGGTCCTCCCACGCCCAGTCCTGGGCAACGGCAAGGAGGCGGCCCACCTCCGGCCCGGGCGGCAGCCCGAATGCCGCCATGATGTCGTGGCCGTTGATGGCCAGCCGAGACGTTTCCGGTGGCTCCGCCAGCACCTCCTCCACCCGGGAGGCCACCCCAGGGGGCAGGTCCCACGCGGCGGTAGCCGCGCGCGAACCCCGCACGTCCGCCACGTGCAGCGCCACCAGGTCCCGCAGCCCGTCAGCGCCCACCTCGGCGAGGAGGCGCCGGTACCCCTTCGGCCCCGCCTCGGACCAGGGGAACATGTGGTGGCCGACCAGCGCGACCACGCGGTCAGTCAGCTCCCCGGGCACCCGCAGCCGCCGCAGGATCCAGCCCGCCATCTGGGCGCCCAGCTTGTCATGGCCGTAGAAGTGGGTCACGCCGTCCATCCAGAGCACGCACTGCGGCTTGGCCACATCGTGCAGCAGCGCCGCCAGCCGCAGCTCGTGGGTGGCGGGCACCCCGGCCAGCACGCGCAGGGTGTGGACCAGCACGTCGCTGTCGTGCTGGGGGTGGCGCTGGGCAAACCCGTGCAGGGCGGCCAGCTCGGGGATGGCGATGAAGAGGAGGCGCGTCTCGACCGCGGTCTGGAGCCCGGCGGCGGATTCGCACACCAGGAGCTTGAGCAGCTCGTCGCGCACGCGCTCCTCGCTCACCTCGCACGTCTCGGCGCGGTGGCGCCCGATGGCGGCGAGGGTCGCGGGCTCCAGTGCCCACGCCTGGGCGGTGCGGTCCGCCAGCTGCGACTGGAAGCGGACCGCCCGCCACATGCGGAGGGGGTCCTCGAGGAAGCGCTCGGACGGGTCGCCCACAGCCCGCAGCACGCGGCCCTGGAGGTCGGCCTGGCCGCTGAAGGGGTCGACCAGGCTGCCGTCCACGCCCATGGCCATCGCGTTGACGGTGAAGTCGCGGCGCGAGAGGTCCTCTTCCACGCGGTTCGTGAACTGCACGGCGTCCGGGTGGCGCCGGTCGCTGTAGCGGCCGTCGGCCCGCAGCGTGGTGACCTCGACCGGCAGGGGCGTGAGCACGGTGACGGTGCCGTAGCGGATACCGGTGGGAATGACGGGCAGCCCAGTGGACTGGACCACCTGCTCTGGCAGGAGCGCCGTCGCCAGGTCATAATCCTTCGGATTGGCGCCAAGCAGGCTGTCGCGCAGGCAGCCGCCCACGAGGTAGGTCGGCGCCTGCCGGTTCAGGGTTCGCCACAGGGCGCGGACCGGCTCCGGCAAGTCCATGGGCAGAGTTTACGCTACAGTGGTCGGGGGGCGGTGCCATTGCCCGACGGCCTCACGTTTGACCTCCTGGCGGGTGCCCTGCGCGCCGACGCGACCGACAACGCCACCTTCCTCGAGGTCCTCGCCACGAAGCTGGAGAGCGCCCTGCCGGGGCGCGTGCAGGTCCACCGCGCGGGCGGGCTCCTGCGCAAGACCCACCCCGTGACGGCCCTGGACGTGGAGTTGGGGGAGGACCGGTTCCACCTGAGCTCGACGGCCCCGGGCCAGGTGGAGGCCCGGCGCAGCCGCGCCGTGCGCGGGATCGTGCTGAAGTCCGAGGAGGTGCCGCTGGCAGCGTGGATCGACGCGCTGTCGCAGGCGCTGGTCGACCACTCCGCGCAGAGCGACGCGGACCGGACGGCGCTCGAGCGGCTGCTGCGGTGAACGCGCGCAGCGGTGCACCGTGGCCGGCCCTGCCCGAGGGCGCGGCCGGTGGGCGACATGCCCAAGCGTAGCGTCTGCGTCGGCAGCGGGAGGTCGTGAGATTGTCGCCGGACCAGAGGGACGCCGTGAGCCAAGTGCACTTCGACGACCTCATCGTCAGGCTCCCGGCGCCTCCCAAGCGCGGACGGTATGCCGCAGACGGCATGGAGGACCACCTCTATGAAGGGGCGGTCATCCTCGCGTACGCGATGCACCTGATGCGGACGGAAGGCTGCTCGGTGGTGGATATCCATCCCGACGGCGAGCACGGCAAGCAGTTCGACTTTAGCGCCTGGCTCCAGCGGCGCGGCTTCACGAAGGAGTCGAGCAGCGGCAGGACCAGTTACGGCGGTACCTACCGCGATGCGGAGGGTCGCACCATCCTGATCGAGCCGACGTCGGGTCTGGGTGACGTGGTCGCGGCCGTGGGCGGCCAGACGCTCATTGCTGAATGCAAGGGCGGGCTCATCGCAACCCAGCATCCCGGCCAGGTGTCGCGCCTGCGCAAGGGTCTGTGCGAGGCGGTCGGCCTGCTGATGGCTCGGCCCTCCCCGGGTCGGCAGGTGGCGGTGGTGCCGTACGCGCCGGTGACATGTGAATGGGCCGCCCGTCTCGCCCCTCGCTGCGCCGGGGCCGGAATCGAGTTGGCCCTGCTGAATCGGCACGGCGAGGTCATCCACGTGGGGGCTCCGTGATCGAATGGGGCCGAGCACGCCACGGCAAGGGGCGAGCCCCCGGTGGCCGCAGGGCAAGATGGACGCTGCAGCGGTCCCATCGCCTGCCGGGTGAGGTCGAGTGCAGAACCTGGAGGTGATCCGCATGCCATGGTTCCGACGGCCCCCGCAGGGGGCCGCGCCCGATCCCGCCAAGGCCCGCGCGGCCCAGGAGGCGCTCGAGCGGGGCGAGCTGCCGCCCGACGCGCTTGAGCGCCTGGGCAAGAAGGACATCTGGACGAGCGACCTCGGGGTGGGGGAGGCCTCCGTCACCCTGGGCGACGGCTGGCGCCCCCGCGGGCTCGTGATGGGCAGCGCCGTCATGCGCATCAACTGGTCGGTCTGGCTCGGCGCCTACGGCTTCAGTGGCTATGGGTATGGCGGCATGGGGTATGGCGGCACCTGGATGGGCGGCGGCTGGCCGACCGGCGGCGAGGTGCGGGAACTCAGCCAGGCGGCCGCCGAGGGCTGGCAGCGCTGCCTCGACCGCCTGCACCTGGAGACGGAGGCCTTACACGCCCACGGCGCCGTGGGGGTCCGCATCGCCCGGGCGGCCTGGGACCCATCGACCGGTCTGGCGGAGTTCACGGCCGTCGGCACGGCCGTGAGCCTGCCGGAGGCGCCGCCGCTGGATGAGCCCTTCACCAGCGCCCTGTCGGGTACCGAGGTCAGCAAGCTCCTGCGGGCCGGCTACGTTCCCATCGCGCCGGTCGTCGGCACCTGTGTGAGCTACATCACGGGCTTCGAGGCCCTGCAGGCGACGATGACCTGGGCCAACGTGCCCCTGCAGGCCACATCGGAGACCCTGGCCGAGTGCCGGCGGGCGGCGGCCGACCGGATGCGGGCGGATGCGCGCGCGGCGGGCGCAGCGGGTGTGGTGGGCGTGCAGCTGCACATGCGGGCGGAGGAGATCGAGCAGAAGGAGCCCGACCGCACCGACCACCTCGTCGAATGCACGGTGCTGGGCACGGCGGTGGCGGACCTGCGGGACGGCGGGTCCCCGCCGGTCGTCCCCATCCTCGACCTCGGGCGCTGATTCGCGGGATTTGCGAGCGGGCGCCGCATGGCGCCCGCTTCACAAACGATTTTGCGGGAGGCGATGGACGCGATGGCGACCAACGAGCCGAAGGACCTGCCGGCGCACGCGCTGGAGCGGCTGCGCACCGGACGCTCCGGCGGCAAGGGCCTGTTCACCTCCGACCTCACCGTCAACGAGTTCCTCTGCGTGCGGGCCTGCGGCTTCGAGCCGCTCGGGCTCGTGCTCGGCAGCTCGATCTACCACATCGGCTACCAGCGGGGCTCATGGAACCAGAACCAGGAGCTGACCGTCCTCACCCAGGCCACCTACCACGCGCGCGAGCTCGCCATGTCGCGCATGGAGGAGGAGGCCGACGCCCTCGGCGCCGACGGGATCGTGGGCGTGCGCCTGGACGTCAACCGCTACGAGTGGGGTCCGGGGCTGGCGGAGTTCATGGCGGTGGGCACGGCCGTGCGCGCCGTTGCCGGCGAGGGATGGAAGCCGCCGCACGGCAAGCCGTTCACCAGCGACCTCTCCGGCCAGGATCTGTACACCCTGGTACAGACCGGCTACCGGCCGCTGGCCCTGGTCATGGGCAACTGTGTCTACCACATCGCGCACCAGGGTCTGGGCCAGTGGATGCGGCAGGTTGGCCAGAACGTGGAGATGACCAACTTCACCCAGGGGCTCTACGACGCGCGCGAGCTGGCCATGGAGCGCATGGAATCGGAGGCGACGACGGTCGCCGCGCAGGGCATCGTGGGGGTGCGCCTGCAGGAGAAGAGCCATGGCTGGGAGAGCCACATCATCGAGTACTTCGCCGTGGGGACCGCGGTGGTCACGGCCCCCGGGGGCGAGTCGCACGAGGTCAAGGTACCGCAGATGGTGCTGCCGCTGACCGACCCGGACGCGTAGGCAGCCGGCCTGGCTGCCACGCTTCGTGGCCGCGGAGGGCCCCGGCGTGGGTGGCGTCAGGTGTCCCGGGCGTCGGTCAACAGGTGCATGGCGAGCTGGCCGGCTACTTCGGCAAGCTCCGCTTCGGCTTGGGCCAGCTCTGCGCGCCGGGCGGCGGTTGAAGCCAGGGCCCGGTGGAAGGCGGCGATCAGCGGGGTCAGACCGCTCCTGCTGGGCTGTGGGGCATCGTGAAGCCTCGGTGCCGCGGCCTCGGCGCCCGCTTGGCCGCCGGCGTGGTCCGTCCCATTCTGGGCCGCTGAGGCGCGGCGGCCGCGCCTGGGGGCTGGCGGCGGCGGAGCGGGGACCTGCTGCTCGCGCATCCGGTACCACCGCTTGAGCACAGCGCTGGCAGGGACGCCGAGTTGGGCCGCCGCGCTGGCGACCGCCTGGCGGACTTCGCCCCGCCGGCTGCGGCCCGAGGCCTTCGCCAAATGGCTTTGAATCACCTGATCCATCGCCGCCGTGAACCGGGTCCGGGGCGCCCGTCCCGCCACGCCCGCCACCTCCGTCCCGGGGTCATGCTTATGTGCTGGGGATGGCGACAAGCACTCGCTTGGGGCGCAGCCGGCCTTCGCGGCCTCTCCGCGCCCCAGGGGGCTGGCGCCGACCTGCCTGCCGTGTTGGCTTCCGAACCAAGATGGCAGGCAGGGGTCCATTCGCGGACGCGCGAGGCGTTGGCGATCGTCCACCCACGACGCCCGCATGCCCGGGACATC
This sequence comes from Bacillota bacterium, assembly GCA_035533535.1. Classification (GTDB taxonomy): domain Bacteria; phylum Bacillota; class Sulfobacillia; order RBS10-35; family JAJYVM01; genus JAJYVM01. Next base: position 775 of record DATLTP010000262.1, on the reverse strand, counting down.
CATGGTAGAACGTGCGCTCCGCAGTCCTCGGCCTGGGCCGCGCCTCCGCGGGATGCCAGAACGCGGTGCCCGCCGGTGCTAGCGTCAGGCACCCCGACATAACGTGGCGCTGCGTGAGGCAAGAGCGGGTGCCGCGGGTGCGGCAGCGGCCCAAACCGCATGGCTCGTTCGACTCGAGCCACCCGCTCCAAATTGCCGCGGCGGGGGGATGGCCTTGGCTTTTGGGCGAGGCGCCCGGTCGCCGCGCGGCGTGCGGCTGATCACTTTGCGGCGGTGGCAACTGGGCGTGGCGGCCGTCATCGTGCTGGGGCTGGTCGGCGGAGCCTACTCAGCGGCGCACGCCTTCACCCAGGATCAACGCAATTGGGCCGCCACGCAGACGGGCCTGGTCTATTTCGTGCGGACGGACCAGCCAGCAGTCTCCCTCACCTTTGACGATGGCCCCGATCCCTATGAGACGCCCCGCGTGCTGGCGATGCTCAAGGCGGGCGGTGCGCGCGCCACGTTCTTCGTGCTGGCATCGGCGGCAGAGCGCCACCCGGATCTGATCAAGTCGATTCTGGCCGAGGGCTCTGAGGTCGGCAGTCACAGCGTGAACCACCCGAACATGGGGAACATGAGCGCGGCCGCCGTGGGGCGCGAGGCGGCGGCGTCCGTCAAAGCGATTTCGGCCGTGACGGGCCAGCCCATCCCGCTGTTCCGCTTCCCCTATTTCTCGCACACGGCCGCTGGGGTCGCTGCTGTGCGGGCCCTGGGGCTGACCGTGGTTGAGGCC
>DATLTP010000261.1:0-7218 GCA_035533535.1 Bacillota bacterium | reverse complement strand
TGTTCTCGGAGCGCGCGTCGGCGGCCAGGCTCTGGACGTTCTGGCCGACCATGATCACCGACAAAAGGACCAACTGCAGGAACGTCTGCGCAATCCAGGCCACGATGCCCTCGCCGCCCGGATGTAGCGCCGCGGGCAGGCCAATCAGCGCGATCAGCGTGAATGCGTAGGCGCACCACATGGTGCCGACCAGGTTGGTGACGAAAACCGCCACCTTGGCATTGAACCCGTCGGCCTCTTGGACGGCCTTGCGCAGGGCGCCAAGATCGGGATGGAGCGCGCGGTTCAGGTGGTCAGCCGTCCGGACGGGACGCGTATTGGCCATAGGTCCTCCCCATTTTCGGTCGCATCATTGGGTCTCATCCATCTACCTGTACCATCGCAATCGGCGGCACCGGGTCGCAGCCGCGGCCGCCAGAATCCGACTCGCTGCGCGGATGATGGCTTTCGCCCGCAATTCGCCACGTTCCTCGGCATTCCGCCTGGAAACCGCGCAGGTTCGGCGAACGCTGCCTGTCCGCGTGATTGCGCGGGGTGACCTGGCGCCGGCGCCCGCGGTAGCATGCCGGGTACGCATGAACTGGGCCGAAGCCGCGCCGGTAACGGCGCGGCGCGGGGGAATGCAGACGTTGCACACGTCACGCTCGGGTGAACTCGCGCTCAGATCGCGAGCGGCGACCTTCCGCCGAACCCGTCGGAAGCAGCCAGGCACATCCTGGCTGCGGACCCCGCAGGCCGCGGAAGGAGTTGAATTGCTCATGCGCATCATTGCCAAGCTGGCGGCGCTCGCCGCCGGCGCGACCCTGCTTTGCGCGCCGATCCCAGCGGCGGCCGCCGCGCCAACGCCGGCGCCGCTGACCGTGGCCCTGGTTCAGGCCGACCTCAAGGCCAAGGGTGCCCCCGTCAACGTGACGGGCGTGATGGACCGGCCCACTCAGAATGCGCTGGACGCTCAGAGCGCGCACACGGTTGGCCAACTGGACGCCGGTGCCCCTGATGCGACCGTGCTTCAGCCCGGGAGCAGCGGCCCGGCCGTCAAGCTTGTGCAGCAGGCGCTCAGATCTGACGGCTATGCGGCGGCCAAGCCCAGCGGCGCGTACGATGCCGCCACGGCGCAGGCCGTGGGCGAGTTTCAGCGCGGCGCCGGCCTGCCGGCGACGGGTGACCTCGACACCAAGACCCTGTGGGCGCTGGTGCAGCCAGACCCGCAGCGCACAATCGCCCCGGCCGCGCCCACGATGAGCCTGGTGGCCACGGCCTATGGCCCTTCGCTGAAGGATAACTTCCCCTACGGCCCGGTCGACCTGGCGGGCAAGCCGCTGGTGGCCGGCGACGTGGCGGTCGACCCGCGCGTCATCCCCATCGGGACGCGCCTGTGGGTCAGCGGCTACAGCAGCCCGTCGCTGCCCAAGGGCGGCTTCGTGGCCGTCGCGGCCGACACGGGCGACGCGATCCAGGGTCAGCGCATGGACATCTTCGTCAATGGCGGACCCGCCGCGGTCTCCGCGTTCGGAGTCCAGCACGTCACGGCCACCGTGATGACGCAGTAGTTCGTGCAGGGCGGCCCGTTTGGGCCGCCCCAATCCTTGGTGCGCGGCGGAGAATCACGCTAACGCCGCGTTTCCTTTCCTCATCCGTACCTCAGTGCCATTTCACGCGAATTTGCCGCGAATACCCGAACTGACGGAATCGGCCTCCGATGCTAGGCTTGGGCGCAGTCGCCGAAGCCTGGCCGCCATGCCGGCCAGGCGCGGGGGATGGCCCGGTTCGCTTTGGGGTGAATCCGCGCGGCCCGCGTGCGGAGGGAGTCCCTTCTCCCAACCCGACAACTAACCCCGCAGGCAACAACAAAAGGGGGATCCGCACTTGCGCCTTCTGCCTGTCGCGGCGGCCATCGCCGCCGCCGTCCTCGCCCTGGGCGCCGGCGCTGCCGCCGCCAGCCCGGGACCGTCCCTCGTCTTTGGCGCGCAGGGCGCCGCCGTGACGACCCTGCAGAACGACCTGGTCGACCTCGGCTACAGCCACGCCGCCGCAACGCCCGGCTCGTTCGGGGCGGAGACGTGGCTCGCCCTCACCGCTTTTGAGCGGACGGCCTTCCCCGGCACCGTGGCCACGGGCGACGTGGATGCCCTGGTCTGGGCGAGCATCGGCCACGCCCTGGCCACCGAGGGCGGCGCGCCGATCGGCACCACGGCGCTTTCGTCGGGCGCCCAGGGCCCGGCGGTCGCCACGCTGCAGGGCGACCTGATGCAGCTTGGCTACACGGGGATTCCATCCGCGACCGGCCACTTCGACGCCGCCACGCAGAGCGCCGTTTCGGCATTTCAGCGCAAGTCGGGCCTGCCGGTGACCGGCGTGATGGACGGCGCCACCCTGCGCGCCCTGGAGCGGGCCATGCCGGCCACGGCCGGCACGATCGACGGCCATGCCTACACGAGCCGCATCGACCTGGTGGCGACGGCCTACGGCCCCAGCCTGCAGGACAACTACCCGTACGGCCCCTTCGACGTGTTCGGCAAGCCCCTGGTCGCGGGCGACGTCGCCGTTGACCCGAGCGTGATCCCGCTGAACGCGCACCTGTACGTGGCTGGGTACAGCTCGCCCTACCTGCCGCGGGGCGGCGAGCTGGCGGTGGCCCGCGACACCGGCGGCGCCATCCAGGGTAAGCGCATCGACATGTTCGTGAACGGGACGGCGACGCAGGTCTCCAGCTTCGGCATCCAGCACGTGGTGGCGTACATCCTGAGCAGCTGAGCGCGGAGGGCCCCCGTCCCCCGCGTGCGGTACGCTGTGCGCGGGGGGCGGCTTGGGCTGGCTCTGGACGCTCACCTTCAGCGAAAGCTGCGCCAGTACTTCGCCGATCGCGGCGACGTGGAGGCGGCGGTCGTCTTTGGGTCCGTCGCGCGCGGCCAGGCCCGCGCCGACAGCGATCTGGATGTGGGTATCTTGCCTGCCCCCAGCGCGGCAACGGGCTTTGCGCATCCCGCGCTGACGGCAAGCGTCGACCTGACCGCCAGGCTGCGCCGGAAGGTTGACGTGGCCGACCTCCGCCGCGCCGATCCGACATTTGGGCTGGTGGTCAGGCAGGATGCGGCGCTTGTCTTCGAAGCGACGGCCGGCATCTGGGCATCCTGGTGCGCCCAGGTCGCGAAAGGACCCGCGCCCCAGTCGTTGCTGGAGCGGCAACGCGAGGCCCCGTTGCATACGGTTGCTCGCCTGCGGCGCCACCAGCCTGTCACCCTGCAGCAGTACCTCGAGGACGCAGACCTGCAGTGGGCGGTGGAGCGCGTCCTCGAACGGGCGGCGCACTGCGTCCGCGCCATCATGACCCTGATCGCCCGCGGCCTGCCGCCGGGCGAGGCCGGCGCCCTCCCGCCGGACCTCACCCGCACGCTCAGCTCACTCGGGGGGCTCCTGGAGCCGGGCTCCGCCATCGACGCCAAGGCCGTCTTGGACGTCCTGCACAATCACCTCGACGAATTCGAGGCGTTTGCAGCACAGGTCGTCGCAGCCCTGCACGCCCGGGGGCTCTTACCGCCCCAGCCCTGAAAGCGCCGTCAGCACGGCCGCCGTATACCGCAGGCCCTCCCACATCGCCTCCAGGGGGACGCGCTCGTCGGGGGCGTGGGCATGGCTGTCCGGCCGGGCGATGTTGGGCACCGACAGGCAGGGCACGTGCAGCGTCTCACCCACCGGCGCCATCGGCCCGGTGGCCGCGATGAGCGGCATGATGCGCGCCGGCTTGCCGTACACGGCCGTGGCCAGCTCGGCGCAGATCGCCACCGCGGGGTGGTCGGCCGGCGTCAGGGCGGGATCCTCGGCCTCCAACAGGCGCGCGGCCACGTCGGAAAAGCCGTTCTGCGCCAAATACCGCGTCAGCTTCGCCCAGATGACGTCGGCCCGCTGGTCCGGGACCAGGCGGAAGTCCAGCTTGGCCTGCGCGGCGGCGGGGACGATGGTCTTGGTGCCAGGCCCGTTGTAGCCGGCCTCGATCCCGCAGATGTTGCATGTGGGGGAAAACAGCAGGCGCTCGGCCAGGGCGACGCCCCCCGCCGGCGTCTCGGGGTCATTGCCCAGCAGGCGCGGCACCCCAAGGCTCCGGCGCATGGCGGCCACGTCCAGCGGGTCCTTCTCCAGCAGGGCGCGCTGGGCGTCGGTCGGCGCGCGCGCGGCATCGTAGAAGCCGGGGATGCGCACCCGCCCTGACTGCGGGTCGCGGATGGCGTCCAGGGCCTCGAGCAGCCGCCAGACCGGGCTTGGGACGACGGCGGCGAGGCTGCTGTGCATGTCATGCGGTGGGCCGCTGCGCGTGGCCAGTTCGACGTAGAGGATGCCCTTGCAGCCCAGCACCAGGCCGGGCCGCCCGCCCTCATCGCGGCCGCCGCTCTCCCAGAGGCAGACGTCGGCCCGCAGCCGGTCGGCGTGCTGCTTCACCACGGACGGCAGGTGGCGCGAGCCCGTCTCTTCCTCGCCCTCGACCAGCCAGCGGATGTTGACGGGCAATCCGCCGGTCGCGGCCAGCGCCCCGATGGCCTCCAGGCGCACCATCAGGTCCGCCTTGTTGTCAGCCACGCCCCGGGCGAACAGTGACCCGTCGCGCACCTCGGGCGCAAACGGCTCCGAGGTCCAGGCCGCCAGCGGGTCGGCCGGCTGCACGTCGTAGTGGTTGTAAAGGAGCACCGTGACGGGGGCGCCGGTGTCGAGCTCGGCCAGCACCGCTGGGTGACCGGCCGTCTCCACGACATCGGTCCGGAAGCCGCGGCCGCCCATGGCGGTCGCGACCAAATCCGCAGCCTGCCGCATGGCTCCGGCGGGCGGGTCGGCCGCGATGCTGGGCACGCGCAGCAGCCGCATCAGCTCCTGCAGGAACGCGTCACGGCGGGTCGCCGCGTACGTGGCAGCGCGCTCCGCGGCCTCCAGCGCCGGGGCCAGGTCGGCGGGCAACTCGTTTCCCCCCGCTTCGGATTCTGCGCCATGATGGGTGCAGATGCGGCGCAAATTCGTCCTCGCTTCGCTCATCCTGTACGTCCTGCTCGCCGCCGGCTCGGCGGCGGGGCTGCTGCACGCGCCCGACACCAAGCTGGCGGCCGCGGCGGGGTCGCCGGTGGCTCAGGTGTTGGGGCCGGCCGTCTGCTTTGCGGATGTGGCCGGCGGGCTGACGGCGACAGGCATCGTCACGGCCCTCGTCGCCGTGGGGTACCCCGGGGTCAGCGGCTGGCGGCGCGCCGGGCTCGTGGGCGGCTGGTTCGGGCTGTCGCTGGCGGAGACCCTGCAGAAGCAGCATGTGCCAGTGGTCGGCCCGCCGGGGGCCATCGAGGGGCCCAACCGCTTTTGGTGCAATGCCATGCACGCCGTGGCCGACAAGCCGGTCCTGGCCGTGGGCGGCGTGCTGCTGATCGGGGTCGAGCGGCTGCTGAAGCTGCCGCAAACGCGGCGGGCGCCGTCGCTGCCCTACACCTTTCCCAGCGGCCACGCGGCCCGGTCGTCGTACGCCCTGGCGTTGCTGGCCGCGGGGTACGGGCACGGCTCGCCATGGGCCTTCACGGCGGCCGCCCTTGGGGCCCTCGTCGAGGGCTGGGTGCTGACGGCGGCGCACTGGCACTGGGCGACGGATGTGATCGGGGGCTGGCTGATGACGGGCCTGGCCCTGGTGGCCGTCCTGCCGCGGCGGAAGTAGGGAGCGGGGATGGCCTTTTCGGTGGGGTGGTGTCGGGGGGACGCTGTGGTCGGGGGCTCACCCGCCCTAGCGAGCCGCCCTGGCGCCGCTGGCCGCGGGGGCGAACCCGTGGCGCAGCGCACCTCTGCGTGGGCCGGCAGACGAGGTATCAGGATCCTGCCTGGAACGCTGCGGCATGGACGATGGGGATTCCCCTGAAGGTGCCCAATGCAAGCAAATGCGCGTCTCCCGTCACGATGACGTCAGCCGCCGTGGCAAGGGCACAGGCCAAGACTGCGTCATCGTCCGGATCCGCGGCGACGATGGAGACCAACTGGGGCTCGACTGCAATGCGCGCGATGCGCACCACGTTCTCGATCATCGCTTGACGGTCAGGGAGTGAGAATCCGAGCTTCGGGTATGCCATCACGCGGCCCAATTCCTGCAGCAGGGGCCAGGAAGTACACAACTCAACGTCGCCGTCCAGGCAGGCTTGATACAGACGCCGTTCGGGCCCGTTCCAACCGAGGGCGGAGATCAGGACGTTCGTGTCGAGGACGGCTCGTCGCCTCGCCGGGCCCAACCAATCGCCTCCTCGACGTCGGCTGCCGTTACGCCCTGGTTACGCCAGCGCACTTCCGTCCGGCGAGCCAGATCCAAGAACTCTTCCGACGTGGAGACGGCAGCTTTCTCCAGACGCACGCCGCGGCCTTCGACGTAGACGAGCAGGAGATCGCCATCCGCGAGGCCGAGCGCTTCTCGCAGGGGTTTGGGGAGGGTGATCTGACCCTTGCTTGTAATCTTAGCGACGTAAGGCTGATCCATATTTCCGCTGCTCCTTACTTTCTGCCTCCATGATACAGCGTGGAGGCAGAAAGTTGCCTGCAGCAGTGCCCAGACAGGCATCGTCGAGCGTTGCTCGGCGTCATGGTCTTGATTGCCGGGTGCGGAACATCCGAAACGCTCGCGGTTGTGTGGGTCTCCTCGGCACCCGCGGCGCGCGCGGTCGCTTCGGTCCCGCCGCTGCCGCTTGCCATCCGCGGCGGACAGGTCGTGGTGGGGCGCTGAGCGAACCACCACCGCGGGGGGTGGCCCGCCCGTGCCAAGCCGGCTGGGCAGCGCCGAGATCATCGTCGGGTTGGAGCGGCTGCAGATCGAGTTCCTGCCGTTTGTGCCCTGCAGCACCGCCGCCGAAATCCTGGCCCACTTTCGCGACCGGGAGGGCGTCACGGCCTTTCCGGTCACGCGTGAGGAGGAGGGCGTCGGCATCCTGGCCGGGCTCATCTTTGCTGGGCGCCGGGCGGCCATGCTCATGCAGGACACCGGGTTCGGCAACGCGCTGACCGCCCTCACCACCTTCGGCCAGGCCTACCACGTGCCGATGCTGATTGTGGCCACGCGGACGGGCGGGCTGGGGGAGATCAACGCCGCCGTACCCGCCTACTCCGAGGCGGTACCCGACCTGCTGCACGCCGCGGGGCTCAGCCTCTTCACGCTGGATGCGCGCACACCGTTGTCCGAGTGGGAGGGCACGCTCGTCGGGGCCCAGCGCTACGCAGAGA
>DATLTP010000260.1:0-30913 GCA_035533535.1 Bacillota bacterium | reverse complement strand
TCGATGGTCCTCAACATGGGGCCCCAGCACCCGAGCACGCACGGGGTGCTGCGCCTTGTCGTCGAGGTCGACGGCGAGACCATCGTCCGCTGCCGGCCCGACATCGGGTTCCTGCACACCGGCATTGAGAAGCAGTTTGAGTCCCACACCTGGCAGCAGGCCGTGACCGACAGCGACCGCATGGACTACCTGTCGCCGCTGACCAACAACCTGGGCTACGTGCTGGCCGTCGAGCGCCTGCTCGGCATCGGCGTGCCGCCGCGCTGCGAGGCCATCCGCGTCCTCTTCTGCGAACTGTCGCGCATCGCCAGCCACCTCGTGTGGCTCGGGACCTCGGCCCTCGAGCTTGGCGCCCAGTCGGTGTTCTTTTACGCCTTTCAGGCCCGCGAGGCCATCCTCGACATGTTCGAGGCCACGGCCGGCGTGCGCATGAACCTTTCGTACATGCGCGTGGGCGGGCTGATGTACGACATCCCGCCGCAGCTGCCGGGAATGGTGGCGCGCTTTCTCGAGGAACTGCCGCGCTGGATGACCGACTTCCGCGCGCTGCTCGACGGCAACCCGATCTTCCGCGCGCGCGTGCAGGGCGTCGGCGTGCTGACGGCCGAGGAGGCCATCGCCTTCGGCGTGACCGGCCCGTCGCTGCGCGCGGCGGGGATGGCGTGGGACGTGCGCAAGACCCACCCCTACTCCGGATACGAGAAGTATCAGTTTGACGTGCCGACCCGAACGGGCGGCGACGTCTGGGCGCGGTATGAGGTGCGCATGGCCGAGATGCAGGAGAGCGCCAAGATCGTGCGGCAGGCCATGGCGGGCATGCCCGAGGGCGCCTGGCGCACGGACGACCGCAAGGTGGCCCTGCCCCCGCGCGAGGAGATCCACCGTTCGATGGAGGCTCTGATCCACCACTTCAAGCTGGTGGCGCAGGGGTTCGACGTGCCGGCGGGCGCGGTCTACCAGGCGGTGGAGAGCCCGCGCGGAGAGCTCGGGTTCTATGTGGTATCCGATGGCGGCACCCACCCCTACCGGGTGCGCGTGCGGCCGCCGTCGTTTTACAACACCAGTGTCCTGACCCGGCTGCTGGAGGGGCGCCTGCTGGCGGACGCGGTGGCGATCATCGCCAGCCTGGACATGGTCATGGGAGAGGTGGACCGTTGATGGTCCTGCACCCTCAGGAGACCGCGGAGATCGTGGCGCGCTACCCGCTGCGCCGGTCGGCGGTGCTGCCGCTGCTCTGGCGCGCGCAGGAGCGCATCGGTTACGTCTCGGACGCGGCAATTGGCGAGGTGGCCGCCGCGGCCGGTGTTCCGGCCTCGGAGGTCAGCTCGGTCGTGACGTTTTACACGATGTTCCGGCGGTTCGCGCCGCCGGCGCGGCGGCTGCAGGTCTGCCGGAGCCTGGCCTGCGCCATGGCGGGGGCCGACGCGTTGGTGGCGCGGCTGCGGTCGCTGCCGGGTTGCGGCTCGGAGTTCGCCGTGGAGACGGTGGAGTGCCTGGCCGCGTGTGACAGGGCCGTGGCGGGCCTTTACAACGAGGGTTTGGTGGGTCCGCTGAGCATGGCGGGCGCCGCTTCGCTCCTTCGTGACGGGGGCGGCGTCGCCGCCCCCGTGCAGACCGGTGGTGAGCGCGGATGATCATGCGCCTTTTGACGGACGGCATCGGCGAAGCGGACCTGGCGGACATCGGCGTGTACCGTGCCCGGGGCGGGTACCGCGCCGCCGAGAAGGCCGTGAAGACCATGACGCCGGCGGAGGTCTCCGCCGAGGTCGTGGCGGCGAACCTGCGCGGGCGGGGCGGGGCCGGCTTCCCGGCGGGGCGCAAGTGGTCGTTCCTGCCGAACGACGGCCGGGCGCGCTACCTGTGCGTGAACGGCGACGAGAGCGAGCCGGGTTCCTACAGCAACCGGATGTTGATCGAGAAGAGCCCCCACCTGCTGGTGGAGGGCGTGATCTGCTCGTGCTATGCCTTCGGGTGCAACTTCGCCGTGATCTACCTGCGCGGCGAGTTCTACGAGGGGGCGCGGATCCTGGAGAAGGCGCTGGCCGAGGCGGCGGCGGCCGGGTTGGTGGGGGAGCACATTCTGGGAAGCGAGTACTCCCTGAAGGTCCTCGTCCACCGCGGCGCCGGCGCCTACATCTGCGGCGAGGAATCGGCCCTGCTCGAGTCGATCGAGGGCAAGCGCGGCCACCCGCGGGTGCGCCCGCCGTTCCCGGCCGTGGCCGGGCTCTATGGCATGCCCACGGTCGTGAACAACGTGGAGACGATCTGCAACGTGCCAGGCATCGTGAACAACGGCGGCGCCTGGTTCGCGGGCATCGGCTCGCCGAAGAGCCCCGGGACCAAGGTCTGCTCCGTCAGCGGGCATGTGCGGCGCCCCGGCAACTACGAGCTGGTCATGGGCACGCCGCTTCGCGAGCTGATCGAGGAGCACGCGGGCGGGATTCGCGACGGCCACCAGCTGAAGATGATTCTGCCGGCCGGCGCCAGCAGCGCGGCCATGACCCCGGACAAGCTGGACACGCTGCTGGACTTCGACGCCATGGCGGCCGCGGGGTCCATGCTGGGCTCGGCCGGCATGATCGTCTGCGACGAGACCACCTGCGCCGTGCAGGTGGCCCTGATCGGCGAACGCTTCTATGCGCACGAGTCGTGCGGCAAGTGCACGCCGTGCCGCGAGGGGACCAAGTGGGTGGAGAAGGTGCTGGTCCGCCTCGAGGCGGGCGAGGGCCGGATCCAGGATGTGGACCTGCTGAAGAGCCTGGTGGGTCAGATCGGCGGCGGCAAGTGCCTGTGCCCGTTGGGCGATTTCGCGGTGACCTACCTGGGTTCGGCCCTGCGGCTATTTGAAGATGAATTCATCGCGCATGCGCAGGGGCATACGTGCTCGCGCATCCCAGAGGTGGTGTCGGCGTGATCTCCTGCACCATCGACGGAAGGACGGTCAGCGTCGAGCCCGGGACGCTGCTGGTGGAAGCCGCCCGGCAGGCCGGGATCAACGTCCCGGTGTACTGCTATCATCCCAAGCTGGCCCCGGCTGGCGCCTGCCGCATGTGCTTGGTCGAGATCGAGAAGATGCCCAAGCTGCAGACGGCATGCACCACGACGGTCAGCGAGGGCATGGTCGTTCGTACGACGACTGACCAGGTGAAGGCCGCCCGCAAGGGCGTTTTGGAGCTCCTCCTGATCAACCATCCGCTGGACTGCCCCATCTGCGACAAGGGCGGCGAGTGCGACCTGCAGGACTTCACCCTGCACTACGGGCCGCCGGCGAGCCGGTTCCTGGAGGAGAAGATCCAGCGGCGCAAGCACACGGACATCCCGCCGTTTCTCGTGCTGGACGAGGAGCGCTGCATCCTGTGCCAGCGCTGCGTGCGCTTTGAGGATGAGGTTGTCGGCGAGAGAAATCTCGTCCTGATCGACCGCGGCGGCGCCATGGTGATCGGCCCGCAGGGGCGAAGCGACTACCCTGGCTACTTTGCGGGGAACAACACCGAGCTCTGCCCGGTGGGGGCGCTGACCAGCAAGTCCTACCGCTTCAAGGCCCGGCCGTGGGATCTCCAGCATACGGACACGATCTGCACGCAGTGCTCGCTGCACTGCAATGTGCGGGCGGACACGCGGCATGGGGATCTCATGCGGCTGATGTCCCGGGACAACCCGGAAGTGGATGGCGGCTGGCTGTGCGATCGGGGGCGGTATGCGATCGGCGATGCGCGCTCAGAGGCGCGCCTGACCCAGCCCCTACTGCACGGCGAGCCCGTCTCCTGGGACGTGGCGCTGGCGGAAGTCCAAAAGGCGCTTGAAGCCGGACCCGTGGCCGGGTTGGGTGGCGGCCGCCTGAGCAATGAAGCCGCGCGGGCCTTCAGAGAGATCTGCGGCACGGTCGACTGGCGCGTGGGCCGCCAGGTCCACGCGACGGTTCCGGGCGTCCCGGAAGCAAAGCCAAGCGACCTGGACGAGGCCGACGTGGTCGTACTGGTCGACACCTGCGTGGCGGAAGAGGCGCCCGTGCTGGATCTGCGCATTCGCCATCATAAGCGGGTCATCGACGTGGGTCCGGTTCCGGGGATGCGCGTGGGCGAAGCCGAGCGCATCCTGTGTCGCCCTGATGGCGTGGCGGATGCCCTGGCGACCATTGATCTGAAGGGCGCCTCGCACCCCGTCGTGATCTGGAACGGCCGCGGCGAGCTGGTGGCGGCCATTCAGGCCCTGGGCGCGCCGGTCCTGATGGTCCACGAGGTGGCCAATGCCCGCGGGGCGCATGATGCGGGGTTGGAAGTGGACGGCGACATCCTGGCCGCGGCCGCCGCTGGTAAGATCCACACCCTGTGGCTCGCCGGCGTGAACGTCCCCGTGCCAGAGGTCGCCGTCCTGATCGTCAGCGAGCTCTACCCGACCGAGGTGACGAAGCGGGCGAGCATCGTCCTGCCGGTGGCCGGCCCCTTCGAGCGGGCTGGCACCTTCACGAACCTGGGTGGCCTCACGCAGCAGGCGGTCGCAGTGATCAAACCGCTGGCGTTGTCAGACCTGCAGATCTTTCAGCGGCTGAAGCCGGCTGCGCAGCCGGCCAAGGACCTTCCGGCGCGTCAGCCGCTTCGAGTCGGGAACCTGGTTGCCCGTCCCACGCTTTACGGCGGCCAGGGCAACACGCGCTTCGACCCGACCCTGGAGCCGGTGCGGCCCACGACCCCGGTGGTCATCGTGCATCCTTCCCGCGGCCTCGCGCCGGGAACCCGGGTCGTGATCAACGATCAGTTGGAGGCGGTGGTGGCCGTTCATGCGGACGTCCACCCTGATGTCGTGGTCGTTCCGGACCGGCTGGCGGCAGGGCTCGGGCCGCAGGCGGCCCTTGCCGCGGTGATCCCGGCATGAGTCCAGTGTTGACCGTGCTCCTCCGGAGCCTCCTGGCCATCGTCGCGCTGCTGACGGCGTTTGCCTACACCATGCTCCTGGAACGCAAGGTTCTTGGCTTCTTCCAGCTCCGGTACGGGCCGACCAAGGTCGGCCCCTGGGGTTTGATGCAGCCCTTGGCCGACGCCGTCAAGATGATGCTCAAGGAGGATATCCGGCCGGCCGGCATCGATCGGTTCATCTTCTGGCTGGCGCCCAGCATCTCGCTGTTCGCCGCCTTCGCAGTCTTTGCTGTGGTCCCGATTGGCCCCGGGGGGGCCGTGGCCGATCCGCCTGGCGGTCTGCTCTACTTCCTGGCCCTGGCGTCGCTCGGCGTCTACGGCGTGTCGCTTGGCGGCTGGTCCTCGCAGAGCAAGTACTCGCTGCTTGGCAGCCTCCGCGCCACGGCCCAGATGATCTCGTACGAGCTGGCCATGGGCATGGCCCTGCTGGCCGTCGTGGCCCTTGCCGGCACCCTGAGCCTTCAGGGCATGGTGGCCGCCCAGGCGCGCATCTGGTTCTTCCTGCCCGAGATCGTGGCGTTCGTCATCTACCTGATCTGCGCCACCGCCGAGGGCAACCGCGCGCCCTTCGACCTGGCCGAGGCCGAGTCGGAGCTGGTCGCCGGCTACCACACGGAGTACTCGGGCCTGCGCTTCGCCATGTTTGTCATGGCCGAGTACATCAACGCGATCACGCTCTCGGTGCTGGGCGCCCTGCTCTTCCTGGGCGGGTGGCGCGGCCCCGCTCCGATTCCCGGCATCATCTGGCTGCTGCTGAAGACGGGTGCTTTGATCTTCGTGCTGATGTGGGTGCGGGCCACGTTCCCGCGCCTGCGGTACGACAAGCTGATGGACTTCGGCTGGAAGTGGCTGCTGCCGCTTGCGTTTCTCAATCTGGCGGGCACGGCGATCTTCATCGCTGTGCGGGGGTGATGCACCTATGGGCGGACTGATCAAAGGCCTGGCAACGACGCTGCGTTACCTGGGCAAGCCCCGGGCGACGGTGGACTATCCGGCGAAGGAGCGCGAGTACCCGGAGCGCTTCCGCGGGTTGCACATCCTGGACCGCGACGCGGACACGGGCCTGGAGCGCTGCGTCGGCTGCGAGTTGTGCGCGGCTGCCTGCCCGGCGCACTGCATCACAGTCGAGGCGGCGGAGAACCCCGTTGGCGCCCCATACTCCGCGGGCGAGCGCTTCGCCTGGCGCTACGAGATCGACCTGCTGCGCTGCATCTTCTGCGGCTTCTGCGAGGAGGCGTGCCCCGAGGATGCCATCCAGCTGACGCCGCGCCATGACCTGCTCAGCAACAGGCGGTCGGATTTCCTGGTCGGCAAGGACTGGCTCACGGTGAACAAGCCTTGACGCTGGCGCTTTTGGGCGCGGCCGCCGTCGCGGCCGCTCTCGGTGTGATCCTGGCGCGGAATCCGGTGCACTGCGTGCTCTGGCTGATCGCGCACCTGGTCGCGACAGCGGCCATCTTCCTCACCCTGAACGCGGAGTTCCTCGCCCTGGTCGAGATCCTGGTGAACGCGGGCGCGGTCATGGTCCTGTTCCTGTTCGTGCTGAGCCTGCTTGGCTCGAGCAAGGAGCCTGAAGGGCTGCTCGGCCGGCGTGGGGAGTCGGTGGGGGCCCTGGTCGCCGCCCTGGCGTTCGTCGGCGCCGTCGCGGCGCTGAGCGGCTCGAGCATGGCCGCTGCGGCCGTTCCTGCCGCCTTCGGCAGCGTGCAGTCCGTCGGGGTTGCCCTCTTCGGCCCGCACCTGCTGCCGTTTGAGCTGACGGCCCTGGCCCTTGCTGTGGCGGTGGTCAGCGTCGTGACGCTGGCCGGGAGGTCGCGCCAGCCTTGACGCCGTATGTGGTCCTCAGCGCCATCCTATTTGCGGTGGGCGCGGTCGGCCTGTTGGTCCGCCGCGATCCGCTCGTCATGATCATGTCGATTGAGATCATGTGGAATGCGGCCAACCTGCTGATCGTGGCCGCCGCCCGCTTCTATGGGACGGTGTCCGGCCAGGCCCTGGTGTTCCTGGTCATCACGCTGGCCGCCGCAGACGTGGCCATCGGCCTCGCCATCGTCATGCACGTCGCCCGCCGGGGCGAAGCGGTTGACGTGGATGCGCTGAAGGAGTTGAAGGGTTGATGGCGCTGCTTGCAGCGCCACTCGTCATGGCGCTGGTCCTGGCCTGGATCCGCCTCCCCCGCAGCGTGGTGGTCGGCCTGGCCAACGCCGCGGTCGCGATCGCGTTCATCGGCGCCCTGCTGCTGCGCCACGGCGACACCGTTGTTGGCACCTGGCTGCTGTCCGTGCCGATCGGCTTCCAGGTGGACACGATCTCGCAAACCTTCGCCTTGGTCACGACCGGCGTAGGCCTGCTGATCCACGCCTACTCGGCCGCGTACATGGCCCATGACCGGGACCTGTCGCGGTACTTCGCGGGCCTGAACTTCTTCATCGCCGCCATGCTGCTGCTCGTCCTGGCGGATGGCCCGGTGCTCCTGCTGATCGGCTGGGCCGGAGTCGGCTTCGCCAGCTATCTGCTGATCGGGTTTTGGTACGAGCGGCCCGCGGCCGTTGCGGCCGCGCGCAAGGCCTTTTTGATCAACACCGCGGGCGATGTCTCCCTGATGCTGGCCATCGCGCTCATGGTGACCAGCACCGGCCAGACAACCTACAGCGGCATCTTCGCGGGCCATGTGCCGGCCGTGGCGGTCGCGTGGCTGCTGTTCTTTGCCGCCGCGGCCAAGTCGGCGCAGATCCCCCTGCACACCTGGCTCCCCGACGCCATGGAGGGCCCCACGCCCGTCAGCGCCCTGATCCATGCGGCCACCATGGTGACCGCGGGCGTCTATCTCCTGCTGCGCTTCCACCCGGTCCTGGCCGCCGCGCCATCAGCGGCGGAGGGCATCGCCATCCTGGGCGGCGCCAGCTGCTTGCTCGCCGGGCTCATGGCGATTGCGCAGCGCGACATCAAGCGTGTCCTGGCCTTTTCGACGATGTCGCAGGTGGGGTACATGTTCATGGCGGCCGCGGTGGGCCTCGGCGCCGCGGCCCTGTCCCATGTCGTCACCCACGCGTTTTTCAAGGCGCTGCTCTTCATGGGCGCCGGTGTGGTGATGCATGCGCTCGGTGGCGACGAGCGGGACCTGTACAAGATGGGCGGGCTGCGCCAGAAGCTGCCTGCCACGTCCGCGGCCATGGGCGTGGCCGCGCTGGCGATCTCCGGCTTCCCGCTGATGTCCGGTTACTTCAGCAAGGACGCGATCTTGGAATCCCTGCTGGCGAACGGCCATCCGTGGCTGTGGGCCCTCGGTGTGGTGACGGCGGGTCTGACAGCGCTCTACATCTTCCGGATGTACTTCCTGGCCTTCTGGGGCAAGCCCCGCACCCAGCCCAGCCACGGCGAGTCATGGCTCTCCTTCCGCTGGCCCATGGCGGTTCTGGCGCTGCTGGCCATCGTGGGCGGCGTCTTCGTCCGCCCGTTCGCCTGGTTCAGCCTGACCTCGGGCGCGACCCTGGTTCTGGGTCTGGCGGGCTTCATCATCGCCTACCGCCTGTATGCCCTGCGTGGGCCCGTCGGCGACGCCTGGCTGGATGGGGGAGTTGGGAGCCTGCTGCGGTCTGAGTTTGGGTTTGACGCGATCTACCAGGCCCTGATCGTCCGGCCCGGTGCCGCCATCGCCGCCCTGATCGCTGCCGGTGATCCAGCTGCGACCGGCGGGCTGGCCACGGGCATCAGCCGCAGTGCCGCGGCTTTCGCGGAGTGGCTGCGCGGCTGGCAATCCGGCCTTGTCCGAACCTATGCCCTGACAATCCTGGTGGGCGCTGTGCTCGCCCTGCTGTGGGTGGCCGTACGATGATGATGATTTTGGCGATTGTGCTGCCGCTGCTGGGACTGGCATGGCCGCGCCGCGCGGCCGTGCCCGCCGCCCTGGGCTTCGTGGCCCTGTGCTTGGCCGGCGGGACCGCCCTCGACATGCCCTGGCTGGGCGGCATCCACTTCAGCCTGGCGATGGGGGGCTTCGGCGCCGCCCTGGCCCTGCTGGCCTCCCTCAGCACGGCTGTGGTTGTGGCGGTGGCGCCAGAGCAGCGGCGCCGCCTGCTCCTCGTGCTCGGAGCTGCTGCAGTCGGCCTGTTCCTGGCCCGCGACCTGATCGTGCTGTATGTCTTTTGGGAATTGATGCTGATCCCGGCCTATTTCCTGATCGGGAGCGGCCGCGCCGCCACCCAGTTCCTGATCTACAACGTGGCGGGCAGCCTCTTCATGCTGCTGGGTTTCCTGGCGCTTGGCCAATTCGCCATGCCGGTCACGGTTCCGGCTTCTGGCTTGGTGCTCCTTGGCCTGATGCTCGGCTTCGCGGCCAAGGCGCCGCTGTGGCCGCTGCACGGCTGGCAGGCCGACGCCTACACGGCGGCGCCCTCGGATGCGGCGGCGCTGATGGCCGGTGTCCAGAGCAAGGCTGGGCTGTTCGGCTTTTACATGGTGGCCATGCCGGCCCTGTCGCCCGCGGCCCGGCCCTGGCTGCTGGCCGTTGGCATCATTGCGGTCCTGTACGGGGCCTTCGCCGCCATCCGCCAGGACCAGGTCAGGAGGCTGCTGGCGTACTCCAGCGTCGGGCATCTTGGGCTCATGTTCCTGGGCCTGGTGTCCGGAACCCAGCTGGGGCTGGACGGAGCCATCATCCTCGCCGTGGCGCATGGGCTCTACACGGTGGCGCTGTTTCTGATGAGCGACAAGTTTGAGAGGATCTCCGATCTGGGCGGCCTCGCTAAGGCCGCACCCGGGATGGGCGCCATGTTCACGTTCACCGGGATGGCCGCTCTCGGACTGCCTGGTCTGGCGGGGTTCCCCGGCGAGCTGCTGATCCTCATCGGGCTCTGGTCCGTCAGTCCCTGGCTCGCTGCCGCAGCCGGACTTGGTGTGCTGCTTGCGGCCATCTACATGCTGCGCGCCATCCAGGGGATCTTTCACGGACCTGCCCGAGAGGGGCCGCCGCTCAAGGTATCCTGGGCGCTGGCGCCCATTTTCCTCCTGATTCTGGCCATCGGCTTGGATCCTCAGCTTCTATGGGGGGTGGCGCACCCGTGATCGTGACGGCATTGGCCGTGCTGGGTCTGGGCGGCGTCCTCCTGCTGGCGCTCGACCTCGTCGCCGAGGGCTGCCTGCCGCTGCTGCGCATCGTGGCGTTTCTGGTCATGGCTGCTTCAGCCGTCCTGCTGCTGGTGGGATCCGGGGTACCGGAGTTTGCGGCGGGCTCGCTGAACCCGGACCAAATCGCCCGCTTGCTTGGGGCGTTGGCGGCCATCGCCGGCGCGCTTGCGGCTCTTTTGCCGCTTCCGCTCGGGGACGCCGCCGACCGCCGCAAGCGGTCCGCCGGCTACCTGGCGCTGCTCACATGGGCCAGCGCGGGGATGGTGCTGCTGGCGTCCGCCGGCGACGTCCTGACCCTCTTCCTGGGCCTTGAGCTTTTGTCCCTCGCCCTTTATGCGCTGACGGCCTATGCCCCGTCCGGGCCGGGCGGCGAAGCCGCCATGAAGTACTTTCTCCTCGGCGGGCTGGGCTCCGGGCTCGTCCTGTACGGCGGCGCGCTGGTCTTCGCGGGCACGGGCCACCTGGACTTCCTCATGCGCCCCGTCACCGCCGGCGGTCCGCTGGTGGACGCGGGCATCGCGCTCCTGGTGGCCGGACTTGGATTCAAGCTGGCGCTGGTTCCCTTCCACCTCTGGACGCCCGATGTCTATGAGGGCGCACCCACGGCCGTCACGGCGTTCATGGCGGTGGGCACCAAGGCGGCCGCGTTCGCGGCCGCGGCGCACCTGCTCCTGGTCGGGTTCCCGTCGCTTTCCGCCGTTTGGACACCCCTGCTCGCCGTGCTGGCCGTGGCCTCCTTCCTGCTGGGATACGCCCTGGCGGCCCCCCAGCGCGGCCTGAAGCGCCTTTTGGCCTACTCCAGCATCGCCAACGCGGGAACGGCCGCCCTGGCCCTGCTCCTGGGGCTGCACAGCTCCGGCGTGCTCGTTCTCTACCTCTACACCTACGCCGCGGCCACATTCGGCGCGTTCGCCTGCGTGGCGGCGGGAAGCCGCGCGGCCTGGCTGCGTGCCGCGCTGCTGCTCTTCATTCTCTCGTTGGCCAGCGTGCCCCTGACCGCCGGCTTCGCCGGCAAGCTGGCGCTGCTGCTGGGCCTGGTCCAGGGCGGTCGCGCGGCCCTGGCCGTCCTGGTTGTGTTCTCGACCGTCATCGCGCTTTATCCCTATTTCAAGGTCGCTCGGCAGTCGATGGAGCCAGGGGAGGATGCTGGCGCGGGCCGCCTGCCCTTTGGGCTCGCCGCCGTGATCGCCGCCTGCGCCCTTGCCACGCTGCTGCTTGGTGTTTGGCCGGGCCTTCTGCCGGGGGCCTAGGGCGGATCCGGGCCCTTTCTGGTAATCTAGGAATCCGAGGTCGTCCCGGAGCGGGAGTGGTCAGTTGAAGACCGAGGTGGAGCGGCTGTCCGAGGGCCGCGTGGCCCTGAGCATCGAGGTGGACTCGCCCGACGTGGAGGCGGCCCTGGAGGACGCTTACCGACGGCTCGTGCGCACGGTGGCCCTGCCCGGCTTCCGCCGCGGCAAGGCGCCCCGCAGCTTGGTCGAGCGCATGCTTGGCCGCGAGCGGCTGTGGCGGGACGCGGTTGACCCGCTGGTGCAGAAGAGCTTTGACCAGGCGGCAGCGCGCGAGGGCCTGCAGCCTGTCGAGTCGCCCCAGGTTGACTTCGAGGCCATCCCGGCTGCGGGAGAGCCCTTCAAGTTCAAGGCCGTCTTCACGAACAAGCCAGAGGTCACCCTGGGGGACTATCAGGCCATCCGGGTTCCGCGCGAGGTCGCGCCCGTCACCGAGGCGGACATCGACCACGCGCTGGCGGACCTGCGAGAGAGCCGCGCGCGCTGGGTCCCCGAAGAGGAGGCCGCGGCCGGCGACGGCATGCTGGTCACGGTGGACGTCACCGGCGCCGTGGACGGCAACCCCGTCCCGCCCGAGAACGGCGTGAGCGGCGTGCTGGGCGAGGGGAGCCTGCGCCCCGCCATCGAGGACGCCATCCGGGGCATGCGCCCCGGGGAGTCGCGCCCGGCGGAGCTGACCTTCCCAGCGGACGACACCGACAAGGACCTCGCCGGCAAGACCGGCGTCTTCACCGTCAACCTGGTCGAGCTCAAGAAGAAGCAGGTCCCTGAGCTCGACGACGAGTTGGCCCGCGAGGTCTCCGAGGGCTCGACCACGGTCCAGGAATTGCGCGCCGAGGTCGAGAAGACACTAGCCCGCGTCGCCGCGTCCCGGGCGGATGACGCTGCGGGCCTCACCGCCCGCCAGCGCGCTGTGGACGAGGCCACCGTGGAGGTCCCGCCCGTCATGGTGGAGCGGCAGATCGACGCCGCCCTGCGCGACCTCGAGCGCCAGCTCACCCGGGCCGGCAGCGTCTTGCCCGCCTACCTGGAGCAGCAGGGCCGCACCCTGGAGGACCTGCGCCAGGAGATGCGCCCGGACGCCGAGCGCCAGGTGAAGACCCAGCTCGTGCTCGATGCCATCGCTGAGCGCGAGGGCCTGCAGGTCGCCGCGGACGAGGTGCGGCGCGAGATCGAGGACATGGCGTCGCAGTATGGCCCCCAGGCCGGCCAGGTCCGCCGCCTGCTGCAGCGCCCCGAGAACGTGGTGGACGTGCGCGGTGACCTGCGGCTGAGCAAGGCTGCGCGCTTCCTCCGCGACCTGGCGCTGAGCGGCGACCCGGGGGAAGTTGAGAGCAGCGCCCCGGCCGAGCAGGGCGGCGCTGCCGCCACCAGCGCACCGGCCAAGGCCACGCGCGCGGCGGGTGCCCGCGCCAAGGCGGCAGCCACCCCCGCCCCCGCGGAGGAGGCCGCTGACGGCTCGCCCGCCGCCCCGGGCGGCAAGGCCGGCCGCAGCGGGGGGCGCCGCTCGGCTTCACGCAGCCGGGGCGCCGCAGCAGCGCCCGGCACGGGTCCGGACGCGGATTCCGGCACCGGATCCGATCCGGAGGATCGAGCGGAGGCGAAGGCATGAGGGTTGCGCTGACCAAGCGCCAGGAGATCGTCCGGGGGATCCGGGACTACATGGTGCCCATGGTCATCGAGCAGACAAGCCGCGGCGAGCGCGCGTACGATATCTACTCACGGCTGCTGAAGGACCGCATCGTGTTCGTCGGCACGCCGATTGACGACGCGGTGGCCAACCTGGTCATCGCCGAGTTGCTGTTCCTGGAGACGGAGGATCCGGACCGCGACGTCCAGGTCTACGTCAACTCCCCGGGCGGCGTTGTCGAGGCCGGCCTTGGCATCTATGACACCATGCGCTACATCAAGCCTGACGTGGCCACCATCTGCGTCGGCCAGGCCGCCAGCATGGCCGCCGTGCTTCTGGCGGGCGGAACTCACGGAAAGCGGTATGCGCTGCCCAACGCTCGCGTTATGATTCACCAGCCCTCGGGGGGCGCCCAGGGCCGGGCGGCGGACATGAAGATCTGGACCGAGGAGCTGCTCAAGGCCCGCCAGAAGCTGATCGATATCCTGCATGAGCACACCGGCCAGCCCAAGGACAAGATCGATGCGGACGTGGAGAAGGACTACTTCATGTCGGCGGACGAGGCCAAGGCATACGGTATCGTCGACGAGGTCTACACCCCGCGCAAGAAGGGGGGCGCCGCCCCTGACCGGTAGGGCGGTCGGGGCAGGGCATGTTCAAGTTCACCGATGAGAAGGGCCCGCTGAAGTGCTCCTTTTGCGGAAAGCACCAGGACCAGGTGAAGCGCCTGATCGCCGGTCCAGGGGTGTACATCTGCGACGAGTGTGTTGAGCTCTGCAACGACATCATCGAAGAAGAGCTCAACGAGGAGATGGACTTCGACCTCAAGGACGTGCCCAAGCCCCGTGAGATCAAGTCCGTGCTGGACCAGTACGTCATCGGCCAGGAGAAGGCCAAGCGGATCATGGCCGTCGCCGTGTACAACCACTACAAGCGGGTGAACATGGGCGGCAAGATCGAGGACGTCGAGCTGCAAAAGAGCAACATCCTGATGCTGGGCCCGACCGGCAGCGGCAAGACGCTGCTGGCCCAGACCCTTGCCCGCATCCTGAATGTGCCGTTTGCCATCGCCGACGCCACCTCGCTGACCGAGGCCGGCTACGTGGGCGAGGATGTGGAGAACATCCTGCTCAAGCTGATCCAGGCCGCGGACTACGACATCGAAAAGGCCGAGAAGGGCATCGTCTACATCGACGAGGTCGACAAGATCGCCCGCAAGTCCGAGAACCCGTCGATCACGCGCGATGTTTCCGGCGAGGGCGTTCAGCAGGCCCTGCTGAAGATCCTGGAGGGCACGGTTGCCTCGGTGCCGCCGCAGGGCGGCAGAAAGCACCCGCACCAGGAGTTCATCCAGATCGACACGACCGACATCCTGTTCATCTGCGGCGGCGCCTTCTCCGGCCTGGAACACATCATCCAGAGCCGCATCGGCCACAAGACCATCGGCTTCGGCTCCGAACTGATGGCCACAAGCGGCCAGGATAACAAGGTCGGCGAGATCCTGGCCCAGATCATGCCGGAGGACCTGCTGAAGTTCGGTCTGATCCCGGAGTTCGTGGGCCGGCTGCCGGTGATCGCCACCCTGGACGCCCTGGACGAGGAGGCGCTGGTGCGCATCCTCACAGAGCCGAAGAACGCGCTGGTGCGGCAGTACCAGAAGTTCTTCCAGATGGACGGCATTGACCTGGAGTTCGAGCCGGACAGCCTCAGGGCCATCGCCCAGCAGGCGCAGAAGCGCCACACGGGCGCGCGCGGCCTGAGGGCCATCATCGAGGAGATCATGCTCGACGTGATGTACGACATGCCCTCGCGGGTGGACATTGGCAAGTGCGTCATCACGCAGGACGCAGTGAACGACAAGAAGATGCCGATCCTGGTGGCGCGAAAGCGCAAGAAGGAAGAGACGGCGTAAGGCCGAGCCAGATACGCATTCGTGCCGCGACGCGTGAGCGTCGCGGCTTTTTTGGTTCCGGTGGTGACTGGGAATGGCGATTGGGGCGGGGTCATGGCGTTCACGAGCGTCAATGACCTGACGGCGCACCTGGCGCATGGCTGGAAGCTGCGGACCGCGGTGAAGAGCTGGTCGTCACGGATCGAGGCCGCTCGGTGGCGAGGCTCGTCCCCGTCCGCAGCCTCGAGGCCGAAGACGAGCGGACGAATCCGACGCATCGCAGCCGGCGTCCTCCGAGCGCTGTGGCGGCGGCTGTCGTCTGATTTCTGGAACATGCCGCGGCCGCGCGTCCCCGGCAATGAGACGGCGGAAGCCGTTCTCACCGAGCGCGCCGAGGGCTGGTGAACCTCCCAACGCAGCGGTACGTTGCGTCTCTTGAATGACTACAATGGTCATGGTGGTGAGGTCATGGCGGTCACGAACATAAGGGACCTGAAGGCTCATCTCAGCGCTTGGCTGGAGAAGGTTGCCGCTGGGGATGAGGTGGTCATCACGGATCGCGGCCGGCCGGTGGCGAAGATCGTCCCGCTGCTGTCGCGCGAATCGATCGACCAGCGCACGGAAGCCCTCATCCGGACCGGTGTCCTGCGCCCCCGCCAGCAGGCCCTGCCGGACTGGTTCTGGACCACGCCGGCGCCCCGGGTGCCGGGCGACGCTGCCGTTGACGCCATCCTCGCCGAGCGCGCGGAGGGCCGATGAGGTTCTGGGATTCGTCCGCGCTCGTCCTGTTGTGTGTGGAGCAGGACAGCTCATCGATCGCGCGCAAGTGGTATCACTCCGACCCCCTGCTCGTGGCATGGTGGGCCACGCCGGTGGAGTGCGCGTCCGCCGTCGCTCGCCTGCTTCGCGAAGGACGGCTGGACGACCCGCAGGCCTCTGCGGCTTTGGCACGCGTCGACGCGCTGTCCAGAGACTGGATCGAGGTGATGCCGACATCCCAGCTACGGAGTCGGGCGGCTCGCCTGCTGGCGGTCCATGTCCTCCGCGCGGCGGACGCACTGCAGTTGGCTGCCGCATTGTCGTGGACCGCCGCTGACCCCGGCGGCGTGGACTTCGTGACCGCCGATGCGCAGCTTGAACGAGCTGCGCGCTTGGAAGGCTTCACGCTCTGGAACCCGCATGAGCCGCCGGCTCCCTCCTGAAGCGGTGCCCGCTTTGGTGCCCGCTTTGCACGGCGGCGGCCACGCCAGGGCAAACCGCTCCAGCAGCCGCCCGATGAACTTGATCCCCTGCACGTATTCGGCGACGCGGGTCCTCTCGTTGGGCGCGTGCGCCCTTCTGCAGCACCTGGACGCCGTCGCAACCCAGCTCGCGCGGGGTGGCGGCAGTCTGGACCGCCACCCTCCGCACGCCGATCGCCTGGCCGGTGATGTATGGCTGCCGGCAGTCGGCGCGCGGAGCCGCCAGGTAATCCCGGGCGTGCTGGTCGACGTCCCGCTCGAAGTTGGTCATCCGTCAAGCCGTGTGTCCCGGCGGTTCGTCCCGCAGGACGAGGTTCCTCCTCTCGCGAACCCCGCCCTGAGGGAGAACTGCGCGTGGTGAGCGCCGACCTGATCCTAACCGGCGCGACGGTGGTCACGGTCGATCCCGGGCAGCCACGGGCGGAGGCGGTCGCCGTCCGCGGCGACCGAATCTTGGCGGTCGGCTCACGGGACGACATCCTCGCCCTGCGCGGGTCCCGTACCGAAGTGCTTGACCTGCGCGGGAAGACGGTGCTGCCGGGCTTTCACGACGCTCACGACCACATGCTCAACTTCGGGATGCATCTGAGCACGGTGTCGCTGCGTCTGCCCGATGTCGGTGCGATCGTCGCCAAGTTGCGCGAGCGTGCTCAGTCTTTGGCCCCTGGGACGTGGGTCGTCGGCACGGGCTACGACAACAACAAGCTCCCCGGTGGCCAGCACCCCACGCGCTGGGACCTGGACAAGGTCTCAACGGACCATTTCGTGGTGGCGCGCCAGAACTCAGGGCACATGTGCGTCGCCAACAGCCGGGCCCTGGCCGATGCGGGCATCGGGCGCGACACCCCGGACCCCGAGGGCGGCCTCATCGTCCGCGACGAGCATGGGGAGCCCACGGGCCTGCTCCAGGAGCACGCGCAGGGGCTGCTCCGGCAGCCAGGGTATCCGTATCCGACGGACCAGATCGTGGCCGCCCTGCGGGCCGCCAGCGATGTCTACCTCCGCGAGGGCATCACCGGCCACACGGAGGCGGGCATCGGCCACCATTCCCCCATTGAATTGGACGCCTACCGTCAGGCGGTGGACCAGGGGGCGATGCGCATTCGCTCCGTGCTCATGGTCCACGTGAGCCAGGTTCAGCGCATTGGCGACTTCTTTGGCCTCCAGCAAGGCATCCGGACGGGCTGGGGCGACGACTGGCTGCGGATCGGGCCCCTGAAGATGTTTTCGGACGGCTCCCTCATCGGCCGGACGGCTGCCATGCACGACCCGTACGCCCCGGAGCCGGAGAACGCCGGCTTCTTCGCCACGCCGCCGGACCGGCTGCGGCAGTGGTGCATCGACGGGCATCGGAGCGGTTGGCAGCTGGCCACGCACGCCATCGGCGACCGCGCCGTCGACTACATGCTCGACTGCTACGAGGAGGCCATGCGCCTGCACCCGCGACCCGACCCCCGCCACCGCATCGAGCACTGCGGGGTTGTCAGCCCGGCGACGCTCCTCCGCATCAAGCGCCTCGGCGTCATCCCGGTGCCGCAGCAGCACTTCATCGGCGCCATCGGCGACGGGATGAAGCGCAGCCTGGGGGAGGCGCGGGCCCGCTGGTGCTACCCGCAGCGCAGCTACCTGGACCACGGCATCCCCCTGCCCGGCAGCTCCGACCGGCCGGTGGTGGATGGAGCCCCGCTGCTCGGGATTCACGACGCCGTCAACCAGAAGACGGGCTCGGGCGCCGACTACCAACCGGAGGAGCGGCTCACGGTGGAAGAGGCCATCGCCGCCTACACGGTGGGCTCTGCGTACGCAAGCGGCGAGGAGAACCGCAGGGGCCGTGTGCGCGCGGGGCTGTTGGCCGACTTCACCATCCTCGCGGCCGACCCCACGTGCGTGAGCCCGGGTGAGATTGCGGCCATTCCCGTGGCAGCCACCATCGTGGGTGGACGCATCCAGTTTGATGAGGGCCTCCGGTAGCGTATGGCGTGCACCCGGAGTACTTTGCAAAACGTAGTAGGGTGTGGTTAGATAGACTCAATTATCCCGCAAGGGGGGCTCCCACTCATGTCCCCGGTCCTGACACCGCTCGAGGATGAGGAAAACGTGGCGCCGGCCGCCCCGGCCGTCGATGACCCGCTGCACGCCTACCTCCAGGAGATTGGCCGCACGCCGCTCCTGACCAAGGACGAAGAGATCGAGCTGGCCCGCCGCGTCCAAGCTGGCGATGCCGAGGCTCGCCGCCGCCTGGCCGCCGCCAACCTGCGGCTTGTGGTCAGCATCGCCAAGCGCTTTTCCGGCAAGGGCCTGGACCTGCTGGACCTGATCCAGGAGGGCAACCTCGGCCTGCTGAAGGCCGTCGAGCGGTTTGACCCGGATCGCGGATTCCGTTTCAGCACGTACGCCACGTGGTGGATCCGCCAGGCCATCTCGCGCGGCCTTGCCGACAAGGGGCGCCTCATTCGCATTCCCGTGCACACGGTCGATGCCCTGACCCGAGTGAACCGGATGGCCCAGCGGTTGCAGATGGACCTCGGCCGCGAGCCCACGCGGGCGGAGATTGCCGCTGCCGTGGGACGGCCGACCGACAAGGTGGCCGAGCTGATCCAGGCGGGCCAGGATCCCGTGAGCCTGGACAGCCCGGTGGGCGAGGATGACGCAAGCGTCCTGGGCGATTTCGTCGCCGACTCCGCCTCGGCTGCGGAGGACGCCGTGTCGGCGGTGACCCGGGCCGATTTGGCGGAGGCCCTTGACAGCCTCAGCGCGCGGGAGCGGGAGGCGCTGCGTCTGCGGTTCGGCTTGGCGGACGGCCACGCCCACACCCTCGAGGATGTGGGCCGCCGCTTTGGCGTCACCCGCGAGCGCATGCGCCAGATCATCGGCGCCGCCCTGCGCAAGCTGCGCGAGGGCGACGTGGACGGCCGCCTGCGGGCGGGTTAGCGTTCTGCCGCGAACAGCGCCCCTACCCAGCTCGGGTAGGGGCGCTCGCGTTTCACCTCTGCCCGCGCCTCCCCGCTGCCGCCGCCGACCCAGTAGGCGAGCGGCTTGTGGCCGTCGTCGATGACCCAGGCGGACGGCTTGCAGCGGATCGAGCGCGCGCAGCCCCCGGCGGCGGACGCCGAGGGATGGTTGGCGAAGGCCGATCCCAGCAGCAGACTCGCGAGAAGTTCATCGTCGCCACGCAGTGGGAGAAAGGGCGGCAGGGCCGCGAACCGGCTGGGCCGAGGTGCAGGGGCAGGGCTGCGCCACACCGAACGGTCGGGATGACGCACCCGGACGAGGCCCCGGGCTGCAGGCGGCGATGCAGGGGCCGCACCCACGGGCTGGACGCGCGGACGGACACAGTTGGCACCGGCTTCGGCCACCGGCTTCGGCCACCGGCTTCGGCTGCCGGATCGAGGCCGGAAGAGGCGCCTGTGCCCGTCTGGATGCTGCGGCAGGCCCGCGGCATCCAGACGGTCGAGAGCCTACTAGAGGTGCAGCCCCAGGGCCACGAAGCCGGTCAACGCGCCCAGCACGGCGACGCAGACCGCCACGAACACCAGGATCCGTGCCGGCATCGCCCGGCCGACCATGACCAGGGACGGCAGGCTGACCGGCGCCAGCGTCATCAAAAGGGCCCCGGCGCCGCCCGCGCCAAGCCCGAACCCCATCAGGGTCTGAATGATGGGCACCTCGCCCGCCGTGGGGATCACGAAGAGCGTGCCCGCGACGGCCAGGCCCACCATGAGCAGGAGGCTGTGGCCGATGGCCGGGTTCATGGCCGGGAAAAGCCACGCGCGGACGGCGCCCAGCGCCACCACGATCACGAGGTACTCCGGCAGGAGCCCCACGCAGAGCTGCCAGATGGCCAGCAACCACCGCACCAGCATCGGGCGGGCGTCCGCCTCCGATGACCCCGCGAGGTCGCGGGCCGCCACGGCGTCGGCCGGCACGTCCTTGGCCACCAGGTACCGTTGGGCCAGGTGCGCGACGCCGAAGACCAGCAGGATCCCCGCCACCAGGCGCAGCGCCGCCCACTGCCAGCCGAGCACGAAGCCGATGAAGATCATGGTCGCCGGGTTCAGGGTCGGGTTACCGAGCCAGAAGGCCAGCGTGGCGCCAACCGAGGCCCGGCTCTTGCTGAGCCCCACCGCCGGTGGGGCAGCACAGCACGTTCACATCATTGTCGGGACGGCGGCCAAACCTCCGATGGCGGTGCTGCTGAAGCCGGCGCGGCCGAGCACGCGCAGCAGCCAGTCGCGCGGGAGCAGCACCTGCACGCCGGCGCCGACCAGCAGGCCGACGACCAGGGCTTCCCAGATGGCCAGCCCGTACGAGATCGCGAAGTGAATGGCGGCCTGCCAGCTCGGGGCGGGAGCGGCCGCGGCGCTGCCGCTGACGATGGAAGCGCCGATGCTGTGCTTGGCCGCAGCCAAGAACGCCTTGTGGTAGTAGGGATCCCACTTGGCGTAGAAGAGACCGGCCACGGCGATCACCGTGAAGAGGACGACGCCCCAACGGGCCCAGGCGTCACGATGCTGCCGGGGAGCCGGTTCCGAGGCAATCATAGACCGTCGCCACCTTCGCTTCCTATCCGAAAGCATCCGGCTAAGACCGTAGCGGGCTTGCGGGCCGGCCGGCAAGCGATTATGCGTGAACCGCATGGAGGCCGATCAAGGGGTATGGACAGCGACGACCTGCGCACGTTTGTCGAGCTGGTCCGCCGGGGCAGCTTCAGTGCCGCGGCGTCGGCGCTGAAGGTGAGCCAGCCGTCCGTGAGCCGGCGGGTCCGCCACCTGGAGGACGAGCTCGGCGTCGAGCTCTTCGAGCGCACGCGGCCCGTCGTCACCCCGACGCGGCAGGGCCTCGCTGTGCTGCGCCTCGCCAACCGCACCCTGGCGGAATGGAACGCGCTGGTGCCCGCCCTGCAGGGGCCTGAGCCGCTGCACGGCACCCTCCACATCGCCGCCAGCACCACCCCGAGCGAGTACCTGCTACCCGGCTTGCTGGCCGAATTCACGCGGCTGCATCCCGACATCCGCTTCGACATGCCCGTGATGAACTCGGATACGGTGGAGGCGTGCGTGCGCGCGCGCCATTGCGACGTGGGCTTCCTGGGCCGGCGGTGCAAGGACAGGCACCTCGGGAGCCGCGAGGCTTACCAGGACGAGGTCGTCCTGGCCGTGCCGGCGGGCCATGGCCTGGCGGGCCGTGAGTCGGTCGACGTCGCCGAGCTTGCGGGCGAGCCGTTCATCGTCCGGGAGCCGGGGTCGGGCACCTGGGCGGCGGTGGCGCTGGCCCTTCAGGCGCATGGCCTCGAGCTCCCGCCGCACCGCGTCGTCGCCCAGCTGGCCAGCCCGCACGCCGTCCTGGAGGCCGTGCGCGTCGGCCACGGCGTCAGCTTCGTGTCGGTCCTGGCCGCGCGGCGCGAGAGCGGCGTCGTGACCCTTCGGCTGCGCGACCTGGCGATCCTCAGACCCGTCATCATGATCTACGACCGCCGCCACGTGAACCGCTCGGCCGCGGCCTTCCTCGCCTTCGTGGAGGAGCGCCTGCCGCTGGGCGACACGCCGTGAGCGCTGGCGCAGGTCCACGCGGGCGGCTGCCGTTCAGGCCACCACGGACGCTGCCGGGGCGACAGTGCGGCAGGGGTGGCGCAGCGAGCGCACCCGCACACAGGGTGCAGGCGAAAGGGGCGTGCCGGTGAGCACCACCACCGAGGCCGGGACCGGGTTCGAAGTCGCGCTGCGGCTCGACACGGAGGACTTCCTGACGCCGGAGAGCGACGACGCGCTGGTCCGCATCCTCGACGCGTTGGATGCGCGCGGCCTGACGGCCACCTTTCCCCTGGTCGGCGAAAAGCTGCGCTCCTGGCGCCGTCGCGGGCGCTCCGACCTGGTCGGCCGCCTCGGCAGGCACGCCGTCGGCTACCACTCCGACACCCACAGCATGCACCCGACCATCGCCGAGGAGCTGGCGCCGCTCCCCTGGCAGGAGGCCTGTGCGGCCTTCGCGGCTCGCGAGCGCGCCGGTTTCGATCTGGTGGCCGCGACGTTCGGTCCGCCGGTCTGCTGGACCCAGCCGGGCGGCAATTGGACGGCCTCGGCCCTGCCTGTGCTCGCCAGCTGGGGCGTCCCCATGGAGTTCAGCGAGGCCTGGAACTCCTATCTGGATGTGGGTGCGGTGCCCTGCCGCTACGGGGGCGTCCTGCACTGGTCCCCGCCGGTGTCCGCGCCGAAGCCGTTCCTTTCGGGACTGCCCCGCAACCTGACGGAAGCCATCGATGTCGTGCGCCGCGGCCGCGATACCGGGGCCGCAGCTCCGGTCTGCGTGGTGGCCCATCCCACGGAGCTCTGCACGGAGGCGTTCTGGGACGCCGTGAACTTCGCCGGCGGCAAGAGCGCCTCGCCCCAGGACTGGCGGCCCGCGCCCGTACGCCCCACCGCCGACGTGGACGCGGCCGCGGCGGCCCTGGCGGGCTACCTCGACGCCCTGCAGCGGATGGGCGCCTCCTTCGTCACCGCGGCCGACCTCGCGCGGCGCCATCCCGACCTGGCCGCTGGCGCGCTCGTGCCGGCCGCGGCGATCCGCGACCTGGCCAGCCTGGCGGGAAGCGGCCCCAACGCCGCCGTCTGCGCCGGGCTTGCCATCTCCCCCGCCGAGATCTTCGCCTTGGTGGGCGCGGCCCTCGCCGATGACCCGGAGCTGCGCCGATCCGCCACGATCCGACCCTGCAACGGACCCGCCGCCGCCGCGCCGCTCCTGCCGGCGCCCGCAGCCGCCGACCGCGCCGCCCTGGTGACGGCGGCCCGCCACTGCCGCGCGTTCATCGCTGAACACGGGCGCATACCGGAGGCCGTGCCCCTGGGAACGGTCGCCGTGCCCCCGGCCAGCTTCCTGATGGCGGCGGCGCGCCTGCTGGCCGACCCGGCCGCCGACGGCGCGACCCTGACCCCGGCGGCGCTCGCCTGCACCCGGATCGTCAAGCCCAAGGAGCGCCTGCACTGGGACTGGCCCATCTTCCCGCCCGGCTTTGCCCCGCTCGGCCTGCTGGAAGCGGCGCGCCTGCAGGCGTGGACGTGGAAGCCGGCGCCGCCGCGTCCGGTCCGGCCCGACTGGCTCGCAGACCGTTGGCGCCCAGCATCGCCCGAGTCGCAGCCTGTGATATAACGGAACGCGATCGGAGGGGAGCACAGATGGCGGTTCGGGATTTCACGCACCTGACCAGCATGGCCTCCTGCGCCGGCTGAGCGGCCAAGAAGGCGCCAGGGTCCCTGGCGCAAATCATTGATGGCTTCGCGGACCTGTTTCCGGCGGCCATGCGCCAGCATGTGCTGATCGGCCTCGACGAGCCGGACGACGCCGCGGTTTACCGCCTGGACGCCGAGCGGGCGCTGGTGTTCACCGCCGACTACTTCCCGCCCGTTGTCGACGATGCGTGGGCCTATGGCGCGATCGCCGCCACCAACGCGCTGAACGACGTCTTCGCGATGGGCGGGACGCCGTTCCTGGCGCTGAACCTGGCCTGCTTCCCGGACGACATGCCGCCTGAGGTGGCGCGCAAGATCCTGCACGGGGCCGCCGAGAAGGCGCGGGAGGCAGGCGCGGTTGTGGCCGGCGGTCACACGACGCGGGGCGACGAGCCGACGTTTGGCCTCGCCGTCATCGGCCTCGTGCACCCCGAGGGCGTGGTCCGGAAGGGTGGCGCCCGTCCTGGCGACCGTCTCGTGCTGAGCAAGCCGATCGGCACGGGCGTGGTGACGACCGCCGGCAAGCAGGGGAATGCCTCCGCGGCGGAGATCGCCTCAGCGATCGCGAGCATGAGTACCCTGAACGGTGCCAGCGCGGCGGCCGCGCGGGCCGCCGGCCTGCACGCCGGCACGGACGTCACGGGCTTCGGCCTGGTCGGCCACGCCCTGGAGATGGCCGAGGCTGGCGGGTGCCGGTTCGTGATCAACGTGGCGGACGTGCCGCTGCTGCCGGGCGCGCTGGATCATGCCCGCGCAGGGCACTTTCCCGGTGGCGCGGCTACGAATGAGGCCTATTTCGGCGCGCGCGTGCGCGCGTCGCACGAGCTCGAAGGGGCGCTCCGGGGGTTGATGTTCTCGCCGGAGACCGCGGGCGGCCTGCTGGTGGCCGTTCCGCCGGACGGCGCCGCCAAGTTGCGGGAGTCGGGCCTGGCGTGGGAGATCGGGCACGTCGAGGCCGGGGACGGCGTCGTGCTGTCGCCGTAAGGTCCGCGCGGGTTCCCCAGCGCGGACGCGGGTTACAAGGTCCGCGCGGGTTCCCCGGCGCGGAGGCGGGTTACAAGGTCCGCGCGGGTTCCCCGGCGCGGAGGCGGGATACAAAGTCCGCGCGGGTTCTCCAGCGCGGAGGCGGGTTACAAGGTCCGCGCGGGTTCTCCAGCGCGGAGGCGGGTTATAAGGTCCGCGCGGGTTGTTCCGCGCGGACGCGGTTTGTAAGGTCCGCGCGGGTTCTCCCCACGGACGCGGTTTCGGAGGAGGGGTGGCCGTGGACACCAAGTCGCGCCTGGACCCAGTGGAGGCGGTGTACGACGCGCGCGTTCGGGGCGCCTGTCAGATCTCGACGCGGGCCGGCGACCGCATGCACCTGCACGGCGGCTGATGGGTCGCCCCCTGCGCCGGTCGGCGTCTGGTGGTGGCCTTTCCCAAGGAGTTCGAGGGCGCGGACATCGTCCGCGACGGCAAGGTGTTCGCGGTGAGCCTCACGCCGGTGGAGGCGGAGGCGCTGCCCCGGCCGGGCGCCCACCTGGACCGGTCGCGTTACCTCCTCGCGCCGAGCGGCTGCCCGGTGCCGCGTGACGCCGTCGGCTACATGGACTTCAAGCTCATCGAGTCCGTGGACCTCGGCGATTTCCTGCTGGCTGTCGGCGAGTGCGGGGCGGCCGCCCTGCTCGCGCCGGAGCGGCGTAACCTGACCGTCAATGAAATTCAGCAGCGCGGCGTCCCCGCCGGCGCGGTGGCCCGGCTGCCCTTCAAGGGATTCGACGACGCCGGCGAGGGGATCGCCCGCGCGCCCGTGGACGGCGCCGACATGATGGCTGTATATGCCTGGCGGGCATGGGGCCTCTTTGCCCTGACGGCGGGCGGCCGGCTCAGCGTCACCGGCTGGGCGGCCCAGTGCTCGCATGAGCCGCCGCGGATGTGGGTGGGCGCGCAGGGCGAGGACGCCGAGGCGATCCGCCGGACCGGCCGCTTTGCGCTGAGCCTGCTGGCGGAGGAGCAGTTGCCGGTCGCCCGGGACCTGGCGCGCGGGGTGCAGCCGCCGGCGGCTTCCCTGAAGGACGCCGGCGTGGGCGTCCCGGTTCTGCGGGACTGCATCGCGCACTTTGCGTGCGAGGTCGAGGGGGAGTTCGGCGACGGGGGCTTCTACGGCCCCGTGACGTCCTTGGCCTGGGACCGGCGGGAGGCGGGGCAGCTGCGGGCGGACCAGCTCGGCGCCTCGGGCTGACGGCCGGGCCGGGAGAGGTCGAGGTCCGCCCTGGGGCGTGCCGGCGCGCAGATCGCGCTGTGTAAGCCCGCTTACCGATCTCCCGCACCGAATGGGGCCAGCATGGGCTGGCAGCACGGGAGCGGTGCCGTGTCACCGGTCGGACAGGGTCGCGATCGTCGCGGGCGCGCGGCACCATCTCCGCGGATCTGACCGGCTGCGCCGCGCCGGCGAGATGCCGGGAAACTGGGATCCCATGGCATGGAGGCATCATCATGGCGCAGCGTGAGCCGGGTGGGCACGTCGGCGGGCGCCCCGCGGATCCGGCGCGGGTGCCGACGGCACTGATCGGCCTGGGCTTGGTGGCGGTTGCGGGCTACGTCCTCTACGCGCGCTTCGGTGCGGCGATCGTCCAGGCCGCGCACGGCGTCATCGCCCTGCCGGTTCTCCTCGGCCTGGCGGTGGTCGGCGGCGCGGCCTCCTTCTTCTCCCCCTGCAGCATCGTCTTTGCGCCCACCTTCCTCATGGTGACAGGCTCCGCGGAAGACAGCCGCCGCAGCCTGATCGGGCGGGCGGCGTGGGTGGCGTTGGGCATCGTCGCCTTCTACGGCGTGGTCGGATGGATGGTGGGGCTGGTGGGCGCGGCCGTGTACGGCGCGTTGGCCTACCTCATCCCCGCGCTGGGCGTCGTGTTCCTGTGGCTTGGCGCCAGCATTCTCGCCGGCCGCACGGGCGTGTTCGACCGGCTGGGCCGGATGAATCCCGCGCTGCTCGGCTACGAGAGCGCCTCCGGGTCGCAACCCGGCGGGCGAAAGTCGCTCTTCGGCGTGGGCGTCCTGTACGGTGCCGGCGCCCACGGCTGCAGCCTGCCGATCTTCCTCGGCATCGTCCTGGCGCCGCTCGCGGCGGGCAACATCGGCGCTGCCATCCTGACGATCCTTGTCTATGGACTTTCCCTGGCGGCGTTCCTGCTGTTGACTGTGACCCTTGGCCGGCAGGCCATGCCCGTGAAGGGCCACCTCTGGGGCGAGCAGGCTCAGCGGGCCAGCGGCTGGATGTTCGCGCTCATCGGCCTGTACCTGCTGGTGTACTTCGCCAAGGACTTTCACGTGCTCGTGTAGGGGCGGCCGTCGCGGTGGATGCGGCTCGGAGGCGGAGCGCGCCGGCGTCTTGGCGCGGGGTTGGCCCTGGCGAGGGCGGAGGTGGTGCGCTCGGAGCTCACGCCGCTCCGGGCCGGTCCTGGCTAGACTGCGCACGGATGCGCGACCGGGCTGCCCGCCGTGGGGGCTGCATCGGTATAGTGGAGGGCATGGGCTGGCTCCCGGCATTGCGGAAACACGGAGGAGGTTCCCGGTGAGGCCCCATGCAGCTTGGCGAGTGAGCAACAGCGTCCGGGTCAAAAGCCTTTGGAGCCAGGATCTCGCGCAGCGTGGCGGCGGCCGGGCAGGTGGGTGGGGCATACGGCCGGCGGCCGCCACCAGCGCACGCGTCGCTTCCACCCAATTCGCCATGGGTGACCGGGCCGTGACGCCGTGGAGCGGCCAGGCACCGGACCAGGGCGCGGACCTGCCATGAGCGCCTCCACGCGGGTCATCTTCGTCCTGCGCGACGGGCTGCCCGAGACGGCCGGCAACCGCACGACGGCGGAACGACTGGCGGCGGGCCTGTCCGCACGCGGCGTGGAGGTCGCCATCCGCGAGGCGGGACAGCTGCGCGCGCTGCCGGGGCGCCCCACCATCTACCACGCGCTGCACGCCCTGGGCTCGGGTCCGGCGGCGCTGGCTTGCGCGCGGCGGGATATCGACCCCGTGGTGGTCACCCTGACGGGCACGGACGCTGGCGAGGGGCCGTCTCCGGCGCTCTCGGCGGTTCTGGAACGCTGCGACGCCGTGGTGACATTCCACCCGGATCCGGTTGCGGACGCCACCGTCATCCCCCCGGGCGTGGCGTCGCTGGCGGGCCGCCGCGACCGGCCGGCCTGGGATCTGGCGCCGGGAGATGTTGTCTTTCTGCTGCCGGCCGGCGTCCGTCCCGTCAAGGATCCTGCCTTCGCGCTCGCTCCCCTCGCCGACCTCCGCGCTTCCGGCCGGCCCATCCGCCTCGTCATCGTGGGGCCCGCCCGCGACCAGGCCGCGACGGACGACCTTTGCGAGCAACTGCGTGCCGCCGGGCCCTGGGCCTCCTACCTCGGCGAGTTGCCGCACACCAGAATGGGCTCGCTGTACCGGAGCGCGGACATCGTGCTCAACACCTCGCGCATCGAGGGGCTGAGCAACGCGGTGCTCGAGGCGATGGCCTGCGGCCGGCCGGTGCTTGTATCCGACATCCCCGGCAACCGGGCCGCCGTGACCACTGACCGAACAGGGCTGCTGTATGCTGTCGGCGATCCGGCCGACTTTCGCGCCCAGGCCGAGCGCCTGGTCGACGATCATGCGCTGCGCCGCCGCCTGGGTCGGGCGGCAGCCCGCCATGTGCGAACGCGCTTCGCACCGGAGGCCGAGATCGACCGGCTGCTTGCCCTTTACGCCAACCTTTCGCAATCCCTCCGGCAAGCCCCCGCCAGGATTTAGGCGGGGCCGGGCAGGACCGCGGGGAACCGGCTCACCGCCCACCAGGCGATGAACGGCGTGGCCGCCACGGCCACCAGCCATGGACGCAGCGACGCAGTTCCCGCCACGGCGAGAACCCCGATCATGAGGCTCACGCTGACGACGCGCGCGGCGTTGACGACGACCTCTTTGACGACGGTGTGCGAAACCCGTGCCGCTCGGTCCGTGCCGGCGCGCAGAGCGATCAGATCCAGGGTGCACGCCTCGATCGGCACCTGGAGGAGCGGCGCGAGCGCCGCGGTCAGCACACCGAAGGCCCATACGTGCAACACCGTCAGACCGGCGGCGAGGACGAGGCCCACCGCGGCCGACAGTCCGGCGCCGAGCAGCAGTGACGGGCGCCGCCACTGAGGGCCGCCCCACCGGCTGTGGGCCGCGTAGGTGGCCATCGACACTCCCTGGGTCACCGCCAGGTACACGCCGAGGTCCAGCACGCTTCCGGAGAGGGCGAACACGAGCAGCGCCGGGGCGAACAGGTATACCCCGTCGCGCAGGCCCAGCGCGCCGTGCGCCAAGAGGAGATAACCCCACGGGTCGGCCACGCGATTCGGCACGGCGGCACGGAACGGGAAGGCGCCCCCCGGCGCCGATGGCAGTCCGGCAGCGACGAGCAGCGAAGCCGCGAGGAAAGTGAGACCTCCAGACAGCAGCCAGCGAAAACCGAGAACCCGCCCGGCGGCGGCAACCAGGATCCCGGCGGCCAGGGGGGCCGCCAGTCCCGCGGCTGTTGTCATCAGGCCGGCCACGGCCTGCCAGCGGTCGCGGCCGGGGCCCGGCTGGGTGAAGTCGATGTTCAGGACGAACTGAGCCAGCCAGTACAGACCCCAGCCGACCCCAAGCAGGATCCCCAAGCCGACCACGTGGCGGGGGGCAGCCGCCCCGAAGGCGAGGAAGGCGCCAACGGCCACCGCTATGACCACGGCCGCGCACCGCAGGGGCAGCGCCGCCCCCCGTCGGCGGGCCAGCCAACCGGCAACCGGGAAGGTGACCACCATGGCGCCGAACTGCGCCAGATTGAACTCCGCGATCAGCGTCCAGCTCGGGTGGAGTGACCAGAGGTAGGCGTCGAGAAACGGTGCCGAAAGGCTCACGCCGAACGTCCAGAGGCCGGTCGCGACCCCGAGTCGGACCAGGCCCTGCAGGCGCAACGCAGGTGTTGTCACTCGATTCATTGTACCCGTGCCCGGCCGGCAAGGGGCCGCGCCACACGCGGATCTTGGCGGGGTCGAGGCACCGCCCCCGGCTGGTGCTCGTCCCCCTCATGCCAACAGGGATGGGACGTTCGAGCGCGCGCGCGCCGAAGATCAGCACCGCCGCTCTGGTCGCCAACCACCGGGCCGCCGAGAATCCGCAGAAGGGGGAACCTGCCGGCCAGCGTTCAGTTGCGCAACGGTTCGTTGCCACACGTGGGTCCGGAGATCCATCCTACGGAGTACTGCGGAGGTCCGCCGCCCGCTGCGCGATGCTGTATGTGGGGGCCGTCCTCCTGTCAGGATCCGTAGGCCGCAGGCGCCCGGCACCGCGACGACGCGACCCGACGGCGTGACGCGAGGACTCCGGGGAAAAGGCGCCAAGCTATGGATCGATGGGATGGCCGTGTTCCACGCGTCGGGCTGGGTCAGACGCTGCCATGGAGTTCCTGAAGGCGCAGGGCGTCCGAGGATCGGGACGTTGTCCAGTGCGAGATGCCAGAACAAGATGCGGGAGGGTGATGGCGTGGAGAAGCGTCCTCTGCTGGCTATCGACGCGACCCCGCTGACGCTGTGGTTCGAGGGATCGGCGTTTCTGGTGGCGGAGAAGCCGCGTGGGATGGCCGTCCATCCGGACGGGGCGGATGGACGCGGCACGCTGGTCAATGCCCTGTTTCAGTCCAACCGGTGGTTGGCCGGCATGGAGACCAGCCATCTCCCGGGCGTCGTCCACGTGCTGCGGCCGGATGACCGGGGCCTGGTGCTCGTCGCCAAGACCGACGCGGCGTGGGCGCAATTGCGCGAGGCGCACCGAGACGGCCGCATCGGCTTCCGCTTCCGGGTGGAGATGCCGGCTGATGTGGAGCCGGCGGCGGCAACCCCGGGAGGTCCGGTCCACGTCGTCGGCGACAGGGTGTACGGCGGAAGGCGCGTCGTGGACGTCGACACCGCGTC
This sequence comes from Bacillota bacterium, assembly GCA_035533535.1. Taxonomy (GTDB): domain Bacteria; phylum Bacillota; class Sulfobacillia; order RBS10-35; family JAJYVM01; genus JAJYVM01. The sequence goes on along the minus strand of DATLTP010000260.1, from coordinate 652 downwards.
CGGAGACTCTGCCGCCCTCACTGCGAAGTGGCTGGGGCAGCGGGTCGAGCCCGCCGCCGTGACATGGACCTGCTACGGGATCGAGACGCCGGTGCCCGGTGAAGAGTGGCGCTCCACCGTGGCGCTCGGCGAGCGCGTGGCGCTTCCCTCCCTCGATGTGTACTCGGCGCCGACCTGAAGCGCGTGCCACGCCGCGAAAGAGTTTCTTTCGCAAAACGGGTTCGGCTACGTGGATCATTCGGTCGTTGAGCCCAGCGTGCGGGAGGAGATGGCCGCCCTCACCCAGGGCCGCAAGGGGATTCCGGTGATCCGGCTCGACGGCGAAGTGGCCGTTGGATTCGACCGCCACTGGTTGGGCGCACGCTTGGCCCTCGCATAGGGCGGGTGGGCACCGCCAACGGGCGCGGTCGGTACCGCCCGGCCGCAGCGCGGCGGCGACGAGGTTGCAACGCGTGGCCTCTAGCACCGAAGGGTGGCGGGGCGGAGGCTCAACGCCGGACTGTGGCCCGCCGGCCGCGTGGGGTGGACGCATGCGTGGGCCGTGCCGGTGGTGCCAGTCACCTCCGGCACGCTCTGCATTCGTCACGATGAGCGGCTGGGTCGGGTTGGCGGTTTCGCGTGCTAGGCCGCAGGGCCCGAGCCGAAGTGGCGG